>JBILAR010000055.1:0-22632 GCA_044354115.1 Pseudomonas sp. | reverse complement strand
GAAGTTGGCGCTTGCTTGGCACGCTTTAACTTGGGGCGCTGGCAGCATGGTTGTCTGCGGATGAAGCACGTATTTATCCGTGTTCAGGGTGAGCAGATCGAAATTGCCTTGCTCGACTTAGAAAAAAGCCGCAAAAGCATCACGGCTAAGCGCGCGGCAAAGCATGATATTCAACAGATCAAGCGTCATTGCGCTTGGAGTGTTACGCAGTGGCAAGCGTTTATGCAGGGCTATGAGGCGGCGTTTGGGCGCAGTGTTAATGGCTTGTGAGCAGGCTTGGTGACATTGCCGAGCCTGCTTGCTAAAAAGCCCCGAGATCGGGGCTTTTTAGTTTCTGCGGTTGAGCCTTAGTGCTGTGCTAGGTGTGGCGCTGTTGGGCTGGGGTCAGGTTTGGCCAGCAGGCTGTAGACGCATGGCAGGACGAACAGGGTGAAAAGGGTGCCCACCGACATGCCGGTGGCAATCACCAAGCCGATATCGAAGCGGCTGACCGCGCCGGCGCCGCTGGCGAGTATCAACGGCAGCATGCCGAACACCATGGCTGCAGTGGTCATCAGTACCGGCCGCAAGCGGATTGCCGCAGCCTCCTCGACGGCCTCGCGGCGGTTTAAGCCTTTGTCGCGGCGCAGTTGATTGGCGAACTCGACGATCAGGATGCCGTGCTTGGTAATCAAACCAATCAACGTCACCAGCCCGACCTGGGTGTAGATATTCATGCTGGAGAAACCCAAGAACAGCGGGATTAACGCCCCGCAGATCGACAGCGGCACCGTCACCAGAATCACCAGTGGGTCACGGAAACTCTCGAACTGCGCTGCCAGCACCAAGAAAATCAAGGCCAGAGCGATGGCGAAGGTCAGGTACAGCGCGCTGCCTTCTTGCACGTATTGGCGTGAGGCGCCGGCATAGTCGAAAGCGTAGCCAGGCGGCGCTTCTTCTATGGCAATTTGCCGTACGGTGTCGATCGCATCGCCCATGCTGACGGTGGGAAAGCCTTGAATGACGGCCGAGTTGAGCTGTTGGAACTGATTCAGCTGAGTGGGTCGCGCGCGGTCGTGCACTTTAATCAGGGTTGATAGCGGCAGCATCTGGCCGTCGAGGTTCTTCACGTAATAGCTGTTTAGCCATTCGGGATTGTCCCGGTAGGCGCGCTCGACTTGAGCTATCACCTTGTAGCTACGGCCGTCGATGGTGAAGCGGTTGATCTCACCTTCGCCGAGTAAGGTGGCCAAGGTGCCACCCAAATCCTGCATGGAAACGCCCATTTGCGCGGCTTTCTCGCGGTCAATCTCGACCACTACTTCGGGTTTGTCGAAGGCTAGGTCAACGTCGAGAAAGGCGAATTTGCCCGACTCTTGGGCGCGTTTTTTGATCCGCTCGGTGACTTGCAGCAGCGACTGGTAATCGTTGGGCGTGTTGATCACAAATTGGAACGGCAGGCCTTCGCCGGTGCCGGGCAGCGCCGGTAGGTTAAAGCCGAATATCTGCAGGCCGGGAATCTGCGCTAAGCGTTTTTGTACCTCGGGCAAAATCTCCATTTGCGTGCGGCTGCGCTCGTCCCAAGGCTTAAGCAAGAAACCGCCAATGCCCGACTGCACGCCGTTAAAACCGTTAATTTGGAACGATGAGTAGTACTCCGGGAACTCCTTGAAGATTTTGACGAACTGCTCGGTATAGGCATTTAGGTAGTTGAGGTTGGTCGGTTGTGGCGCGGTGGCGATCAAAAATACGATGCCTTGATCTTCATCGGGGGCCAGTTCTTTTTCGGTAAACATCAGCAGCAAAGGAATCAGGCACAGCACTATGGCGGCAAAGGTCAGCACCACTGGGCGAGTATCCAAGGTGGTGTGCAGGGCGCGCTGATAGCGTTGTTTTAAGCGCTCAAACAGTTGGTCGAGGCGATGGGCGAAACCTGAGGGATTTTCTTCGTGGCGCAGTAGCACCGAACACATCATCGGCGACAGGGTCAGGGCGACTATGCCGGAAATCACCACCGCGCCGGCCAAAGTTAAGGCGAACTCTTTAAACAGCGCACCGGTTAATCCGTCGAGAAAACCAATGGGTGCGTACACCGCCGCCAGGGTGATGGTCATGGTGACCACCGGCACGGCGATTTCACGGGCGCCTTCGATGGCGGCATCAAACGGGGTTTTGCCCTCCTCGATGTGCCGGTGAATGTTCTCCACCACGACGATGGCATCGTCGACCACCAAGCCAATCGCCAGCACCATCGCCAGTAGGGTCAGCAGGTTGATCGAGTAACCCATCAGCTGCATGAAAAACAGCACACCGATCATCGACAGCGGGATGGTGATCACCGGGATCAGCACCGAGCGGAAGGCGCCTAAAAATAAGAACACCACTACGATGACGATCAGCACCGCTTCAAACAGGGTTTTGATTACCTCGTCGATCGAGGCCTGAATAAATTGAGTGGCATCGTAGGCGATGGCCACTTTTAGATTCGGTGGTAGTTGCTCGGTCAATTGCGGCATGACCTTGCGTACTTCTTTGATCACGTCCAGCGGGTTGGCGCTGGGCGTGGCCTTAATGCCGATATACACCGAGGGAATGCCGTCGAAGGAGCTGATTGAGTCGTAGTTTTCGGCGCCCATTTCCACCCGCGCCACGTCGCTGATCAGCACCCGGCGATCGCCCAAGGTCTTCAGTGGTATGGCGGCAAAGGCCTCGGGGGTTTTAAGCTCGGTTTCGGCGTTGATGCTGGTGACGACATATTGGCCCTTGGTTTCGCCAGCGGCAGAGAGAAAGTTGTATTTACGCACCGCCTCGCTGACGTCATCGGCGGTTAGGCCGAAGGCGGCGAGTTTCACCGGGTCCAGCCACAGGCGCATGGCAAACACTTGGTTACCGAGAATTTCCGCCTCGGCCATGCCGGGCAAGGTGGCCAGCTTGGGTTGAATCACCCGTGACAGGTAGTCGGTAATCTGTGGGTTGCTCAGCTCGTCGCTGTAAAAGCTGACATACATCAGCGCCGAGGAGTCGGCCGCTTCCTTACTTAGCACCGGGTCTTCGGCGTTCGGCGGCAGTTGGTTCTTGACCTCGCTGGCCTTGGCCAAGAGCTCGGTGAACATGCGGTCGCTGTCGGCGCCAATGCGCGCATAGATGGAGATGATCGACACGTTCTGCCGGCTCACCGAGGTCATGTAGTCGATGCCTTCGGCGCTGGCTAGGCTCTGTTGCAGCGGCTGGGTGATATAGCCCTGAATGGTCTCGGCATTCGCGCCGGGGTAGGCGGTGGTGACCGTGATTAGGGCGTTTTCCATCTGCGGGTATTGGCGGATGGTGAGTTTATTGAAGGCCTGCAGGCCGAGCAAAATGATCAGCAAACTGACCACCGTCGCCAAGACTGGGCGACGGATAAACGGATCGGTAAAAGCCATGCTAAAGGTTCCTTGGCGCAGGCGCCGAATCAGTTGGCGGCGGCCGGGGCGGGCGCAGGAATGGTCAGGGCGCTGTCAGCGATCAAGCTAACGCTGCTGCCGTTATCCAGTTTGAGCTGGCCCGAGGTGACGATCTGCTCACCGGCGCTCAGGCCTTTGCTGATGATCACCCAGCCATCGCGGCGCTCGCCGGTACTGACAAAACGGCGTTCAACCACCAGCGCTGGCTGTGGCTCTTGGGCCGCCGGTGCTTTGGCTAAGCCTAACCAGCACAGCAGTTGGCCGGTGCTAGAGGTGCACGGGTTAACGGCCGCCGGCTGCTCTTTACTTGTCACCACATACAGGCTGTTGCCATACAGGGTGAAGGTCACGGCGGTTTCCGGCACTACGATTTGCTTGGCTTGGGCGGCGAGCAACACGTGCAGGTTGGCAAACATGCCGGGCAGTAGCTTGGCGTCCGGGTTGGCGAGCAGGGCGCGCACTTGCACATTGCGCGTACTGATTTCGACTTTCGGGTTGATGGCGACGATCTCGGCGTTAAACACCTCGCCCGGATAAGCGGCCACGTTGATGCGTACCTGTTGGCCGAGGGCCAGTTGCGGCACATTTTGCTCCGGCAGGAAAAAGTCGACATAGAGTTTCGACAGGTCTTGCAGGGTCGCCACTGGCGTGCCGGAAGTGACGTAGTCACCCACGTCCACTTGGCGAATGCCGATGGTGCCAGCGAACGGCGCAACTATGCGTTTGCGCTCCAGCAAGGCGTTTAGCTGAGCTATCCGGGTGATGGATTTTTGCAGCTTGGCGGTTAAACGGTCGTACTCGCTTTTGGACAGCGATTGACGCTCTAGCAGGCTTCTGCCGCGTTCATGTTCCACTCTTGCGAGGGCCAGTTCGGCTTGCTCGGTGGCCAGACTGGCCTGTTCGACCGCGCTGTCTAGCTGCAGCAGTGGCTGATTAAGGCTGACTTTTTCGCCGGAGCGAAACTCTAGAGCCTTAACTGTGCCGGCGGCCTCAACGGTCAGGTCGATACCTTGCAAGGCCCTGAGACTGCCGATGGCCGGCAGGCGGCTTTGCCATAACTGCTCGCTGGCGGTTGTGGCGCTTACGGCGATCGGTGGTGGCGGCGCGCTGAACTGTTGGATCTGCTGATAAATAGAGATGAATTTGGCGGTGGCGAGGGCGAGTACCACAAGGGTAACCACACTCAGCATAGTCAGCAGGCGACGGCGTAACATAGTCCTAATCCTTGGTTTAATCGATGGATGCAAGCACAAGCATGGCACCTTAACGCCGGGGTACCGGGCGAGTCAAAAACGCAGCTTTGCAAAAGATTGCGAGGGCGCTTTTTGGCAACAAACTGTCTTTTTTGTCAGCTTAATGCTGCGTAGGACTGCGTGGATAGTCGTGGTGGACACCGCGCGCGCTGAGTGCGAGCAGGGATTTGAGCCTGCTTGGCGCGACCCACCCTACGAAGCTAATTCACCCGAGGTTTTTGGGCTGTTGGTTGTTGCGTAGTTACGCCGCGGCACCACCATTGGGTTCTGCGCGACAGCAAGTTGAGTGGGCAAAGCAGCTTCGCCACCCCGTGCGGGTGGCGAAGCATAAGGCTTAGGCTTGCAGGCGTTGGCTAACTTTGCCTAGCTGGCTGGAGAGGTCGGCCAAGTTGTTGCTGGCGGCTTGGGTGCGTTCGACGTTCTCTTGGTTGGCGTTGGCGATGGCGGTGATCTCGGTGAGGTTCTGCGAGATATCTTCAGCCACGGCGGTTTGCTCCTCGGCGGCGGTGGCGATTTGCCGGTTCATGTCGCGAATCGCTTCAACCGCGCCGGTGATGCGTTGCAGCATGGCGCCCGCTTGGGTGACTTGCTCCACGCCTTCTTCACTGCGGTTCTGGCCGCTTTCAATCGCCCGTACGGCGTTGATCGCGCCAGTTTGTACGGTGCTGATGATTTGATTGATTTCGGCGGTGGAGTCGGCGGTTTTCTTCGCCAGATTACGCACCTCATCGGCCACCACGGCAAAACCGCGCCCGGCATCACCGGCGCGTGCGGCTTCGATGGCGGCGTTAAGGGCCAGCAGGTTGGTTTGCTCGGCAATCCCACGGATCACTTCCAGCACCTTGCCGATGCGTCCGCTGTCGGCCTCTAGGGTGCGGATCACCTCGGCGGTGTTGGCGATTTCGGTGCGGATGCCGGTAATGGTGATGATGGTGGACTGCATCACGCCGTCGCTCTGGCGCGCCGAACTGTCGGCGTCGTCGGCTGCGTGCGCGGCTTCTACGGCGTGACGGGCGACTTCTTGGGCGGTGGCGGACATCTCTTGCATGGCGGTGGCCACTTGGTCGGTGCGGTTGAACTGCTCGCGCACGCCGTGGGTCATCAGGTTGGAAATGTCATTCAGGTTACCGCTGGCATTGTCCAACTCTTGGGTGCTGTGCTGCAGTTCGTGGCTGGCCTCGGCGAGGAAGTCGCGCAGCAGGTTAGCGGCATTGGTTAGGCGGCCGATTTCGTCTTCGCGCTGGTTGTGCAGGCGCTGGCCAATGCGGCCGCGGCTGAGTTGCTCAAGGTGCGCCAGTAGGCGCTTGATGGGTTCCAGCACGACGCTGTTGAGCAGGCCCAGACTGATCACGCTGATGACCACGACTGAAATCAGCATGATCAAAGTGCCGTACAGAATGGTGCTGTCGGCGCCCGCGTTGATGGTTTTGGCTTGGTCGTTGGCGAGGGTGTGCAACTGGGCACTGAGGGCGGTCATTTGTTCGCTGGTGGCGCGATCTATGCCTTTAACCGCGACATCGCCGGCCTTAGGCTCATGGCTGGCCGCCACGAAGGCGTCACGGCCTTTACGGTAAGCGCTGCCAAGGTTTTGATGTTCGCTACGCAGGCGCTCAACTTGGCTTTGCAGTGACTTATCAAAGTCGATTTCTTTGACCAGTTTACCCAGTAGGTCTTGCACCTTGCGCTCTTGGCTTTCAAACGCACTCCAGTGTTTGTCGAAGGCGGCGGGATCTTGTCCGCGAATCAGCAGGTTTTTCCACTCTTGAACTTGGGTTTTAAACTCGATGTTGCTTTCATCGATTATCAACGAGGCGTCAACCGGGCCATGCAGTAGGCTTTGGTAGGCTTGCAGGCTATTGGACAAGGAGTTAAAGCACGACAGCGCTATCAGTAAAATCAGCAGCAAGCTGCCGCCCAAGAGGGCCAGCAGTTGTGCGCGCAGTGAGCGTTTTAGGAACATGGTCGCAGCCTCTCATTAAATGCTAAAGCGGTCAGCCGTCCGGCACTTGAGCGTGCATGGAACCTAGGGCTGTTGAGAGTATAGGTCGGCTTGAGAAAAGCTAACTTGAGGTGGCCAAGATTTATTTATACCAAGCGTAGGTGGTTGTCCCACAGGCCAGCGGGCAATTGCAGGGCGTGCGTCAGCACTTGCCCGCCTCGGCAGTCGTAGAGGCGGCAGCGACCGGTGCCCGAGCTGACCACAAAACCCTCGGCCACGCTGCCCACGCCGGCGCAATCAGGCAGGGCCACGTCGAGGCGCACGGCGGCGCTGTCTAAGTCCCAGATAAGCAGCCGGTTACCCCGTGGGGCAGTCAGCGCGAGCAGGCGCAGTTCATCGTTAATCGCCACGCTGGCGCAGTATTGCTGCATGGCTTGGCGCTGCGCCTCGCCTAGCGGGAAGGCTTGTAGCGGCTGGCCGGGGCGTTTAATGGCCAGCAGTGCGGCGCTGTCGCCGGGCTCGCCTTGATATTGCTGGCCACTGACGATGGTGCCATCGCGGGCCACGGCCAGGTGGCGAATGCTGTTGAGTTGCTGGGGGAGCTGTTCTTTGCTGAGCAAGGTGCCGTCGCGCTGCATCAGCACCAAGCTCGACTCCATGGCGTCGAGGTTGAGGGCCTCGCGGCTGTCGGCTTCGGTGCGAATACCGCCGTTGGCCACCACTAAGGTTTCACCGTCGGGTAGCCAGAGCAATTGGTGGGGACCAATCCCGTGGGTACTGAGTTCGGACTGGCGCTGCAGTTGCCCCTCGCTCAGGCGATACACCCCGAGCACGCCACGGCCGGGGTCGCGGGTGTCGTTTTCGCTGCTGTACAGCCACTCGCCACTGTGATGAAACACCGCATGGCCATAAAAATGTCGATCAGCGGGCGAGTGCAGGGTTTGCACTAAGCGACCATCGCGGCAATCGATTAAATAACTTTGCCTGCTCGGCCTGCGTCCGACAAACAACGCCAGTGGTAAGTACGGATGGGCCACCACGTCATGGCAGCGCTCGCTGACTTGGGTGCTGAAAGCCTGACTGCCATCCAGTCGGTAACCCACCGCCAAGTGCCGGCCCTCGGCATCATTGCGCGCCGACAGCAGCAAGGGCTGCTGGTTATGCCGGCTGAGCGTCCAGCCACTAAAGGCGGCGACGCTGGCCAGAGTGGCGAGGCTTAGGCCGAGAAAGTGTCGTCGTTGCATGGGCAATCTGTCTCAGTCGCCATCGTTGGCGTTAAAACCCAGCTGAATGCCGAGGGCTTTGGCCAGTTCGGTTTCATGCAGGCGGTGCAGGGTATTTAAACTGTCGTACAGGGCATTGAGCTGGGCGCGGCCCGCCTCAGTGCTGAGCAGTTGGCTGAGTGGTTGCTGTTGGGCAGCCAGTTGTTTGCGGCTGTCTTGGTAGGCGTTGTCGATGCGTTGGGCCAGCTCAAGGTGTTGGCTGCCGAGCAGGTTGCGCAGGCCGTCGGTGTGGCTGCCCAACCAGAGTTGTTCGGCACCGTTGAGCGTGGCGCTGAGATTGCCCAAGCTGGCATTGCTGCGCCAGGCTTCGGCTTGAAATGGCTGCGGTTGGCCTTTGCTTTGCCGGCCCAGTGGGGTGCCGAGTTTTTTCTTCATGCCTTCAAGGCCGGTTACTTGAGTGCGCAGCACATCGGTAATGGCTTCTTTGCTGTCGGCGTAGCGGGTGTTGGGGAAGCTTTGCAGTTGCGCGAGCATGCCATCGCTGCTTTGCCATTGGCTGAGAATGTCGCTGGCCAGTGCCTGCTGGTGCGCGCCTATGGCGATTAGCAGTGGGCAGTAGCGGGCTTTTTGCGTCGCTTGGCTGAGGTCGATGGCGGCATCAAACAGCAGGTATTCACTGGCGCTCAGGCCTTGTACCACCACGCTGGCTTGGTCGAGGTCGGCGGGTGTGGGTGCAGGATTGGCCTGCAGTAAACTTTCAACCTGACGCGCCACTAAGTTCTTTTTGTCGGGCCAAAACTGTATCTGCCAGGCGCGGTTACCTTCACTCAAGGGACCGACCAGCATCGGTTGCAAGGCGCTCCAGGCGCTTTGTGCGTTCAGCCAGGTTTGACGCATGGCGGCGAGATCGCTGCTGCCGGCGCAAAAGCTTTGACTGGAACTGGCCAGTTGTTGATTGCTGCTCAACCAATGGCTATAGGCGGGCAACAGCACGCCGCTGGCCAAGGCGCTGCTGGTCTGCTGCAACGGGTCACTTGGGCTGCAGGCGCTAAGGCTCAGGGCTAAGAGTAGGGCGGTAATAGGCGTGCGCAAAATGGCGAGCTCCGGGCAGTTTTCTAAACTATAGCGACTGTAAAAAGGCCAATAGGGCCGTGCGTTGCTTCAGGTCAAACTGCAGTACGGCTTGCTTGGCCGCTTCGGCTTCACCTGCGTGCCAAACAATTGCCTCGAGCAGATTGCGGGCGCGGCCATCGTGCAAAAACTGGCTGTGGCCGTTAACCGTTTCGGTCAAGCCGATGCCCCACAAGGGCGGGGTGCGCCATTCACGGCCGCTGGCTTGAAATTCTGCGCGATTGTCAGCCAAACCCTCGCCCATGTCATGCAGTAACAGGTCGCTGTAGGGGCGAATCAACTGATTGGCCAGCTCCGGCTCTGCGGCATTGGCCGCCGTAGTAAAACGCGGGCTATGACAACTGGTGCAGCCGGCTTGCTGAAACAAGGCCTTGCCCGCCAGTACCTGCGGGTCATCGACCTGACGCCTTGCAGGTACGCCGAGGTTGCGACTGTAAAACAGCACTTGGCCGAGAATGTAGTCGCTGACCTCTGGCGTGCCGCCATTAATCGCGCTGCGACAGGCCGTTTGGCTCGGGGTGCAGTCGTCAAAGGGGCGCAGGGTGCTGGTCAGGCCCATGTCGCCGGCAAAGGCGTGGGCATTTTGTTGATTGAGGCTGGGTTGTCCGGCTTTCCAGCCAAAGCGGCCGAGCACGGTTTTACCCAAGGCGTCGTCCCAGACCCAGTTAGCCCGGCCAGAAATCCCGTCGCCATTGCGGTCTTCAGGGTCGGCATTGGCCAAGATGCTGGCGACGCTAATGGCCTCCAGTAGGCCTAAGCCGATCATCGGTGGGGCGACCCGCGCCGACAGTTGCGTGTCTGGGTGCATTGGGCCGTAACCCAGTTGGCTGATGTTGAGCTGCGGCTGGCGCAGTTCAATCGGTGTGCCGTCGGCAAACTGCAGGTTTAACAGTTGGTAGTCGATGCGCAGCTTGCCCTCGGCCGGTACGCCGGGGATCGCCATGTCTTGCAACTGGCCGCCATAGACCGGCTCCGGGACTATCCCTTGGCGCTCAAGGATGGCCGCATCGCTAGCCCTTGGTTTAATCGACAGGCGCACCAGCATCGAGGTGGCGCTGCTGGCGTTGGGCGCTGGCGGATGGCCGCGACCGTCTTTGATATGACAGTTCTGGCAACCGTTGGTGTTAAACAAGGGGCCAAGGCCGTCGCGCGCCGTGGTGGTGGAGGGCGCGATGACCCACGGATTACGGAAAAAACTATTGCCGACGCTAAAATCTAAGCGGCGTAGCGCGGAGAGATTGGCCGAGGGCTGGGAGAAGGCGTTGTGATCGCTGCGCAGTACCGTCGCGCTGCCGGCAGAGAGGGTCTCGCCGGGCTCCGCCGGTGCCGGCGACTGCTCGCAAGCGCTCAGACTGAGCAGCAGCGCTAGGCTGCAGCTGAGTTGGGTAATTGATGGGTGACGCATAGAGACTATCCAAAATGCCAACGGGCGCCGACTCGATAAGAGGGCGCCCATTCAGGCTGTGTGAAAACGTAGCGAGCGAAGGTTAGGCAAGGCAAAAAACAGGCGAGGACGCGGAGTTTACGAGTTGTAAATGAGCAGTCCGAGCCTGTTTTTAACGCCGCATAACCGAGCGCAGTAGTTTTCACGCAGTCTGCACTGGCCGGTTGTGACGATTAAAACTGATGATCGGCGGTTTCTGGCTTCAACTCGCTGATGCCCAGTTTAGCGGCGGCTTGTTCGATGGCGGCGGTCTGGGTGACCAGTGCGGCAATAGCGTCGCGAACCAACTGCTGACCGGCGGTGTTATTGGCGCCGATCAGCTGATCGAAGTGCTGGCCATTGTTGGCGCTGTCGACCATTGCCTGCAATTTAGCCTCGGTGCTCTTGAGGTTGTCTTGCAGGGTGCGGTCTGTTTGCGCATCGGCTTTTGCCACCAGCGCCGACAGGCTTGGGCCGGTCAGGGTGCTGCCGTCGACTTTACGATATTCGCCCAGGTACACGTTGCGAATCCCTTTGCCATCGTAGAAGTGCGAGTTGTGGGTGTTATCGCTGAAACAGTCCTGCTCGTCTTCGCTGGAGTTGGCTTCCAGTGCCACCTTCATGCGCTCGCCTGCCAGTTCGCCCAGCGACAAGCTGCCCATGCCAAAGAACATCTTGCGCAGGCCGTTTTCGGCAGGCTCGGCTAACAAACTGGCGCGGTAGTTACTGGCAACGTTGGGCTGCCAATGGCTGACCATGGTTTCCAGGTCGCGCACCAAGAGTGCGGTAACGGCTTTTAGGTAGTCGGCGCGGCGCTCACAGTTGCCGCCAGTGCAGTTGGCGTCTTGTGCATAGTCACTGGCAGGACGATTGCCGGCACCCGGATTATTGCCATTCAGGTCTTGGCCCCAGAGCAAAAACTCAATGGCGTGATAGCCGGTGGCAACGTTGGCTTCGGAGCCGCCCAGTTCATTCAAACTGGCCAGTAATTCGGGGGTGATCTTGCTGGCGTCGACTTTATCTTCGCCCAGTTGAATCTGTGGGTTGGCGATGATGTTGGCGTTGCTACCAGGATTGCCTAGCGCACCCTGGTAGTCGGCGGACACGTAGTCGATCAGGCCTTCATCCAGCGGCCAAGCGTTTAATTGGCCTTCGAGGTCGTCCACCACCGAATTACCAAAGCGGAACACTTCGCTTTGCAGGTACGCCGGGCGCGCCGCTATCCAGGCATCACGGGCGGCTTGCAGGGTTTGTGGATTTGGCGTGGCCAGCAGCGTATCGATGGCTTGCTGTAAGGCTTTGCCGGTGCTCAGTGCATCGCCAAACACCGCGAGAGCGAGGTCGGCATAGTGGCCGACCACTGCTTGGCCTGCGCCCTGCTCAAACTGACTGCTGGTCGCAGCGCTAGCAGCAACGTTAGCCTGCGGAGCGGCGGGTTCTTTGCCGCAACCGGCAAGTGCGATAGCAAGGGTCAGCAGGCTGGCGCTAACCAAAGATGTACGAAGCATGGCAGAGTCCTTAGCGGCAAAATAATGTTGGGCGGATATTACGTGAAACGACAACGTAATGCGAAGGATTTGCATTACATGTTCTATCTGCTTGTAACACTCAGCGATTTTACGGGCTGGCTGTAAGTGCGGGATGGGTTTCATCGCGGCCAAAACGCCGACGCCCGCAAGTGCGGGCGTCGAGTTCAGTGCGGCAGCCGGGGCGGCTAAACGGCGGGCGGTTACACCACCGGGCTGCTCGGGCTCATCAGGTTGCCGGTTTGCCGCGACTGTTTCAAAAACAGGCTGATCTCGCGGGCGGGCAGCGGCTTGCTGTACAGGTAGCCTTGGCCTTCGTCGCAGCCGTGGGCAATGATGTAGGCCTCTTGCTCAACGGTTTCGACGCCTTCGGCGATCACTTGCATGCCGAGGTTTTTCGCCAGTTGGATGATGGCGCGCACTATGGTGGCGTCGTCGGCATCGTCAATCAGATCGGCGACAAAGCTCTTGTCGATCTTGATTTTGTCCAGTGGCAAGCTCTTCAGGTAGCTCAGTGAGGAGTAGCCGGTGCCGAAGTCGTCAATCGCTATCAGGGCGCCGCAACGGCGCAGGCTGAGCAAGTGCTGCGCGGCGGTATTGATGTCTTCCATCAGGCCGGTTTCGGTGACTTCCAGCTCTAAGCTATTAGGCGGCAGGCGGTAAACCTGCATCAGGTTGTTGACCACTCGTGGCAGCTCGCTGTGGTGCAGTTGCACGGTGGACAGGTTGATGGCCATACGTAGGTCGATAAAGCCCTGGTCATGCCATTCGCGCAGTTGTTTGCACGACTGCTCCAGCACCCATTCGCCGATGGCGATGATGCTGCCGTTTTGCTCGGCCAGCGGAATAAACACGTCCGGTGAGACGAAGCCGTGTTGCGGATGTTGCCAGCGCAACAGCGCCTCGACACCGGCCACGCGTTTGTCGCGGTAGTCGATTTGCGGTTGATAAACCATGTGCAGTTCGTTACGGGCCAAGGCTTCGCGCAGGTCTTTTTCCAGCTCGCGACGGCGGCGCATTTCGTTGTCGAGGCTGGCGATATAAAACTGATAACGGTTGCGCGAGCGGCTCTTGGCCAGGGTCATGGTTTGCTCGGCTTTTTGCAGCAGTTTCTCGGTGCTGTCGCCGTCTTCCGGGAACAAGGTGATGCCGATGGTGGCGCGCAGGCGTACTTCATGCAGCTCAAGCTCGAATGGCAGTTCAAGGTCGTCGAGAATGCTCTGGGCCAATTCGGCGGCTTCGTAAGGTTGCTCGATGTCGGCTTGGATCAAGGCGAACTGGTCACCGCCCAAACGTGCCAGCGCACCCAAGCGGCCACTGTGGCTGCGCAAACGATCAGAAAGCAACAGCAGCAGTTGATCGCCCGTTTGGTAGCCAAACTGCTCGTTGATATTTTTAAAATCATCTAAGCCGACGCAGAGCACCGCCACCCGATGTTGCACGCGTCCGGCATCGGCCAAGATGTGATCGAGTTGCTCTTGCAGTTGCTGGCGGTTGGGCAGGCCGGTGAGGAAGTCATATTGCGACATGCGCTGCAGGCTGTTCTCGGCTTCGCGGCGCAAGTGGGTGTTGCGTTCGATCGAACTGAGCAGTTGGTTGGCGGTGTTGATCCACAACCCCAGTTCGTTTTTTTCGCTGCCCTTAAGCATCGGCAGTTGATGCTCGCTGGGACGGTCGGGATTGATGTTGGACAGGTGTTCGATGATTTTTGACAGTGGCTTGGTCAGCAGCCATTGGTAGACAAAGTACAGCACCAAGCTCATCGCCAGCGCCCGTAAGATCCCGGAAATGACAATGATGATTGAGCTGGCGATAAAATTTACGCCGTAGGGCGCGGTGTCGAGGGTGATGGTCAGGTCGCCGTAATATTCCTTAAACGGTCCACGCCCCATTAACGGGGCGCTGAACTCCATTTGTTTGCCGAGAATAAGGTCGGTAAAAAAACGGCTGTCGATGTCGAGCAGGTCGCGCGAGCGCTCCGCCAGGCGCGGCTCGTTGGGATGTCCAATGGCCGCCATGCGCACCGAGTCATTTTGGAACAAGCCTTCAATCACCTGCATGCCCATTTCGCGGTCGAGGCTGTACACGGCTTGGGTCGATGGGTCACTGAACATGGCGAGGATGCGTTGCGCGTCGGTGGCCACGACTTGGCGGGTTTTATACACATCGAAAACGATTTGCGCGCAGCTCAAAACCACACCCACCACCAGCGCTGACAGCAGCACTACGCGCAGTAGTTTTAAGGACAAGCTGTGCCTGAGCTCAAGCTTCAAAAGAGGATTCCTTGGTCGGTACGCAAAACTTCATTTGCCAGTGAGTATTGGCAAAGTCTTGGGAGTCGTCAAAGATTGATTGCGCTTTGTTGCCCACGCAGTGCTGGGTGATTGCCCGTGAGTTAGGTCGTTGAGCAGTGGTGCGGGACTAGGGCAGGGCTTTGGCCTCGAAGGCTTGAATGGCTAAACCTTGTTGCGCGCGAAAGCTTTCCATGTCGAACATGGTGCAGATTTCTTGGATCTCACCACTGAAGTTAAACGTCCAAAAAGCCATGGCGGAAATGCTCAGTATTTTGTCGCTGGCAGGGTAGCCAAACGCCGGGGTCTCAATGGTGCCAATCATGGTGCTCCAGGTCACCACCTTGTCGCCCTCGCTGATGCACTCCTCAATCACCACTTGCAGGTCGGGCATGGCTTTGCGGATGTCTTGCACCAGTTGGCTAAAGCCTGCGCTGTTTAATTGGCTGCCAACGAATGAGCTTTTGTAGCAGAAGTCTTTACTGTGCAGGCGCTCGCTAAGGGCCAGATGACCCTTATTCCAAGACAGTTCGATATGCTGTCGAACCCGTTTTTTTTGTTCGTCCAATGACATGACTCTCTCCTTTTTAAATGACTAAAGTGCGCAGCTTGTTGCGCACTTTAGTCGCTCGCGGCGTGCAGGCAAATGCCACACGGCCAAATTTTGAGCGCTCTCTTAACTTACAGCCAGCCACTCAAGTGCAGTGCTTGGTAGCCAGCCAGCAGCGCCAGCACCGCAAAGCCTGAGGCGGCCACGCGACGGATTAACGTGAGTGGCAGGCGTTCGGCGGCGAAGTTGCCCAACAGTACCACCGGCACATTGGCCAGTAACATGCCTAAGGTGGTACCGAGGATCACCAGCCAGAAGTGCGGGTATTGCGCGGCCAGCATGACCGTGGCGACTTGGGTTTTGTCGCCCATTTCGGCGAGAAAAAAAGCGATCACGGTGGTGAGGAATGGGCCGTAGCGTTTTAGGTTATTGGCTTCGTCGTCATCGAGTTTATCCGGCACTAAGGTCCACAGTGCCACGGCCAAAAAGGCCACGGCCAACACCGCGCTTAAGGTGGTTGCCGAGAAGAAACTCGCCACCCAGCTGCCCACCGCGCCGGCGGCGGCGTGGTTGGCTAACGTGGCCACGATGATGCCGGCGATGATCGGCCAGGGTTTGCGAAAGCGCGCCGCCAGCAATAAGGCGAGTAATTGGGTTTTGTCGCCGATTTCAGCAATAGCAACGATGCCGGTCGGGACCAATAGCGATTCAAGCATGGGAATACCTCAGGGGCGGGATGACTGAGTTCTATGACACATACAGCCTTCCCGCCCCGGGTGAGGTGTACGTGTCATAGGTCTGGTCAAACCATCGGCCTGAAAGCTCAGGCCGGGGTCGCAGGCGCCATGGTCGGTGGACCAAGTATGTTGACGACTGCCTGCCAGCTAGATTGGCTGAAAACTACTGCGCTCGGTTATGCGGCGTTAAAAACACCTTGCCTAACCTTCGTTCGCTGCGTTTCACACAACCTAGAATCGCCGATTTAAGCCGGCGCTGGCGAGAGATTACTCCCCTAGGACGAGGGCTATTTTGCCCAAGTAAGTCGCAGGAGACAACCACCGTTGGGCCATTGACCAATCCAATCAAACACTTAGTAACGGCGGCTGGGGTCTTTCGGCTCGCGTTCGCGGCGTGCTGGGGTGGCCGCAGGCGGGCGTTTGGCTTGGTACAGATGAAAGCCATCGCCCGTGCCTAGGGTTACGCAGGGACCTAGGTGTTGCTCGATCAGTGGCGGGTATTTGAGAAAACTATTCGCCACTAAGCGCAACTCGCCGCCCGGTTTGAGGTGTTGAGCGGCTTCGCGCAACAGGGTTTCGGTGGCTTGGTATTCGGTGTGAATACCTTGGTGAAACGGTGGATTGGTGAGAATCGCATCCAGCTCTAGGGGCGCTGCGTGAATGCCGTCGCCGCCGATCACCTCGGCCTCTAAGCCGTTAGCGGCCAGGGTCAGGCGGCTGCTTTCGAGGGCGAAGGCGTCAACGTCGAGCATGCTCACCCGGCTGAGCGGGTAGCGCCGTTTGAGCGTTGCGCCGAGCACTCCGGCGCCGCAGCCAAAGTCCAGCAGATGGCCGCTGGGCAGGTTGTCTAATTGTTGAAGCAACAGCGCGGTGCCGCGATCCAGTCGGCCATGACTGAATACTCCCGGCAGGCTGATGACCTGTAACGGTCCGTCGGCCAAGGGCAGCTCGTAGCGCTTAGCGAGGGCGTGTAAATCTGGCGCGAGCGGGGCTTTGTCGACGGTCACTTGCCAGAGCTGGCAATGGCGGGCGCTGTCGAGTTTGCGCGGCTGGCCATACAGTTGCAGTTGTTTGGCGGCGCGCTCGATGCCGGCGCGTTTCTCACCGACTAAAAACAGCTCACGGCCGGCCAGTCGCGCCGCCAGTGCGTGTAATAGGTAGTCGCAGAGTTCGCGGGACTTGGGTAGAAACAACACTGCCGCTTCGAAGCTGCGCTCGGTTACCTGCACGCCGAACTGGCAGCGCTCGACAAAGCGTGTGCTCAGGGTCGCGTGCTCGCCGACGTGCCAGCTCCAGCCATGGGCCGCGGGTAATTGCGTCAGCAAGTCGTCGGCGGGCAGGCCGGCGAGCAGCAGATTGCCGGTAAATAAGGCGCTCTGGCGCAGCAGTACTTCGCTTCGCGGGTCCATGGATGGCTCCTAGGTGCAGAAAGGCAGACAGGGCGGGGCAGAGAACGCGCCGCAGAAAAAGTGCCGCAGCTTAGCCGACCTGCCGGCGCGGCGCACCGGCGAAATAGCCTATGGCGTTTTCCGCCAGTTGCAGCACTATGCGTTGCCGGGCCTCGCGGCTACCCCAGGCGCAATGCGGGGTGATGATCAGCCGGGGGATATCGCCGCTTAGCAATGGATTGTCGGCGCTCGGTGGCTCACTGCTGAGCACGTCAAAGGCCGCACCGGCCAGTTGTCCGCTGCGCAGTGCATCCGCCAGCGCCTGCTCATCGACCAAACCACCGCGGGCGGTATTGAGTAACAAGGCGCTGGGTTTGAGTAAGGCCAGCTGCGTGGTGCCGATCAGGTTACGAGTCTGCTCGGTAAGCGGGCAATGCAGGCTGAGCACATCCACGTGCGGTAACAGTTCGGCCAGCGGCACGCGATCGGCCCGTGGTGGCCGACCCGGCAATTGGCCCAGTAGCACGCGCATGCCAAAGGCCTCGGCCAAGCGGCCAACAGCGCTGCCCAGTTCACCTTGGCCGAGCAGGCCGAGGGTTTTGCCCTCCAGTTCGATGATCGGGTGATCCAATAAACAAAACTGCTTGGCCTGCTGCCAATGCCCGGCGCGCACGGATTTTTGGTAGTCCGGCAAACTGCCGGCCAAGGCCAGCAGCAACATCAAGGTGTGTTGGGCCACGGCTTGGGTGCCGTAGGCCTGGCAGTTGCTGACGCAGATACCTTGTGCGCGAGCAGCGACCAGATCGACATTGTTGGTGCCGGTGGCGGCGATCAAAATTAGCTTGAGCTGCGGGCAGGCGGCGAGGGTGGCTGCGTCGAGTACCACCTTATTGATGATCGCTACGCCGGCACCCTGCAGTCGTGCGACGACTTGCTCGGGCAGGCTTTGCCCATGCAGGTGCAATTCGCCGAAGGCTGTGTGTAACGGGCTTAGGTCGAGGTCGCCCAGATCAAGGGACGCCTGGTCGAGAAAAACTGCGCGGCTGATTGTATTCATCAGCTGTACCTTTTCTTGTGATTGAACGAGGGATTAAGCTGACCAGCCTATCAGAAGCTTATTGGCGGTGGCGCAGCCCATGTACTGGACAGAATTTCTCACGGTGGCCTTGGTGCACTTACTGGCAGTCGCCAGCCCGGGGCCGGATTTCGCCATAGTGGTGCGCGAAAGCGTCAGCAGCGGTCGGCATGCGGGAATCTGGACCGCCATCGGGGTTGGCAGCGGAATTTTGCTGCATGTCAGCTATTGCCTGCTGGGTATTGGCTTGATCGTCTCCCAGTCAATTATGCTGTTTAACTTGCTTAAGTGGCTGGCGGCGGCCTACCTGATTTATATCGGTATTCGCGCGCTCAGGGCCAAGCCGGCCGATCCGCTGCAAGCCCAGCAGGCGTTTGAGACGGTGGCGGTGACCGCCCGTGGCGCCTTCGTCCGTGGCTTTGTGACTAATGGGTTAAACCCCAAGGCCACCTTGTTTTTCCTGTCGCTGTTCACTCTGGTTATCAGCCCGCAGACGCCACTGCTGGTGCAGGCCGGATACGGCGCCTATCTGGCGGTGGCGACGGCGGCGTGGTTTTGCGCGGTGGCCATGCTGTTCAGCCATGCGCGGGTACGCAACGGCTTTATCCGCATGGGCCATTGGTTTGACCGAATGATGGGCGCGGTGCTGGTGGCGCTGGGGATTAAAGTGGCACTCAGTGAGTTGCACTGAGTTTTCGCCGCGCATAAAAAAGGCTATGTACCCGTTAACTGTTGGAGATGCGCGCTGCCCTTTGTAGGAGCCAGCTTGCTGGCGATCCGGGCTGAGCAAATGCATCATCAAGCTGTCCCTATAGCTGCCTTATGACCATCGCTAACGGCAAAAGCATCGCGAGCAAGCTCGCTCCTACAGGTTTCGCGTTTTGAGCATTAACTGCGGTCGCAACATTTAATGGGTACATAGCCATAAGTGCAAAAGCCCCGAGAGTTCGGGGCTTGCACTTATGGATAAAGCCGGTTCAAGCGCAGTAATTTGTAGGGTGGGGCGCATGGCCACGGACTATCTGTTGATGCTTAGTCAGTTGCGCCGTAACCCACCAGATGGGGCAGGCCGATTACGGCTTGGTGGCGTGGCGCACACAGGCCGCAGTTGATTTTCAAACCCTGCTCTGCGCCACTAACCCACCCTATAAAAACTGCTTAGATCAGCTCAATGGCGACCGCAGTGGCTTCACCTCCGCCGATGCACAGCGAGGCGATGCCGCGTTTGCCGCCGGTGCGTTGCAGGGCGTTGATCAGGGTGATGATGATCCGTGAGCCGGTCGAACCCACCGGGTGGCCCTGGGCGCAAGCGCCGCCATAGATATTGACCTTGGCGTGATCTAAACCGTGTTCGCGGATGGCCAGCATTGTGACCATGGCGAAGGCTTCGTTGATCTCGAACAGATCGACCTCGGCCTTGTCCCAGCCGGCTTTTTTCAGCAGGTTGCTGATCGAACCGATGGGCGCGATGGTGAACTCGCTCGGGTCTTGGCTTTGGGTGGCGTGCGCGACAATTTTGGCCAATGGCTTGAGGCCACGGCGTGCGGCTTCATCGCTGGTCATCAGGACAATGGCCGAAGCACCGTCGGAGATCGAGCTGGCGTTGGCGGCGGTGATGGTGCCGTCTTTGCGAAACGCCGGTTTCAGCGTCGGGATTTTCTCCAAGTTAGCGTTCAGCGGTTGTTCGTCGTCCTTCACCAGCACTTCGCCTTTGCGGCTGCTGACCGTGACCGGGACGATTTCGCTGGCCAACCAGCCATTGGCGATGGCGTTTTGCGCGCGCTTGAGCGACTCAATCGCATAGGCGTCCATGGCTTCGCGAGTAATGCCGTAGGCGTCGGCGGTTTCTTGGGCGAACGAGCCCATCAGACGACCGGTGCGGGCATCTTCCAAGCCATCGAGAAACATATGGTCCTTGATTTCGCCGTGACCCATGCGCAGGCCGGTGCGGGCTTTTTCGATGATGTACGGGGCGTTAGACATGCTTTCCATGCCGCCAGCGATCATCACTGCGTTGCTGCCGGCCTTGAGTGCGTCATGGGCCAGCATCACCGCTTTCATGCCCGAGCCGCAGAGTTTGTTGATGGTGGTGCAGCCGGCCGAGCTTGGCAGCCCAGCATTCAGCGCCGCTTGGCGGGCCGGGCCTTGTTTTAAGCCAGCCGGCAGCACGCAACCCATCAGCACTTCCTCGACATCGGCTGCGGCGATGCCGGCGCGAGCTACTGCCTCACGGATGGCGATGGCGCCCAGTTCAACGGCGGGAACGCCGGACAAACTGCCTTGAAAACCACCCATTGGGGTGCGTACGCCGCTGACGATGACGATATCGGACATCAAAAATTACCTTTGTCATGTAATAAAGAAAGGGTGAAAGAAAATGCTTTATCCGGCGGTGTGAAAACTACTACGCTCGGGCATTCGGTCTGGTTCTGAATTTTATTCTACGCGTGACCGTAAATGCAAAAACGGTCATGAATGGTGTTTTTTTCTGTTCTTCGGTCGTCAAGGGATCGTTGTTCTACTTAATGCTCTCTGAGTACCTTCAATTGCAGTCATAACAATTCAACAATAACTCCAGCTTTGAGGTCCATCCCATGTTGCAGACGCGTGTACTAGCCCCGGCAGACAATGCCCATCAATCGCCCCTGCTGATCAAAAGCCTGCTGTTATCGGGCGCGCGCTATGAGCGCACCCGTGAAATTGTCTATCGCGATACCCTGCGCTTTAGCTATCCAACTCTGGTTGAGCGGGTCGCCCGCTTGGCGAACGTGTTGACTGAAGCTGGGGTGCAGGCCGGCGATACCGTGGCCGTGATGGAGTGGGACAGCCATCGTTACCTCGAATGCATGTTTGCCGTGCCGATGCTCGGTGCAGTGTTGCAAACCGTCAACGTGCGGCTGTCGCCTGAGCAAATTCTCTACACCCTGAATCACGCCGAAGCCAAATTCGTGCTGATCAACAGCGATTTTGTGCCGATTTTTACCGCTATCGGCCCGCACTTGAAGGGCGTGCAGAAAACCCTGCTGCTGACCGACGGCGCCGAGAAAAGCGCCGAGTTGTTCAACTTGGTCGGCGAGTACGAAGAGTTGCTGGCGGCCGCCAGTCCCAGCTACGCCTTTGCTGATTTCGACGAGAACTCGGTGGCCACCACCTTCTACACCACCGGTACCACCGGCAACCCCAAGGGCGTGTACTTCACCCATCGCCAGTTGGTGCTGCACACCTTGGCGTTGGCCACCACCACCGGCTCGCTCGACAGCATCCGGCTGATGGGCAGCGATGATGTGTATATGCCCATCACCCCGATGTTCCATGTGCACGCTTGGGGCATGCCCTATGTAGCGACCATGCTGGGCATCAAACAGGTGTATCCGGGCCGTTACGAGCCGGAGATGCTGGTGGAGTTGTTCAAGCGCGAGAAGGTCACCTTCTCCCACTGCGTGCCAACCATCCTGCAAATGGTCATGGGCACTAAGGCCGCGCAAGGACTGAACTTCAACGGCTGGCGGGTGATTATCGGTGGCGCGGCCTTGACCCGTTCGCTGTACCTGCGGGCCAAGGAGTGCGGCATTCAACTGACTGCCGCCTATGGCATGTCGGAAACCTGCCCGATCGTGTCCTGCGCCTACGTCAACGAAGAGTTGCTGGCCGCCAGCGAAGACCAACAGATCAATTACCGCATTAAAGCCGGGGTGCCGGTGGCCTTGGTGGAGGTGGCGATCATGGACAGCGAGGGTAATCACCTGCCGGCCGATGGCCAGACTCAGGGTGAGTTGGTGCTGCGTTCACCTTGGCTGACCCAGGGCTACTTCCGCGAGCCAGAAAAAAGCGCCGAACTGTGGGAAGGCGGCTGGATGCACACCGGCGACGTGGCGACCCTAGACGAGTTGGGTTATATCGACATCCGCGACCGTATTAAGGATGTGATCAAAACCGGCGGCGAGTGGCTGTCCTCGCTGGAACTGGAAGACCTGATCAGCCGGCATGCCGCCGTGCGTGAAGTGGCGGTAATCGGCGTGCCCGACCCGCGCTGGAGTGAAACCCCGTTCGCCCTGCTGGTGCTGCACGAGGGGCAAACTCTGGATGCCAAGGGCTTGCAGGAGCATCTGCTGCCTTATGTGGAAGAAGGCCGGATCAACAAATGGGGCATTCCTCGGCAGATCGCGGTGGTCAACGAAATCCCGAAAACCAGCGTCGGCAAGCTGGATAAGAAGCTGATCCGGGTGGAAGTGGCCAAGTGGCAAGCCAGCAATAGCGAGTGCTTGTCGAGCCTGTAAAGGCGCGTTGCGGCACTGGATTTATCGCGCTACTTAGAAGGGCGACCCGCTTCACGGGTCGCCCTTTTTTATGGCGATGTGCTGGTTATGTGTTGTACCGATTTTGGCGCGATATCTGCCTACATTCTACGTGTGACCGCTACCGGTTTCGCCCTCACTCCGGCGCTGCTCCGAGGGTCGGCAAGACGGGCCATCCTTGGCCCAACATGCCTCGTTTGGCATTCTGCCAAACGCCCCTCTACGCAACACCTGCACTCGGCCTTCTGACGGGGTATTTGGGCCGAGCCCGTCGGTAGATTTTCGCTTTGCTTGGGTCTTTTATAATCAAAAGCCGACGCTTTGCTGCGGCTGACAATTCAATACGCGCTAGGCCAAGCGCCCCTTTTCAGCAGGCCGA
>JBILAR010000049.1:0-24216 GCA_044354115.1 Pseudomonas sp. | reverse complement strand
AGATCGGCTCCTTGGCGATCTTCATGATCTTGCGGATCTTGTCTTCCGGCATCTCCATCTTCTCGGCCAGCGTTGCCGGATCCGGCTCGTTGCCGGTTTCCTGCAGGATCTGGCGCGAGATGCGGTTCATCTTGTTGATCGTCTCGATCATGTGCACCGGAATCCGGATGGTGCGCGCCTGATCGGCGATCGAACGCGTGATGGCCTGACGGATCCACCACGTGGCGTAGGTCGAGAACTTGTAGCCGCGACGGTATTCGAACTTGTCTACCGCTTTCATCAAGCCGATGTTGCCTTCCTGGATCAGATCGAGGAACTGCAGGCCACGGTTGGTGTACTTCTTGGCAATCGAAATTACCAAGCGCAAGTTGGCTTCAACCATCTCTTTTTTCGCGCGGCGGGCCTTGGCCTCGCCGATCGACATGCGACGGTTGATGTCTTTGATTTCGGCGATGGTCAGGTTGCAGTCGGCTTCCAGAGCGATCAGCTTTTGCTGGCAGCGTTGGATGTCCGGTTGCAGGCGGGCGATGGCTTCGGCGTATTTGCTTTTGCCTTTGCCCAGTGCGTCGCTCCAGCTTTCGTCGATTTCGTGGCCGGGGAACAGGCGCAAGAAGTCGGCACGCGGCATCCGCGCATCACGCACACAGAGCTGCATAATGGCGCGTTCTTGCGCACGAATGGCTTCTAGCGCGCCGCGCACGCGAACCACCAGCACTTCGAACTGTTTTGGGATCAGCTTGATCGGCATAAACAGCTCGGCGAGCAGGGCTAGCTCGGCAATGCCTTGCTTGCTGCTGCGACCGTGCTTCTTCAAGACCTTGCGGGCTTTTTCCAGCTGTTCGAGGACGGCGCCGAAACGCTGGCGAGCGACTTCTGGATCGGGGCCGGTCTCGACTTCTTCCTCTTCCTCTTCGGCGGCTTTTTCTTTGCCGTCGTCTTCTTCCTCTTCGGCTTTTTCTTCCACGACGACAGGAACTACTGGCGCGACTTCGGCCGGTACGCTGCCATCATCTGGGTCGATATAGCCGATGAAAAGGTCGGTGAGCTTACCGCCTTCAACGCTGACACGGTCGTATTCGGCGAGTACGCCAGCGACGGTGCCAGGGAAGTGGGCGATAGCGCCCATGACTTCGCGGATGCCTTCCTCGATGCGTTTGGCGATAACAATTTCGCCTTCACGGGTGAGGAGCTCCACGGTGCCCATTTCGCGCATGTACATGCGCACGGGGTCGGTGGTGCGACCGATATCGCTTTCAACCGATGCTAACGCGGCAGCGGCTTCTTCAGCGGCGGCTTCGTCGGTATCGGCTTCGGCTAATAGCAGAGCATCTGCGTCAGGAGCGGTTTCGAAAACCTTGATCCCCATGTCGTTGATCATGCGGATGATGTCTTCGACTTGTTCTGGATCGGAAATTTCTTCCGGCAGATGGTCGTTGACGTCCGCGTAAGTCAGGTAACCCTGCTCACGACCACGGCTGATCAATTCTTTTAGGCGGGACTGTTGTTGCGCTTTTCCGGACATAACACCCTATCCATTGAAAGGTCTGGCGGGCAAAAAAACAAGCCGCGGATTATACCCGTGAAACGGTCTTAAGTGCCAGTCGTGCTTGGGCTTATTGCTGGCGTATTACGGCTAAGTAAGTCACGTAACTGCTCTTTGTCTTCGCTGCTGAGGTCGCTTTGCCGTGCTTTACGCAGTAACTGCTCGAGGCTGCGTTCGCGTTGGCGTGCTGCAAGTCTAGTTATAGTGTCGAAAAACTGTTGTTCAAGGTTGTCGGCTGAAATCAGCCATTCCTTTTCCGCCAGTGCGCGCAGTAAGCGGCCTTGGTCGGTGCCGTGCCAGCGGGCAATCAGCTGGAAGCTGCGCATTTTGGGGTGCTTCTGTAGCGCCTCAAGTAGGGCGACCAGCAGTTGCGCGTAGGTGTCGTCTTCGGCGGCAAAGTGGCTGGCGTCCTCGACTTTTTGCGCCAGTTGCGGGTGGTGCAGCAGGGTGCGCAGGGCGGTGAGGGTCGGTGATTCGACGTTTACCGCTTTGCGTGGCCCGCGCGGGGCGTCGTCGTTGGCGCCTTTTTTCCAGTTTTTATCTTTGCTCCAGGCCTTGCCTTCGGCCTTTTTCCAGCTGTTTTGCGCGCCGTAACCGGCGGCGGGGGCTTCGATGTAGTCCGAGTAGTCGGCAATATTGCTCATGTCGCCGTAGTCGGGTTGGCTGGCGTAATCGATGTGCGGTGGATAATCGATTGGAGCGGTGTCGGGTGCGTGCGGCGCGCTGTGCTGGGGTGCTTGGGCGCTGTCGTCGCTGCGCAGGCCGGTAATTTCGCTCAGGCGCTGGCGCATCAAGGTGCGCAGGTTGGCGCCCGGGACCTTGTCGATCAGCGGAGTGGCGAGGGTGGCCAGGTGCGCCTTGCCTTCCAGTGAGCGTGGGTCGGCTTCTTGGCAGAGCTGCTGGAAGAAATAATCGGCCAGCGGCTGGGCTTGTTGGTTGATGCGGGCGCGAAAGGCTTCGGTGCCTTCGCTGCGCACTAGGGTGTCGGGGTCTTCACCTTCTGGCAGGAATAAGAAGCGCGCGCGCCGACCATCTTGCAGGCTCGATAGGGTCGCTTCTAGGGCGCGCCAGGCGGCTTTGCGGCCGGCTTGGTCGCCGTCAAAACAAAATAAGACGCTGGGCACGATGCGGAATAAGCGCTTGAGATGCTCTTCGCTGGTAGCGGTGCCGAGGGTGGCGACGGCGTTGCGCAGGCCTTGTTGGGCGAGGGCGATGACGTCCATGTAGCCTTCGACCACCATGATTTCGTCGAGGTTTCGATTGCTCTGGCGTGCTTCATAAAGGCCGTAAAGCTCTTGGCCTTTATGAAAGACCGAGGTTTCCGGTGAGTTCAGGTACTTGGGTTTGTCGTCGCCGAGCACGCGGCCGCCAAAGGCGATGACGCGGCCACGACTGTCGCGAATCGGGAAGATAACCCGGTCGCGGAAGCGGTCGTAGCGCTTAACTTTGTCCGGGTTGTCGGCGTTTTCCACTAGCAGGCCGGCGTCGATCAGGCTCTTTTGCGCCAAGCTGTCGCCGCCCAGATGCTTGGACAGGTTGTCCCAGCCGGGTGGGGCGAAGCCTAGGCTGAAGTCGCGGGCAATCTCGCCGGTCAGGCCGCGCCCTTTGAGGTAGTCGACGGCGGCTTTGCGGGTTGGGTGGCTCTTCAGGGCTTGCCGATAAAACTCGCTGGCGGCGGTCAGGAGTGCGTAGATCGGTGAATCGCTGGGTTGGCGTGGTGCTTGTGGGCGACCGTTTTCCTCTCGCGGGACTTCCATGCCGGCGCGTTTGGCCAGCTCTTCCACGGCCTGGATAAAGTCCAGGTGGTCGTGGTCCATGATAAAGCCCAAGGCGTTGCCGCCAGCGCCGCAGCCAAAGCAGTAGTAAAACTGTTTGTCTGGGCTGACGCTGAAAGATGGGGTTTTTTCTTTGTGAAACGGGCAGCAGGCGCTGTGGTTCTTGCCGGCTTTTTTTAAGCTGATGCGCGAACTCACCACGTCGACAATGTCGGTGCGGTTGAGCAGGTCGTCGATAAAGGATTGTGGAATCAGGCCGGCCATAGGGTTCAGGTTACTGCTTGAAGGCGGTTGCTGGGCAGGCTGAAACAAAAAAACTCCGGCCATTCACCCAGTGGTGAAGCGGAGTCGGGTAGCGCTGTTGTAATGCTCGGCCGAAGCCGAACATTACAACAATAGCGTTAGCGGCGTAGCAGTGAACTCAGTACAGACGTTCGTGGCGACGCTGTTCGCGCTGTACTTTCTTCGCGTGGCGCTTAACTGCCGCGGCAGCTTTACGCTTGCGCTCGGAAGTTGGCTTCTCGTAAAACTCGCGGCTACGAACTTCGGCCATAACGCCGGCTTTTTCGCAGGTACGCTTGAAACGACGCAGAGCTACGTCGAAGGGTTCATTCTCTTTAACTTTGACGGCTGGCATCGAGGCGTTACCTTCACTATTTACCGGTGGTGAACGTTCTTCTGGCCTTGGCACTGAAGAACGCGGTTTTTAAGGGCTGCGGATGGTAACCCCTTGGCGCAAAGAATGCAAAGCCTTCGATCGAAAAGCACTGGTCGGTGCGCTGAGTGGCGCTTATTATGCGCGCCTACAAACTTGCCCATCTGATAAGGCGCAACCCATGTTAGTGCTGGGCTTAGAGACTTCCTGCGATGAAACCGGCGTGGCTTTGTACGACAGCGAACGCGGTTTGCTGGCCGATGCATTGTTTAGCCAGATCGATTTACACCGTGCCTACGGCGGCGTAGTGCCCGAGTTGGCCTCGCGTGATCACGTTAAGCGCATGCTGCCGCTGATCCGTGAGGTGCTGGGCGAGGCGCAGTGTACGGCTGCGCAGATTGATGCCATCGCCTATACGGCAGGTCCCGGCTTGGTGGGTGCCTTGCTGGTGGGCGCTTCTTGTGCGCAGGCATTGGCCTTCGCTTGGGATATTCCGGCGCTGGGTGTGCACCACATGGAAGGCCATCTGTTGGCGCCGATGCTTGAAGAACAGCCGCCGCAGTTTCCGTTTGTGGCTCTGTTGGTGTCCGGCGGCCATACCCAATTGGTCCGTGTGGATGGCATTGGTCGCTATCAGTTGCTCGGCGAGTCGCTGGACGACGCCGCCGGTGAGGCCTTCGATAAAACCGCGAAAATGCTCGGCTTGGTCTATCCCGGCGGGCCTGAAATCGCG
The DNA here is from genome assembly GCA_044354115.1 of Pseudomonas sp. GTDB lineage: Bacteria > Pseudomonadota > Gammaproteobacteria > Pseudomonadales > Pseudomonadaceae > Aquipseudomonas. The sequence goes on along the minus strand of JBILAR010000049.1, from coordinate 19,510 downwards.
CGTTTAGCCGAGCACGGTCAGCCAGGGCGATTTGTTTTCCCACGGCCGATGACCACTCGTCCAGGACTGGAATTTAGTTTCAGCGGGCTGAAGACCTTTGCCTTAAACACCTGGCAACAAGAGCAAAAAGGCGACGCCAGCGATGAGCAGACCCGCAGCGATATTTGTTTGGCTTTCCAGCAGGCGGTGGTCGATACCCTGACCATTAAGTGTCGCCGGGCGCTGAAATTAACTGGCTTGAACAACTTAGTGATCGCCGGTGGTGTGAGTGCCAATACCGCGTTGCGCCAAGGCTTGGAAAAAATGCTCGGCGAGTTTAAGGGGCAAGTTTTCTATGCGCGGCCGCGGTTTTGCACCGATAACGGCGCGATGATTGCCTATGCCGGCTGCCAGCGATTGCTGGCGGGCCAGCGCGATGGCCCGGCGATTGGCGTGCAAGCGCGCTGGCCAATGGAGCAATTGTTGCCGTTGTGAAGCGGATTCAATTTGAATGGGTAACAGGCCTATTTCAACGCCACATGGCCGAGCGCAGTAGTTTTTCCTTGGTCGGTTAAAAATGCCGTTCGCGCCCGGCCAGTAGGTCGCGTAAGTTGCTTCTGTGGCGCCACACCACTAGGCCACAGAGGGCGCTCATGGGCAGAAGTGCACCGGGTTGTTGCCAGGCTAGCAGCGGTAGCGTGAGGGGTGTGGCAATTAGCGCGGCGAGCGAGCTGATGCGGGTTAGTTTGAAGCTCAGCAGCCACGCACCGATCGCCAGTAAGGCGGCCGGTGGATAGAGCCCGAGCAACATGCCGGCGGCGGTCGCCACACCTTTACCTCCATCGAAACGGAAATACAGCGGGTACATATGGCCAAGCACTGCGGCTAAACCGATCCACGCTTGTTGTTGCACGCTAAACTGCCAAGTCGCCGCCAGCATCACCGGCAGCAGGCCTTTGAGGAGGTCGCCGAGCAGGGTGAGAATGGCTAGTTTTTTCCCGGCAACGCGCAGCATATTGCTCGCGCCGGGGTTGCCCGAACCGCTGGCACGAGGGTCGGGGCCACCCGCTAAGCGGCTGAGCAAAATGGCGAATGACAATGAGCCAAGCAGGTAGGCGAGAGTCGCCAGTAGCCAAAACATGGTTTCCATTCCGGGGCGGTTGAGCCTCGATTCTAACGGCGCATGACGCCCTTGTCCTGCCAAGTGGTGCAGTAATCGAGTGCGCTGACCGTGGTCACGCTGGAGAAGCAAGTTTGGACAGAGTGTTTATTGAAGGGCTGGAGGTCGATACGGTCATCGGTGCCTACGACTGGGAACGCAAAATTCGCCAGTGCCTGCGTCTTGACCTGAGCTTTGCCTGGGACAATCGCCCAGCCGCGGCGACCGATGATTTGAGCAAAGCGCTGGATTACGCGCAGGTCTGCGCCCGTATTCAGGCGTTTGCCACCGATGCCGAGTTTATTTTGGTGGAGACCTTTGCCGAGCGGCTGGCCGAGTTGCTGATGGCTGAGTTTCAGATTCCCGGGCTGCGGCTCAAACTGACCAAACCCGGCGCTGTGCCAGCGGCCTTCGGTGTGGGTGTGGAGATTCAGCGCGGATGCCTCTGACCCAGGTTTTTCTAGGCCTCGGCAGCAATGTCGAGCGCGAGGCGCACCTGTGCGCTGGCTTAGAGGCATTGACCGAGTTGCTCGGGCCGTTGCAGTGCTCGCCGGTATTCGAAAGCCTACCGGTGGGGATTAAAAGCGGACAGTTTTTTAATCTGGTGGTGTCGGCCTATACCGACTTACCGTTGGCCGAGTTGGACCGCCGACTAAAGTGCATCGAGGCCGATAATGGCCGTTACGCGCCGGGCCGCAAGGGCTTGCCGCTGGATATCGACGTGCTGCTGTATGGCCAGCAAGTGGGCAACTTCGATGGGCTGATTTTGCCCCGGGAAGAGATTCTCAAGAACGCCTTCGTGCTCTGGCCGTTGGCCTTGCACGCGCCGCAGATGCTGCATCCGGGCGTGCAGCGCAGCTTTGCCGAGCTCTGGCAAACGACGCCAATTGCTCAGCAGTTGTGGCCGGTTGCGTTTGTCTGGCGCGCTCAGCAGTTGACCCCGCCGGCGTTGTTACAGGCGTTTGCGCCAACCCCATGAAGCCACGCCGGCGTTGCTGCACCTTAGGCGACTTGCTGGTTGCGTAGCTGGCGGATTAACTGCCGGGTTTGTGCTGCCAGGCTTTGCAGGGCGATGCGTGCCCGCACAATGGCCAAACCCAGGTGCAGATCAAACATGACCCAAGGCACCAAGTTGAAGGGCACGTCGGCGGTAGCCTTGTTCTCGATCAGGCGCGCCATGATGTTGCGTGTCTGGCGATCGTAACGTGGATGCTGACTGTTGCCCATGCCGAGCAAACTTTGCTCGCGGGCTTGCTGCCACAGTTCGACGACTTCGCTCTCGGTTAAGCCTGAAGAGATGGCCAAAATTTGCAAATTCAGGGGTGCACGCATTGTAGTTCTCCTGGCCTCGTAGAGTGTCGAGGCGATGGGAGAAGTTTAGGTGGCGGACTTAGGCGCGGCGATCACCCGCTAAGGGTGGGCTGGGGTGGGTGGGGTGTGGCCCCGCTTTTAAGCCAGTAACCCCAACAGGCGCGCACGATCGACGGCGTGCTGGCGGTTGCCGGCATTCAGTTTGCTGAAGAGTTTTTTCATATGCCACTTAATGGTCTCGTTGCTCAAATCTAGGGTTGAGGCGATGCGCTTGTTCGGTAAACCGGCGGCGAGCAACTGCAGCACTTGGTTTTCCTTGGGCGTGAGAAAGGCGCTGACCGCCGCCGCCACGGCGCTGCTCGGCGGGCCGCTCGCACTCGGCTGAGTGCTGTCGGCCGCGTTGAGGATGCGCTGGATAAATGCTTGGCTAATGCTCGGGCTCAGGGTGCTGGCAGCGGCGCAGCGGGCGATCAGGTGCAGCACCTGCGGTAAAGTCTCGGCAAATACCCGTACTTGCCCGCCCGACTCGGCGCGACCTAGGGCGGCGTTTAACAGGGCGCTGGGAGACTGGCCGCGGGCTTCACACAGGAGTGCCTGCAAGGCTTGGATTTGCACCATCTCACGGCCGCGATTGAGTTGCTGCGCCAGTGGCCACGCTTGCGCCAGCCAATCGTCAGCACGTTGCTGGGCGCCTTCGCTCAGCGCCGTATAGCTATGGGCGAGCGCTCGGTACAGTTGCAGCAGTGGTTGGCTCAAGGGCGCTTGGAGCGCGGTGCTTGGGGCGAACTGGGTTTCGACCAAGCTCAGGAGGTCGCGACATTGATCGCTGCGCTGGCGTGCGGCATGCAGGCGGATACGCTCGAGTAAAGCCTGCAGATGGGTGCTGAGAATGCCTTGGCTGACGCCGATGTCAGTGAGCGCTTCGAGCAGGGCAAAGGCGCGCGGTTCGCAATTGTCGGCGACGGCGATGCGCGCTTGGGTCAGGTAGCTGCGTTCGCTCCAGATGAGCTCGCCGTTGCGGCCGCTGACGTCGAAGCGCAGCGCCAGTAAGGTGCGCGCCTCATCGCGTTGGTCGCGCTCCCAGCAGGCGCTGGCCAGCACTACGGCGAGGGTCATGGTCAGCTCGTTACGTCGCCCGGCGCGTGTCTCGCACTGCGCATGGCGGCGTCGCACGGCCGCATCAGCCAGTATCGGCCGGCCTTCCCAGAGGTAAATGTGGCCCAGGCTGCGGTCATGGAAGACGTTTTGGGCGAAGAACTCCGGGTGTTCTGGAATGCTCTGCAGCAGTTGTCGCGCCTCTTCGCAGGCGCCGCGAAACAGTGCGTTAAAGGCCTGGATATGGCGGATGCTGCGCGCGGCAAGAGAGTCTGGGGCGTCGGCCGGGAAGGCGTGGATATACACCTGAGCGTGCTCGAAGCGTTCGGCGCGCGAGTGCGCTACGGCCAAAATTGCCAGCGCCTCGCAGTACAGCTCGGGGTTGCCTGCGGGCGGCTCAAGCAAGCTGGCGACGAAGTGCTCGGCGCGTTGCCAGTCGCTGCTTAAGGCGGCTTGCCAGCCGGCGGTTAGGCGCAACTGGGGATGTTCGAGGATGGCGGCGGCGGGCAAACGCGCCAGCCAATCGGCTACGGCGCCGTAATGGCCTTCCTTCATGCAACTGTCGTACAAATTACTGGCGATCAGCGCAAAAGCTTCGTGCTGATGCCCCGCCGCCAGCGCATGCCGTGCCGCTTGTTCGGGATTGCCGTGGGCTGCCAGCCAGTGCCAAGCACTGCGGTGGATGGCCTGTTGCTCGGCGTGGGTAAGCAACTCGCCGGCGCGGCTGCGCAGGTATTCGTGAATCAGCGGATGCAAACGCAGCCATTGGCTGTTATCGACGCTGCTGAGCAGGGCGGTTTGCTCGCGCAGTTGGGCCAGCATCAGGTCGCTGTCGGCGCGCTCGGTGATGGTTGCGCACAGCGCTGGATGCAGCGCGTTGAGCAGGGCGCAGCGGAGTAAAAAATCGCTCAGCGGCGGTGCCAATTGACTGAGAAATCCAGCCAGTAACTGCTGGGTGACAGCATCTCCGGCGCGGGAGAAGTGCTGCAGGGCCAGCTCTGGGTCCTTGGCCTGTTCCATTGCTGTGAGGGCCAGTTGCAGGCCCATTGCCCAGCCTTCAGTAAGCTCATGCAGGCGTGCGGCCAAACTTAGCGAGGCCTGCTGGGCGAGGCGTTGGCTCAGCAGGCTGTGGGTTTCCCCAAGGTCAAATTGCAGTTGTTGGGCGTTAATACGGCGTAAGTTGCCGTGCGCGATTAAATCATTGAGGGCCAGCGGCAATGGGCTACGTGAGCCAATCACGATCTGTAAGTTGGCCGGTAGATTGTTCAGTAGGTAGTCGCAGAGCTCAATCACGGCCGGGTCGCTGATGCGTTCGCCGTGGTCAATGATAATGATCGTCGGGTGGGCGGTTTCGGCAATTTCGGCCAGCAAGGCGGTGGCCGCTTGGGTTAAACCGCTGCCGCGCAACAAGGCCTCGCGCGCGTCGTGGCCAAAGTTGGGCTGGCCGCTGGCGCGCCTTAGTCCCTCGACGATACCGCTGCCTAGGCTGCTGATGCTGTCGTTACTGTCCAAATCAAACCAGGCGACTATCGCGCCAGCGTGCAGCCAGTCGAGCCGCCACTGGGCCAGCAAGGAGGTCTTGCCATAGCCGGCTGGAGCCTCGAGCAAAATGACCGCGACATCCTCGATGCTAGCGCGCAGCTTACTCAAGCGCTCACGACTAAGCAGGCTCTTACGCAGCCGTGGCGGGGTGAGCTTGAGCACCAGACTCGGGGTCAGCGCATCCAGCTCGGTGAGCCATGGGCTGTTGACGATAGGCGTGTCGGCTGTCATCGAGAGTCCGGTGCTGTTAGTGGGCGGTGGCGTCGGCAGCTGCTTGCCGGTGCTGTTGACGAAACTGGGTGAGCGCTTGCAGGCGTGCGCGGTTTAACTCCTCGCCCAATTCTGCGCCCTGAAAACCTTGGGCTAACAAGGGTTGTACGGCCACCTCGCGGGCGGCCTGCATGGCGGCGCGCAGGTAGGCCGCTTGCGGGTAGTCGCGCAGCTCAAAGCCGAGACGGCCACGGGCGTCCATTTCGCAGGCGTTAATAAACTCCTCGAAACGTTGCGGGCGGCGATACACGTCAAAACGTTGGATTAAGTCGAACAGGGTCGAGGCTTTTAGCTCCAAGGCGCGGTGGCCGTGGGTGTGGTATTCGCCGACCAGCAGCGCCAGCTCTTGGCAGTCTTTCGGCGCTTTACAGCGGCTGTTAACCGCTTGAATCAGCTTTAAACCGCGTACTTCATGGGCGATATGCCGTGGCCATTCGCTCGGCCGGGTGGTGCCCTTGCCCAAATCGTGCAGCAGGCAGGCCCAGCGCACGGTCAGCGGTTGCTCGTGCAGGGCGCATTGCTGCAACACCATCAGCAGGTGCACGCCGGTGTCGATTTCCGGGTGATGAGCGGCGGTTTGCGGCACACCGAACAATGCGTCGACTTCCGGCAGTAAGCAGGCCAGTGCGCCGCAGTCGCGCAGCACTTGAATAAAAACGTCGGGGCGCGGCTCGAGCAGTGCGCGGGAGATTTCTTTCCAGCTGCGTTCGGCGGTCAGTGCCTGCAACTCGCCGGACTCGCTGAGTTGGCGCATCAGTGCCAAGGTTTCGCTGGCGACGGTGAAGCCCAGTGGCGCATAACGGGCGGCGAAGCGCGCCACGCGCAACACCCGTAGCGGGTCTTCGGCAAACGCGGGGGACACATGCCGCAGCAGCCGGGCGGCTAAGTCGCGCTGGCCGCCGTAAGGGTCATACAGCTGCCCTTGAGCGTCTTCGGCCATGGCGTTGATGGTCAGGTCGCGGCGAATCAGGTCGTCCTCAATGCTCACCTCGGGGCTGGCATGGAAGGTAAAACCGCCATAGCCTTGCCCCGACTTGCGCTCGGTGCGCGCCAAGGCGTATTCCTCGCCAGTTTGCGGGTGCAGAAAGACCGGAAAGTCATCCCCTACTGGGCGGTAGCCTTGGGCGAGCATTTGCTCGACGCTGGCACCGACCACCAGCCAGTCAATGTCGCTGACCGGTCGGCCGAGTAGGCGATCACGCACCGCGCCGCCAACTTGGTAAATCTGCATGCAAATCCCTCCATTTATTGCTCACAGCATAACGCTTGCGGGCAATAAATGGCGGCGTGGCGGCCAAGCTACGGGCGATCAAATAAACGGCATGGCCAGATCGAGTCGCGGCGGGTCGTCGTCATCTGCGCCGCTAAGTGCTGGCACATGCAGGGTGCTGATCAGTTGCTCGCCTTGGCGGCTTTCCAAGTGCAGGTCAAAACCCCAGAGCCGATGCAGGTGTTTGAGCACCTCCTCGGTGGAATCGCCCAAGGGTTTGCGTTGGTGCTGCTGATGGCGCAGGGTCATCGAGCGGTCGCCGCGGCGGTCGACACTCCAAATTTGAATGTTCGGCTCGCGGTCGCCAAGGTTGTATTGCGCGGCCAAAGTCTCGCGGATCTGCCGGTAGCCTTGCTCGTCGTGGATGGCCGGTACCAGCAGCGCATCTTGATGGTCGTCATCGAGGATGCTGAACAGGCGCAGGTCGCGCATGACCTTGGGAGAGAGGTACTGCAAGATAAAACTCTCATCCTTAAAGCCCTGCATGGCGAACTTCAGGGTGGCCAGCCAGTCGCTGCCGGCGATCTCGGGGAACCAGTGGCGGTCTTCCTCGGTGGGCGCTTCGCAGATGCGGCGGATGTCGCAGTACATAGCAAAGCCCAGCGCGTAGGGGTTAATGCCGCTGTAATACGGGCTGTCAAAGCTCGGCTGAAAGATCACCCCAGTGTGCGACTGGAGGAACTCGAGCATAAAGCCGTCGGTGACTAAACCCTCGTCATACAGGTCGTGCATCAGGGTGTAATGCCAGAAACAGGCCCAGCCTTCGTTCATCACCTGGGTCTGGCGTTGTGGGTAAAAATACTGGGAGATTTTCCGTACGATGCGCACCACTTCGCGTTGCCAAGGTTCCAGCAACGGTGCGTGTTTTTCCAGAAAGTACAAAATGTTCTCTTGCGGCTCACTGGGGAAACGGCCCTCGTGTTTGTCGTCGCCCTTGCCCGCGCCGCGCGGGATGGTGCGCCACAGATCGTTAATTTGTTTTTGCAGGTGCTCTTCGCGATCGGTTTGCCGGCGCTGTTCTTCCTCGGCGGAAATCGGGCTGGGGCGTTTGTAACGATCGACGCCGTAGTTCATCAGCGCGTGGCAGGAGTCGAGTAACTCCTCGACCGCATCGATGCCGTGGCGCTCCTCACATTGGTTGATGTAGTGCTTGGCAAACACTAGGTAGTCGATGATTGAGCTGGCGTCGGTCCACGTGCGGAACAGGTAGTTGCCCTTAAAGAAACTGTTGTGGCCATAGCAGGCGTGGGCGATCACCAGCGCCTGCATGCAGATGGTGTTTTCCTCCATCAGGTAGGCGATGCACGGGTCAGAATTAATCACAATCTCGTAGGCCAAACCCATTTGCCCACGGCTGTAAGACTGCTCGGTGTGCAAAAAATGTTTGCCGTAAGACCAATGGTGATAGTTCAGCGGCATGCCCACCGAGGCATAGGCGTCCATCATTTGCTCGGCGGTAATCACCTCAATTTGATTGGGGTAGGTGTCCAGCGCATAGCGGGCGGCGAGCCGGGCAATCTCGTGGTCATAGCGTTGGATCAGCTCAAAGGTCCACTCGGAGTTGGTCGAAATGGGCTGACGTTTTTTCTCGCTGGAACTGCGCGTGCCTGTGTTCATGTGCTTAACCTGCGCTGAAAGAGTTCGCGAAACACCGGGTAAATATCGCCCGCGCTGGTCAGTTGCTGCTGGGCAAAGGAGTCGCTAAACGCCGCGCCCACTTGCTCGTACTCAACCCACAGCGCTTGATGTTCGCGGGGGGTGATCTCGACGTAGGTGAAGTACTGCATAAACGGCATGATCTGCTTGAGCAAAATCTCCCGGCACAGCGGTGAGTCGTCGTTCCAGTTGTCGCCGTCGGAGGCTTGGGCGGCGTAGATATTCCATTCATTGCTGGTGTAACGCTCGGCCATGATCTCTTGCATCAGTTTCAGGGCGCTGGAAACAATGGTGCCGCCAGTCTCGCGCGAATAGAAAAACTCCTCTTCATCGACCTCGCGAGCGCTGGTGTGATGACGAATAAATACCACCTCGATTTTGTCGTAGTTACGCTTAAGAAACAGATACAGGAGGATGAAGAAGCGTTTGGCGATGTCCTTGGTGGCCTGGGTCATGGAGCCCGATACGTCCATCAAACAAAACATCACCGCTTTCGAGCTGGGGCTCGGCTGCTTAGTCAGTAGGTTGTATTTAAGGTCGAAGGTGTCAAGAAACGGCACGCGCTTGATGCGTGCTTGCAGGGCCGCGATCTCAACTTCTAGGGTCTGAATTGCCTCAGTATTATCCGGCTCGGTCTCAAGCAAGCGGCTGAGCGCGGCTTGCGCCTCACGCAATTTGGCCCGGCTACTGCCCGACAGTGCAATGCGCCGGGCGTGGGAGGAGCGCAGGGTGCGAACGATATTGATACGCGACGGATTGCCATCATTGCTGATGCCGGCGCGCACAGTTTTGAAGGTCTCGCTGCCGGTTAGGTGACGTTTAACCAGATTGGGCAGTTCGAGGTCCTCAAACATAAAGTTGAGGAACTCCTCTTGGGTAATTTGAAACACGAACTCATCCATGCCCTCGCCGGAGTTACTGGCTTTGCCCGCGCCTTTGCCTGAGCCACCACCGGGTGGGCGAGCAATCCGCTCGCCACCGGTGAACTCTTTATTGCCAGGGTGCACGGTGGTTTGCCGGCCGCCTTGGCCGTGGTGCAGGGTCGGTTCGGCGATATCTCGGCCGGGGATGCTGATTTTCTCGCCGTGCTCCATGTCGGTAATGGAGCGGCGGCTGACCGCGTCCTCTACGGCTTTTTTGATGTGCTCGCGGTAGCGCCGCAAAAACCGCTGGCGGTTTACCGTGCTCTTGTTCTTGCCGTTTAAACGGCGATCGATGACATGGCTCATAAACCCCTCCGGGGCGTTTGCAACTGCCGCTGGTGGCGGGCAGCTGCAAACCTGACGCGGCTTATCGCTTACTACATACGCCTTGCAGCGCCGTGGGCAGCGGCCTTACTGCGATTTTCTGACCCGCAAATACCACTCAGACAACAGCCGTACCTGCTTGTCGGTGTAACCACGCTCGACCATGCGGGTGACGAAGTCGTTGTGTTTTTGCTGGTCTTCTTTGCTCGCCTTGGCGTTGAAACTGATGACTGGCAGTAGATCCTCGGTGTTGGAGAACATTTTTTTCTCGATTACCACCCGCAGTTTTTCGTAGCTCAGCCAGGTTGGGTTTTTGCCGTTGTTATTGGAGCGGGCGCGCAACACGAAGTTAACAATCTCGTTACGGAAGTCCTTCGGATTGCTGATGCCAGCCGGTTTCTCGATCTTCTCCAGTTCCTCGTTGAGGGCCACTCGATTGAGGATTTCGCCGGTTTCCGGGTCGCGGTACTCCTGATCCTGAATCCAGAAATCGGCGTACAGCACGTAGCGGTCGAAGATGTTCTGGCCGTATTCACTGTACGACTCTAGGTAGGCGGTTTGAATTTCCTTGCCGATAAACTCGATATAGCGCGGCGCTAAGTACTCTTTGAGAAAGCGCAGGTAGCGTTCACGGGTTTCCGCCGGGAATTGCTCTTGCTCGATTTGCTGTTCGAGCACATAGAGCAGGTGTACTGGGTTGGCGGCGATCTCTTGCGGGTCGAAGTTGAACACCTTGGAGAGAATTTTGAAGGCGAAGCGGGTCGACAGGCCATTCATGCCTTCATCGACGCCGGCGCTGTCGCGGTACTCCTGCATCGATTTGGCTTTGGGGTCGGTGTCTTTCAGGTTTTCACCGTCATACACGCGCATCTTGGAAAACACGTTGGAGTTTTCTGGCTCTTTCAGCCGCGATAACACGGTGAACTGGGCGAGCATTTTTAAGGTATCAGGCGCGCAGTGAGCCTTGGCCAGCGAGCTGTTAAACAGCAGTTTGTCGTAGATTTTGATCTCATCGCTAACGCGCAAGCAGTAGGGCACCTTGACGATGTAAATCCGGTCGATAAAGGCTTCGTTGTTCTTGTTGTTGCGAAAGGTATGCCACTCCGACTCGTTGGAGTGGGCCAGCAAGATGCCGCTAAACGGTAAACCGCCCAAGCCCTCGGTGCTGTTGTAATTACCTTCTTGGGTGGCTGTGAGCAGTGGATGCAGCACCTTAATCGGTGCTTTGAACATCTCGACGAACTCCATCAGCCCTTGGTTGGCGCGGCACAGGGCGCCGGAGTAGCTGTAGGCGTCGGCGTCGTTCTGCGGGAACTCCTCCAACTTGCGGATATCGACCTTGCCGACCAGTGCGGAAATGTCTTGGTTGTTTTCATCGCCGGGTTCAGTTTTGGCGATGGCAATTTGATTGAGGATTGAAGGGTGCAATTTCACCACCCGGAACTGGCTGATATCGCCGCCAAACTCGGCCAGACGCTTGGTTGCCCATGGCGACATCACGGTGCTCAGGTAGCGCCGGGGGATGCCGAAATCTTCTTCTAAAATCGCCCCGTCTTCACTGGCGTTAAACAGCCCCAGTGGTGATTCAAACACCGGCGAGCCCTTGATGGCATAGAAGGGCACCTTCTCCATCAGTTGCTTGAGTTTTTCTGCCAGCGAGGATTTACCGCCACCGACCGGGCCGAGCAGATAAAGGATTTGTTTCTTCTCTTCCAGCCCTTGGGCGGCGTGGCGGAAGTAGGAGACGATTTGCTCGACACATTCCTCCATGCCATGAAAGTCGGCAAAGGCCGGATAGCGACGAATCACCCTATTCGAGAAAATCCGTGACAGCCGCGAATTCTGTGCGGTGTGTAGCATCTCGGGCTCGCCAATCGCCATCAGCAAACGCTCGGCCGCCGTGGCGTAGGTGCTGCGGTCTTGCTTGCACAGGTCGAGGTATTCTTGCAGGGAATACTCTTCTTGACGGGTCGCCTCGAAGCGCTGTTGAAAGTGGCTGAAAATAGTCATGACGTCACCTCGCTGTTGCTCGGAGTCGGCATGGGATCAGTCGTGCAGTGACGAGCACGCAACTGACGAAAATCCCCCGAGACACCAAAAGATTTTAAACAGTGGCCGCGCAGCGTGGAACGCTGGATGCACATAGCGCACGGCTTGTGCTTAAGGATAGTTCGGAATCAGCAAGGTCAAGGCCGGCGCGTGCAGATGCGCCTAGGGGAAATTGCTTAGCCCGCGACGGCCGTGGGCTGGCGCGGGTTTAGAGCGGATTAAATTTTTTCTTCAGGCAGGCTGCTGACATCGTCCGGGAAGCTGGCTTGCCAGGCTTCGATGCCGCCATCGAGGCTGTAAACCTCGGCAAAGCCTTGGCCGACCAAGTAGCCCGCCGCGCTCTGGCTGGAGTTGCCGTGGTAGCAGACCACCAGCAAGGGCTGGTCGAGATCGGCGGCGCGGATAAAGTCCGGCAGCGAGTGGTTATCCAAATGCAGCGAGCCGCTGATATGTACCCGGGCAAAGCTTTCTGGGTCGCGGATGTCGACCACGGCCGCGCCTTGTGCGCGCAGGTTTTGTGCTTGGACTGCGGCGATACGTTTGAATTCGCTCATGTGAGTTTCCTTAGGCGCGGGCCGGCGCGGATGTAGCCGCGTTACTGGCGGTCGGGGCATTGACGGTTGTGGCGGCGCAGTGGCACTGATGCTTTGCCCCGGTATCGAGGTTCAGCAAGGTCATGTGACCGCCCCAGACGCAGCCGGTGTCGAGGGCCATGACATTGGCGGCAGTGCACTGACCTTCTAGCGCAGCCCAATGGCCAAATACAATTTTATGCCCTCGGGTTTTGCGCTCGGGGTAACTGAACCAAGGCGCGAAGCCGGGCAGGGCGCTGTCGAGGCCTTCTTTGCTTTTTAAGTCCAGCTCGCCTGCGGGCGTGCAAAAGCGCATACGGGTGAAGTAATTGGTAATGACCCGCAGGCGAGTTACGCCTTGCAGGTCTTTATCCCACAGGGTCGGTTGATTGCCGTACATGCCGTCGAGAAACAGCGGCAGGCGTTGCTCGTCTTGCAGCGCGGCCTCGACCTCGGCGGCGCGCTTGAGCGCCTTGGCCAGTGTCCACTGCGGCGGAATGCCGGCATGCACCAAGATGCAATCGCGTTCGGCATCATAGTGCAGCAGCTTTTGTTGGCGCAGCCAGTCGATTAGCTCGCTGCAATCTGGGGCGTCGAGAATTTCTTGCAGGGTGTCCGACTTTTTTAAGCGTTCGATATTGTGCGCCACGGCCAGTAGATGCAGGTCGTGATTGCCCAGTACGCAGGTCAACGAGTCGCGTATGGCGTATAAAAAGCGCAGGGTTTCGAGTGACTGCGGGCCCCGGTTGACGAGGTCACCGACCAGCCACAGCTTATCTTTGCTGGGATCAAAGGCCACTTCGCGCAGCAGGCATTGCAGCGGCTGCAGGCAACCTTGCAGATCGCCAACGGCATAAGTGCTCATTAGTGCAGCGCACCCGGCATGGCTAGGCGAAACGGTGCGATCAGGGCATCGAAACGCTTGCCGTCCTCGGCGACCATTTGAAAGCTGCCCTGCATATTGCCGACGCGCGTGGTCATCACCGTACCGCTGCTGTAGGTGTGCTGTTGGCCGGGGGCAATCACCGGTTGCTGGCCGATCACGCCCGGCCCGCGCACTTCTTGCACGCGGCCATCGCCATCGGTAATCACCCAGTGGCGGCTGACTAACTTGGCCGGCAGCTCACCGTTATTGCTGATGCACACGGTGTACGAGAAGGCAAAACGGTTTTGCTCGGGCAGCGATTGCTCGGCCAAATACTGGCTGATGACGCTGACATCTACCTGATAGCGTGGATCGGACATAGCAATTGGCTCGTGTGAGGTTGGCCTGAACCGACGGCTGACCGTGGCAATGCAGGTGGCGGGCCGATCAGCGCAATGGCTGATCGGCAGGGCGCGGCCAGTGGCGGCCAAAGTTTGAGTCTAGGGGCTTACTCGGCGCTTGTCTGCGGGCGGGCTTTGCGCGCTTTTTCGGGCGGCGTGACTGGGCTGGCTTGCAGGCTCAGTTGGTCGGCCAAACGCACGAAGGCGGCGAGGTCGAGCTGTTCTGGGCGCAGGCTGCCATCCACTCCGGCGGCTTCAATCTCGTCGCTGGGCAGTAGGGCTTTAAGGGTGTTGCGCAGGGTTTTGCGCCGCTGGTTAAAGGCTTCGCGCACCACGCGTTCGAGCAGGCGATGGTCCTTAGCCGGGCAGGGCAGCACGTCGTACGGGGTTAAGCGCACGATGGCTGAGTCGACTTTGGGCGGTGGATTAAACGAGCCAGGGCCGACGTTAAATAGGTGCTCAACCCGGCAGTGGTATTGCACCATGATCGACAAACGGCCCCAATCGCCGCCTCCTGGGGTAGCCGCCATGCGCTCGACCACTTCTTTTTGCAGCATAAAGTGCATGTCGCGGATTAAGCCGGCGTTGGCCAGTAGGTGAAAAATCAGCGGGGTGGAGATGTTGTACGGCAGGTTGCCGACCACCCGCAGACTGCGTGGCGCTGGGTTGAGGCTGTTGAAGTCGAACTTCAGCGCATCGCCCTGATTCATGTGAAACGCCGGGTTGCTGGCAAACTGATGGTTCAACATGGCCACTAAGTCGCGGTCGATCTCGATCACGTCCAGTTGCGCGCCGCTGCTGAGCAAGTCGCCGGTGAGTGCGCCTTGACCGGGACCAATCTCCAGCAAGCGCTCGCCGGGTTGGGCGTGAATGGCGCGCATGATGCGATCGATCACGCCGGCGTCATGCAGGAAGTTCTGGCCGAAACGCTTGCGCGCGCGGTGTTGGTTGTTCTCGGACATAACAGCAGCTCCAAACTCTAAGCGATTCGCTCAAAGGGCAATACAAAGACCGCGCAGTTTAACAGCGAAAGCGGGGGCGGCTAAGGTTGTCCGCGCAATTGTCGCTGCGCAGCGAGTGTTGCCGGCGTTGTTAGGTCGGTTGCGCGCTGCTAGCGGCCATTTGATAGGCGGTTTCCAGTGCCACTTGCAGGCTGCCGGTGTCGACTTTGCCGGAGCCTGCCAAGTCGAGGGCGGTGCCGTGATCGACCGAGGTGCGGATGATTGGCAGCCCTAGGGTGATATTCACCGCCGCGCCAAAGCCTTTGTATTTCAGCACCGGCAGGCCTTGGTCGTGATACATAGCCAGCACTGCATCGCAGTGCTCGAGGTATTTAGGCGTGAATAGCGTGTCGGCGGGCAGCGGACCAATCAGGTTCAGGCCTTCAAGCCGTAGCTTGGCGAGGCATGGCTCGATGATGTCCAGCTCTTCGCGGCCCATATGCCCGCCTTCGCCGGCGTGCGGATTGAGTCCGCAGACCAGAATGCGCGGTTGGGCAATGCCAAATTTGTTGACTAGATCAGCATGCAGAATGCGGCTAACTCGCGCCAGTCGCTCATCGGTAATAGCTTCGGCCACCGCGCGCAGCGGCAGATGGGTGGTCACCAGCGCCACACGCAGGCCGTGGGTGGCGAGCATCATCACCACTTGTTTGGTGTGGGTTAGTTCGGCTAAAAACTCGGTATGGCCAGAAAAGGCGATACCTGCCTCGTTGATCACGCCCTTGTGTACCGGGGCGGTAATCATTGCGGCAAAGTCACCATTCAGGCAGCCGTAAGCGGCGCGCTCGAGGGTGTCGAGCACGTAACTGGCATTCGCAGGGTTCAGTTGGCCGGCGCTGACCGGCGCTTGCAGCGGTGTATCCCAGACGTACAGACAGCCGGCGGGCGCGGGATGCGTCGGCCAAGCCTGTGGGCTGACCGCCAGTAGCTGCACGCTTAGCTGTAGCTGGCTGGCGCGTGCAGCCAGCAGTTCAAGGCTGGCAATGGCAATCAGGGCATGCGGTTGCGGCTCGGCGGCGAGCAGCAGGCACAGGTCAGGACCTATGCCGGCGGGTTCACCGGGGGTTACGGCAAAGCGCTGTGCGGTCACAGCTTAGATTCTACGTAAGCCTCGTCACGGATCTGACGCAACCAAGCTTGCAGCTCTTCTTCGTATTTGCGGTTGCGCAATACGCCGATGGCTTGCTGCTTGCGGAACTGCTCGCTGCCATCAGTCGCACGGCGGCCCATCACCTGCAGTACGTGCCAGCCAAAGTTGGTCTGGAATGGTTTGGAAATGTCACCGCTTTCAGTCTTGGCCATGACCGCACGGAATTCAGGTACTAAGGCGCTTGGGTCGATCCAATTCAGATCGCCACCGGTCAGGGCGCTGCCCGGATCTTCCGAGAAGTCTTTGGCCAGCTCGCTAAAATCTTCACCGCTCATCACCCGATCGTAAATCCGTCCGGCCAGACGCTGAGTTTCTTGCTCGCTGCGGATTTCGCTAGGCTTGATCAGGATGTGGCGAACATGCACCTCGTCGCGCACTTGATTGTTGCCGCCGCGCTTCTCGAGCAGTTTGACCAGCACAAAGCCACCCGGTGTGCGGATCGGCTCGCTAACTTCGCCGACCGTCATGGCACCGATCATGGCGTCAAAGGGTGCAGGCAATTGCGCGGCTTTGCGCCAGCCCATGTCGCCGCCTTCAAGGGCGGTGTCGCTGGCCGAACTGGCAATGGCTAGCTGGGCAAAGTCGGCACCTTGTTGCAGTTGCTGATACAGCTCTTTGGCCCGCTGCTGCGCCGCTTGAATCACACTGGAAGTCGAGCCGTCGGGTACCCGTACCTGAATATTGGCCAGATGGTATTCGACCGACAGTTGCAACTTGCCGCTTTCGGAGCTGAGAAAATTCTCAACTTCCTGGTCGCTGACTTGAATGCGTTCGGCTACGCGGCGTTGACGTACGCGGCTGATGACCATTTCACGGCGGATTTGCTCGCGGGCATCCTCGTAAGACAGACCGTCAGCTTGCAGCGCGCTGCGAAATTGCTCCAAAGTCATGTTGTTGCGTTGGGCAATGGTGCCGACGGCTTGATTGAGCTCTTCGTCGGTGATGCGAATGCCGGAGCGGTCGCCCATCTGCAACTGAATGTTCTCGATAATCAAGCGCTCAAGCACTTGCTGGTCGAGCACATGCTGCGGCGGCAAGGCATCACCGCGCTTGGCGATGGTCTGCTGCACCTCGCGCACGCGCTGGTCGAGCTGGCTCTGCATGACTACGTCGGTGTCGACGATAGCTACCACACGGTTGATTTGCTGTACTTCGGCGTGCGCCGAAGTGCCGAGAAATACTGCGCCCAGCAGCACTGGGCGCAGGCAATTAGAAAGCTTGATCTTCACGTTGACGATAACCTTGAATGCCTTGGTCGAGGAAAGACTCTGTCTTGTTGCCGACAACGCCGCCAAGACCTTTGAGGATGATTTGCAGGAAGATCCCGCGATCGGCTTGTTCGTTCTGGCTAGGCGACAGACTGGTCTCGTCATTGGCGACCCAGTAACGGTTGATCAGGCGCAACTTCCAGCAGCAACTGTCGTATTCAAAGCCACCAAAGGCTTCAAGCGTACGGTTCTGGTTGTGATCGTACTGCCAGCGAGCAATGGCATTCCACTGTGGCACCAGCGGCCAGATAGTGGAGAAGTCATGTTGGCTGATCTTGTAGTAATCCTTGATCACCTCGCCGGTCACCGGGTCGGTGAAGTCGCCGCCCTGTTGCCATTTGCCAGTGTCGGAGTTGTAGACCACAGTGTCGTTGCTGTAGCGGTAGCCGATATTAACCACCTTGTTAGGGTCGTTTTCCGGCTGGTAGTGGAACATCGCGCTACCGGAGCGGGTGGTGTTGCTGTTGTCGTCGTAGTTCAGGTCGGACGACAGGCGCCAGTCGCGGTTAAAGCGGTACAGGTACTCAAGGGCGTAGGGCGAGGTAGACGCGGTGGCGTCTTCGCGTGTTTTGTAGTCGATGCCCGGCATCTGTACCTTGCGGTCGGCAAAGTAAGCCGCTTTACCGGCGCTAAAGGTCTGGCGCTCGAAGCCGTTGGACTCGATCCAGCGGTTGGTTGCACCCAGCGACAGTTTGTTTTCGTCGCCGATGCGATCACGGCCGCTAAAGCGGTTGTCACGAAACAATGAGGAATAACTAAAGCGATTTTCGCTGCTGTCGAAAATCGGGATGTCTTTCTGCTCTTCCTCAGGGACATAGAGGTAGTACAGGCGCGGTTCCAGTGTTTGGCGATAGTCTTTGCCGAACAGTTGGGTGTCGCGATCGAAATACAGGCCGCTGTCGACGCTGTAGATAGGTACGCCGCGGTCCGGTGCGCTATTGAAGCTCTCGTTTTGCGCAAGCAGATCATTCTTGCCCTTGCCGTCGAGGCTCAGGTCGTAATCGGTGTAGCTGTACTTGATCGAGGGTTTGATATAACCCTGCGTCCAGTCCATTGGCAGGCTAACGCCCGGCTGCAAGTAGGTACGGTCACCGTTAGCGCGGGCGATGCCGCTGATGTTCTCGTCCGGCCAAACGGTTGTCGAAACACCATTTTCGTCGGTGAAGTTACCTTTGCGCAGGTCGCGGTCAAAGCGCGCCAGTTCACTGGCGTAGGTCATTTGCACGCCGCCTGGCTCAAATGGCAGAGCGCCATCTAAAGTGATCTGCGGCAGACGACTGTATGGAGTGATGTCGGTAATGGTGGCTAGGGCGTACGTCTGGGCATTCAAACGGGCGGTGTAGTCATCGCCGCGCCAAGTCAGAGCGCCTTGCTGATTGACGAAGCTTGGCGTGTCGATGCCCAAGCCGGTGCGCAGGTCTTGGAAGTAGTAAGGGTCGCTGATGTCGGTGTAGTCGACCTCAGTCAGCAGGCGCGAATCCAGCCCGCCCTTGTGTTGCCAACTGTACAGCCAGCGGGTGTCCTCGTACTCGGACTGCAGCTTGCGGTCGTCGTTTTGATCATTGAGAAAGGCCGCGCCGACTTGCCCTTCGCTGCTGTCAGTCAGGTAGCGGCCTTCACCTTCCAGCAACAGACCTCTATCGGTCATGTAGGTTGGATAGAGCGTGGCGTCGTAGTTCGGTGCCAAGTTGAAGTAGTACGGCGTTAACAGGGTTAGGCCGTTACTGTTGGACGAACTAATGCTTGGCGCCAAGAAACCCGACTGCCGGCGATCATCGATGGGGAAGTAGATATACGGGGTGTAGAACACCGGTATGTCTTTGATCCGCAGAGTCGCGTTGGTGGCACTGCCAAACCCGGTCGACGGGTCGAGCTTGATATTGTTACCGGTCAACTGCCAGGCATTGCTGCCGGGTTCGCAGCGCGTGTAGGTGCCGTCTTTGAGGCGGATTACCGCGTCTTCTTGACGCTTGGCACGCAAAGCACTGCCACGAATATGGCCTTGGTGCATAACGTATTCGGCGTTGTCGATTTTCGCTTCGCCGGTATCCAGTTGCAGTTGCGCGCGATCTCCAACCACCAGCGCACCTTTGTCGCGCAGACGGACATTGCCGATTAGCTCGCCACGGTTTTCCGCTTGATGCAGGCTGGCTTCGTCGGCCTCAATTTGCAGGCTGGCTTGGCGCAGCACGACATCACCGGCCAAGGTTGCGACTTGTTGATCTTGCTCGTAGCGCGAGGCTTTCGCCGAAATGAACATCGGCGCATCGCTGAGCGCCGTTTTATCATTCATGCCCGGACGCAGCGGCTCGATATAGTTTCCCGCGCAGTAAGGGCCGGTTTCAGCCAGCTGAGCTGCGGTGAGCTTTTCCCGTGGAACCCAGTCGAGATGGCTATAGTCGGCGCTGCGTGAGCTCAAGCCTTTGCCATTGCTCTCGGTAACCAACTGGCCGGCCGGCTGCTGCGCTGTGCTGGCGGTTGTGGCGCTGGCCGTGGCGAGTGTGCTGGCCGTGGCGAGTGTGCTGGCGCTGGTGCCGCTGCGCACTGGCCGTGGCGGCAACACCGCTTGGCTGGTTTTCGGCGCGCAGGCCCAACCGCCGGAAGCCGAGGCTTGACAGTTGAACTGCTCAGCGGCAAATACCGATTGCAGGGCCACGGGCTGAATGACCAACAAG
>JBILAR010000060.1:0-20627 GCA_044354115.1 Pseudomonas sp. | reverse complement strand
ACGCCAATGATCTTGTCGCGTTGGCGTAAGCCGTGCGCCAAGTAATACCCTGCCTCGCCGGTGGTGCTGCCGACCCCGTAAAAACGTCCGGGTTTGCCGTCGCGGGCGTCCTGAAAATAGGCGCGAAAGGCTAAATCCTCACCTTGGAAACTGTCGGCGTCGCGCCAGTTACTGGTGGCCTGTACACGCCCGGCGAGGTCGAGCACATAGATGGCGCGGCTGCCGCTACGCCGGTTAAGGCCTTCCAGATAGCGATTGACCTGCAAACGGTGTGGCTCGCTTGGGCTCAGCAGCAACTTGCTGACGTCGGCCGAAAGCTCCAGCAGGCTGGGTAAATAGGTGTGGGTGCTGATTTCGCTTTCCAGCGCGCGGGTGTGCAGCCCCAGTTGCCGCTCACCACTTTCGGTGAGGGCGCGAATGCCGATTTGCGTGCTCAGGTAATAAGCGCTGAAACCACAGACGAGCATCAGCGCAATGATCGGCAAGGGCAGTAGCAGGCGGCGGATCTGACGAGGTTTCACGGTCAGCAGGGGCGATGTAACGCGACGGTCGCGGGAGCACGATTGCAGCACAATCATTGCCCCCCGACCAGTTTTACCTGTGAGCGCGGGCTAAACAACAAGGCTCGGTGAAGTCCTAGGTGTGCTTGCCGCATGGTCTCGATCGCCTAGCTGCAGAGTTAGGCGGCGTGCTCGTCGCCCGCCGCCGGAGTGCTTAGTACTCCCAGAAAATCCGCTGCAGTTCCTTGCTGTCCTGAGTGCTGGTCAGGGCAACGGAGGCGAGGATGCGGGCTTTCTGTGGGTTGAGGTCGTGGGCCACCAGCCAGTCGTATTTATCATCCGGCTGCTCGGCGTTACGCAGGACGAAACCACCCTGATTAACGTGGGATGAACGGATGATCTGCACGCCGTCTTTACGCAAGGCCTGCAGGCTCGGGACTACCCGCGCGGCCACCGAACCGTTGCCGGTGCCCGCTTGGATAATGGCTTTGGTCCCGGCTTGGGCGAAGGCTTTATAGGCGGTGTCGTCGACATTGCCATAGCCGTAGGCGATATCCACGCGGGGCAGGGTGTGGCGCTTGGCCGGTAGGCGGAACCAGTAGCTCTTGCCCTCGACCACCATGCCCAGCGGGCCCCAAGGGCTCTTGAAGGCTTCGGTTTTGATGTTCACCGATTTGCTCACGTCGCGGCCGGATTGGATCTCGTCATTCATAGTCACCAGCACGCCCTTGCCGCGCGCGCTGGGGTTGCTGGCCACGGCGACGGCGTTATACAGGTTGAGCATGCCATCGGCGGACATCGCGGTGCCGGGGCGCATCGAACCGACCACCACTATGGGCTTGTCGGTGTGCTCCACCAAGGTCAGAAAGTACGCGGTTTCTTCCAGAGTGTCGGTGCCGTGGGTGATGACGATGCCATCGACCTCCGGACTGGCGGCCCGTTCGGCGACGCGTTTGCCCAGTTGCAGCAGGTTGTCGTTGCTGATGCTTTCCGAGGCGATCTGCATCACCTGTTCGCCGCGCACATTGGCCAGGTTACTCAGTTGCGGCACGCTGGCCAGCAACTGCTCGACCGGCACTTTGGCGGCGGTGTAAGTGGCGCTGTTGGCGGCGCTGGCCCCGGCTCCGGCAATGGTGCCGCCGGTGGCGAGAATCACCACATTGGCCAGCTTCGCGGCAGGCTCGGCTGTTTGGGCGTGTAGCCCTTGTGGGAGCAACAAGAACAGGGCCAGTGCGGCCGGGGCTAAGGGTTGTAAAAAGTTGTTCATGCGGGCTTCTCTCTTGGTTGTTGTTATTGGCTAGAGGTTTACAGCAGCATCCGCCCCGCGCAGGCGGCGGATCTGGGTGTCAGTGCTGGAGAATTTTGGCGAGAAACTGTTGGGCGCGTTCGGAGCGGGCCGAGACATCGCCGAAGAACTCTTGCTTGGCGCAGTCTTCGACAATTTGCCCTTGGTCCATAAAGATCACCCGATCGGCCACCTTGCGGGCAAAGCCCATTTCGTGGGTCACGCACATCATGGTCATGCCCTCGTGGGCCAGTTGCACCATGACATCGAGCACCTCGTTAACCATCTCCGGGTCGAGCGCCGAGGTTGGCTCGTCGAACAGCATCACCACCGGGTCCATGGCCAGCGCGCGGGCAATCGCCACCCGCTGTTGCTGGCCGCCGGAGAGCTGCCCTGGATGCTTGTGGGCGTGGGCCAACAGGCCTACGCGGTCGAGCAGTTGCAGGGCTTTTTCATTGGCCTCGTCCTTGCTGCGGCCGAGCACCTTGATTTGCGCAATGCAGAGGTTTTCGCTGACCGACAGGTGCGGGAACAGCTCGAAGTGCTGAAACACCATGCCGACCCGTGAACGCAGCTTAGGCAAGTCGGTTTTCGGGTCAGCGATGGAGGTGCCATCGACCACGATGTCGCCGCTCTGGAAGGGCTCCAAGGCGTTGACGCACTTGATTAAGGTGGACTTGCCCGAGCCCGAAGGCCCGCACACCACTATCACCTCGCCCTTGTTGACTTGGGTGCTGCAATTGCTCAGCACCTGAAAGTTTCCGTAGTGCTTACTGATGTTATTAATGGTGATCATACGGCTAACCTTTTCTGCAGACGCTTCACCAGCTGCGAGGCGGCGAAACTGACGGTGAAGTACACCAACCCGGCAAAAATCAAAAACTCATGGGGCTGGCCGATGATGTCGCCGCGCGAACGCGCCGCATTGAGAAAGTCCATCAACCCGACGGTGTAAACCAGTGAGGTGTCCTGGAACAAAATGATGCTTTGTTGCAGCAACAGCGGGGTCATCTTGCGAAACGCTTGGGGCAAGATGATCAGCCGCATGCTTTGCCCATAGCTCATGCCCAATGCTTGGGCGGCGGCCATTTGATCTTTGGCCACGGCTTGAATACCGGCGCGCACGATCTCGCAGTAATAGGCCGCTTCAAACATCACAAAAGCCACTAAGCAGGAGCTGAACGCCCCGACTGGGGTGTCTTCGCCGGTAATCGCGCGCAGCACAAAAGGCACCGCGAAGTAAAACCAGGTGATCACCAGCAACAGTGGAATGGAGCGGAAGTAGTTGACGTAGGCACCGGCCAAATTGGCCAACCACGGCCGCGATGACAGGCGCATTAAGGCCAGCAAGGTGCCCAGTACTATGCCCCCCAATACACCCAGAATCATCAGCTGGAAGGTCATCAGCAGGCCTTGCCATAACCCCGGCAGGGCCGGAATAATCGGACTGAAATCCATTATTTAGCCCCCGTGCTGAGCATGCCGGGCACGGCCACGCGATGTTCGACGCGGCGCATCAGCAACATCAGGCTCATGTTCAAGGTGAAGTAAATCAGCGTGGCCAAGGTGAAGGCTTCAAACAGGTTGGCCGAGTACTCGGCGGTCTGTTTGGTTTGCGCAATCAGCTCCATCAGCCCGATCAACGAGGCCACTGAGGAATTTTTAAA
The DNA here is from genome assembly GCA_044354115.1 of Pseudomonas sp. Taxonomy (GTDB): domain Bacteria; phylum Pseudomonadota; class Gammaproteobacteria; order Pseudomonadales; family Pseudomonadaceae; genus Aquipseudomonas. The sequence goes on along the minus strand of JBILAR010000060.1, from coordinate 17,175 downwards.
TACATTCAAAAATTCCGAAGTCAGCGGCGCAATGATGATCCGCAATGCTTGCGGCAGCAGGGTGTAGCGGTACACCTGTGGCAGGCGAAAGCCCATGGCGTAGGCTGCGGCGGCCTGCCCGGCAGGCAAGGCCTGAATGCCGGTACGCACTTGCTCGCAGACCCTCGCAGCGGTGAACAGCCCGAGACACACCACCACACTTAAGTACGCCGAAGTGGCTGGGTGTAAATCTTGTTTGAACCACAGCTCCAGCGGTTCGGGTAAGAGGTCGGGCACCAAGAAGTACCAGAGAAATAGCTGTACCAGCAGCGGCACGTTACGAAAAATCTCCACGTAGGTGCTGGCCAGTGCGCGCAAGCTGCGGCTGGGCAGCGTGCGCATAACCCCCAAGAGGGTGCCCAGTACCAGCGCGATCAGCCATGCCGCCAGTGCAATGGCGATGGTCCAGCCGAGCCCGGTAATAAACCAGTCGAGGTAAATTTCACTGCCGATGCCGGTGGACTTGAAAAAGACGCTCCAGTCCCAGTTGTAGTTCATGCCAATGTGCCCTTGGGTCTAAACGCTACGATCAAGTTGGCGTTTGGGGCGCGCGCGGGTGCGCCGACATCCGCGGGTAGCGGATGGCCCCTTAGCCATCAGTGGGTGAGTGCTTGGTGCCAGCCACTCGTGGTTACCCGTCCGCAACGCGCCTTGTGAGCGCGCGCGGCGTGACCATCAAAGCTGCTCGGCGGCCTTGTCGGTTGGGTTGGCAATCAGCTGTTTGAACTCATCGCTCATGCTGAAATTTAAATTGAGGTTTTTAGGCGCGATTGGCTGCAAGAACCACTTGTCGTAGATGGTGTTGATTTCGCCGGATTTGAACGTGGCGCTGATGGCCGTATCGACCGCTTGCTTGAACTCAGGGTCACCTTTGCGCACCACACAGCCGTAGATCTCGAAGGATTGTGGCTTGCCAACCACAGCCCAGTCGTCGGGCTTCTTGGCTTTGGCCATTTCGCCATAGAGCAAGGCGTCATCCATCATAAAGGCCACGGCGCGGCTGGACTCGAGCATCAAAAACGACTCGCCATGGTCCTTGGCCGAGATGATATTCATGCCCATTTGCTGGTCGGCGTTCATCGACTTGAGCAAGCGCTCGGAGGTGGTGCCGGCGGTGGTCACCACGTTTTTGCCTTTCAGGTCGGCAAAGTCATTGATGCCCGAGGTTTTTTTGGTCAGCAGACGGGTGCCCACTTCAAAAATCCCCAGCGAGAAATCCACCTGTTGTTGGCGCTCGACATTGTTGGTGGTGGAGCCGCATTCGAGATCGACGGTGCCGTTTTGCACCAGCGGAATCCGCGTTTGCGAGGTGACCAAGGCGTAACGCACCTTTAACTCGGGCAGTTGCAGTTGCTCTTTGATGGCCGCAACGACCTTCAATTGCAAGTCGTGGGAGTAGCCGATGGGCTGGCTGGGATCGTTACCCAAATAAGAAAATGGAATAGAAGCGTCGCGATGGCCGAGCGTGATACTGCCCGACTCTTTGATTTTCTTCAGGGTGCCGGTGAGTTCGCTGGCTTGGACGGCTGTCGACAGCAGGGCAACAGCGATGGCGGCACCTAGCAAATGGGGAGCGATACGCATGAGTCTTTTCCTCGGCTTGTTGTTATGGCGCAATTGCGTTCGTGGCTGCAGTAAGTCAGCCAGCGTGCGCATTACGTCCATAGCTAGGAGCAGAAACTATGCCAGCTTGTTGGTCTTTGGTTTATGGGTGTAACTATATGAATTTAAACGATAAATTCTAATTGCTGAGAGCCGGCTAAGGCGTTGCTGTGCGGGTTGCCGACTATTGCGGCGCTGCTCGTGCGGTTATCCGCACGGCACCGCAGGCATTGCCCTGAGCAAAAAGACTCTGCGCTGGTTAAATGCTGCGCCCAGCGTCGCGTGTCGACAGGGTTGCCGGCGATGGGCTATGCAGTTATGCGTTGAGGTGTGTGGGATCGCTTGGTGGATTACGTGGCGCACATATTGCGCCGTTGATTTTCCAACCTTGTCCTGCGCCACTAACCCACCCTACAAATTACTCTGAGTGTTGGCTGGTTGCTTGGTGTGGGGCGCGAAGCGCGCCGCCAGACGCATCGAACCGACTACCAAACGCTGATAGAGCGCCGGCATCAGGCGCTGCATCAGGTCGCTGGCGTACGCATCGCCGCCAATCAGAATCCGCCGTTTATTGGCCAGCACGCCCTGGATAATCACCTTGGCGGCGTGTTCGGGGGTGGTGCGCAGTAACTTGTCATTGAACTGCTGGCGGGCTTGTTCGACATCTTGCCCAACAACCTTGGCCAAGCTGCTGTTCATGCGCGCGGTGCTGGCGATATTAGTTTTGATCCCGCCCGGATGCACGCAACTGGCAGATACTCCGCAGGCGGCTAAGTCCAGCTCTTGGCGCAGCGACTCGGTAAAGCCGCGCACGGCAAATTTGCTGGCGTTGTAGGCGCTCATCGCCGGCTGGGCAAACAAACCGAAGATGCTCGAAGTGTTGATAATATGGCCTGCGCCGCTGGCTTTAAGGTGCGGTAAAAAGGCCTTGGTGCCGTTCACTACGCCCCAGAAATTAATGTTCATCACCCACTCATAGTCGGCGTAATCATTGCCTTCCACGGTGCCACCTTGGGCCACACCGGCGTTATTGAAAATCGCGTTAACCCGGCCGTAGTCGGCCATCACTTGATCGGCCCAAGCCTGTACGGCCGCTCGGTCGGCGACGTTAACCAGGCTGACGCTGGCCTTAACGCCAAGGGTGCGGGCCATTTCGGCGGTTTCGTTGAGACCTGCTTCATTCACATCGGATAACGCCAAATGACAGCCCTGCCGCGCCAAGCCCAAGGCCAGTGCGCGACCAATGCCTGAGCCGGCACCGGTGATGGCGGCGACTTTATTCTCAAACGACTTCATAGACTGACCTCGGCGGGTTGGGTGCTGTTAAGAGCGAAGTTTTGCCCCGGATGGCTTGGGTTACGGCGGCTGAAATGATAGGCCGCCGGGTCAAAGTGGCGGGTGATCAGGCGATAGCGCCAGGTGAAGTCTGGCCACAATAAATTGTTGCGGCCACTCACCGGATGCAGGTACCAACTGGTGCAGCCGCCGGCGTTCCATACGGTGTTAGCCAGACCGCTTTGCAGCTTGCGGTTAAAGGCTTGCTGCACCTCGCGTTTGGGCTCAAGGCTGTCGATATTGCGCTCTTTGAGCAGGCTCAAAGCACCAAGAATGTAGTGGATCTGCGACTCGATCATGTAAATCATCGAGTTGTGCCCAAGGCCGGTGTTGGGCCCCATCAGGAAAAACAGATTGGGAAAGCCCGCGGTCATGGTGCCTTTATAGGCTTGCGGGCCTTCCGGCCAACTGTCGAGCAGGTCGATGCCGTCACGGCCAAACAACACGTTGCGCGGCAGTGGGTCGCTGGCGGTGAAGCCGGTGCCGAAGATGATCGCATCGACTTCGCGCTCTTGGCCGTCAGAGGTGACGATGCTGTTAGCGCGGACCTCGCTAATAGCGGTACTGATGACACTCACGTTGGTCTGCGCCAGCGCTGGGTAGTAGTCGTTGGAGATCAGCACGCGCTTACAGCCCATGCGGTAGTGCGGCGTCAGTGTGGCCCGCAGTGCCGGGTCTTGGATGGATTTTTTGAGGTGCGCTTTGCTCATCAGTTCAGCCACCTGCATGATTTTCGGTGCCCAAGCAAAGCCGATCACGCGGCTTTCAAGCACGCCGTAGATAAATCCGCGCCAGAGCTTTTGCAGCCATGGGAAACGTTGGAAGCGCTGCTGCTCACGGGCGCTGATCTGCCGGTCGGGCTTGGGCATGATCCACGGCGCGGTGCGTTGGTACAGATCGAGCTGGCTGACGTGCTTTTGGATCTGCGGCACAAACTGAATCGCCGAGGCGCCAGTGCCGATCACCGCCACCCGTTTGCCATTAAGGTCGTAATCGTGGTGCCACTGCTGGGAGTGAAATACCTCGCCGGTAAAGGTCTCGATGCCGGGCACTGCGGGGATGGCCGCAGTGGAGAGGGCGCCCATGCCGGAGACTACAAACTGCGCGGTAAAGTGTTCACCGTTGACGGTTTCGATCTGCCATAACTCGCGGGTTTGATCCCAGCGCAGTTGCGTCACGGCGCTATTGAGTAGGGTTTTATCTTGCAGTCGATACTTGCTCCAGCAGCCTTCGAGGTAGCCCTTAATCTCGGCCTGCGGGGCAAACATCCGCGCCCAATTGGGGTTTGGCTCGAACGAGAATGAGTACAGGTGCGACTGTACATCGCAGGCGCAACCGGGGTAGCTGTTGACGCGCCAAGTACCGCCTACGCCGGCGTCTTTTTCAAACAGCAAAAAGTCCTGCTCGCCTTGTTGTTGCAGGCGCATGGCCATGCCCAAACCGGAGAAACCGGTGCCGATGATGGCGATCTTGCAATGTCGGACGGTGAGGGTGGATGCGGGCGCATTCATGACCAGACTCCTATTATCGTTATGGCTGACGTATACAAGTGTCTACCAATGTAGACGAGTGTATACTTGTCGGCAAGTCGCAGCACCACAAGCCAACTTTAGGTAGGTTTATGCAAACACAATCAGACGTTGCGCCGCTGCGCGACAAACTTACCGATGCGCCGGGCAAACGTCAGCTAATGGCGGCGGCTCTGCGCTTGAGCTCGAGCAGCCGAAGCCTGTGCAGCATTGGCTTGCGTGAGTTGGCCCGTGAGGCCGGTTTGAACCCGAATACTTTTTATCGGCATTTCCGCGATGTGGATGATCTGGGCATGACCCTGATCGAGGATATTGCCACTCAGTTGCGTCAGCCCCTGCGCGACCTGCGCCGGGAGGCGGCGGCGCGTGCGGTACGCGTAGGCACTGAGGATGTGCCGCTGTTGTTCGGCATCGACATGCAGCGCGGCCGCCGCGTGACCCACGAAACCGTGCAGTTGTTTTTTGATTTCGTCGATCAGCATCCCACGGTATTTCTTATCGGCGTGCGCGAATTGCATGGTTCATCGCCGTTATTGCGCCAGGCGTTGGTCAAGGTAATGGGCGAGTTCGCCGAAGACATGGCGCTGGATATCCTCGAGTTTAAGCTGCTGCCGAGCAACCTTGAGGACGCCCAAGTTCGGCAGATTTCGCAGCTGGTCAGTCATGGCTTATTTGGCCAAGTACTCGACTATCTGGCCCAGCCCGAGCGGCAAGCGGGTATTCGCGCCTTGGCCGAGGAGCAAATCATCCTGCTGTTCACCGGCGCTGCGGTGCTGCAGAGCCTTGGGCAATTGCAGTTAGCCGAGCCTGAATTCAACACCTAAGCACAGCGGTGTTGGCTAGCAGAACACGCCGATACACAACTGCTGCGCGCGCAGCAACAAGGCATAGCCCAGCAGCAGTAATGGCCACGCCAGCCAAGGGCCGAACAGATAACGCCACAGACGTTGGTAGGGGTCGAAGCCGACGCCATGCACAAAGCCGCCGGCCACCCCGAGCATCACCAGCATCAGCAGGCTATGGCTGTAGTGACCTTGGGCATCGAGCATGGCCGCCGGGTGAATCAGCAACACTAAGGCCAGCGGACTGGCTAAGAGCAACGACAATGCGCGTGCCCAGCCTCGTTGTAGCCACGGGCGACGCTCAGTCGTCACCGCTGCCGTCCTCGTCGAGGTTTTGGGTGGTTTCCAGCCACAAGGCATTGATGATGCCGAAGCTGCAGGCCAGCAGTACGCCGAGAATCCAGGTGAAATACCACATAGCGGTGCCTCCTAAATAAAGTGGGTTATAAACTGTGAGTGCCCGTTCCAGTTTTTACCGCCGTGCGATCCTCTCGCCAGCGCCTGAAGAGCCAGATGCAGCAAGCGCCAATGCCCAGCCAGCCAAGCGCGGTTAGCCATGCGGCTAAGCGGGTGTCGGCCTGCAGCCAGCCCCAGCGCGAGAGAATCTCCGTCCAGTCATGCTCGCCGCCGCCGACTAAGGGCAGCAACTGGGCGCGGGCATCGGCCATATAACGGGCAATGTTGAATAGGTTTTGCATCAGCCACACACAGCAGACGGCAAATGAGCCGGTGGCCCCCGCGCGGCGGAATTGCACGGCCGCCGCCACGGGGAAGATAAATTGCCCGAGCGTGCCGCCATAGACCATCAGCTGTGCGGAAAACAGCCCTACGAATGGATGACCAAACTCATGGAAAAGCAGGTTGGCACCATCCAGCACGGGAAACCAACGCTGACCCTGATTGCCGAACCATAATGCCAGCGCCGCAAATAGCAGCACGCCCAGCAATACCGGCGTGGTTACCGGTTGCCAAGCAGCTTGCTGGTCGTGCTTGCTCGTGTCGCCTAGGTTCGTCGGCATGCTGGGTTCTCGATGAGTGGCGTAGCACCGTTAGTACAAGCTGTGGGTGTTTTGTTCGATCTGTGCGGTGGTGACCTTGCCCCACATCTTCACGTAGCCCCATAGGCTGTAACAGAGGATCAGCGGGATAAAAATAGCCGCCACCACCAGCATGATGCCGAGGGTTTTTTGGCTCGACACAGCATCCCAAATAGTCAGGCTGGACGCCGGGTCGATACTCGACGGCAGGATAAACGGAAACAGAGCAAAACCTGCGGTGCACAGGGTGCCGATGATCGCTAGGCTGGAGCCCGCAAAGGCAATGGCTGGCCGTTTACCCGTGGCGGCGGCCAGTGCCAGCAACGCCCCGAGGATGCCGGCAATGGGTGCCAGTTGGGTCAGCGGGTAATGGCTGTAATTGTCCAGCCAGCCGGGGTTGCCGCGCAGCACGGTTTTGCCCAGCGGGTTGAGGGCGGCATTGGCGTCGAAGCTGGAACTGATCAGCCAGCCCTGCAGATTACCCAACCACAGCCAAACGCCCGCGCCGGCAAAACACAGTACAAACAGCAGGGCAAATAACTGCACCGCGCGGCGGCTACGGCGGGCTACATCGCCCTCGGTACGCAGCATTAGCCAGGTGCCGCCATGCAGTAACAACATGCTTAGGCTGACTAATCCGGCGAGTAATCCGAACGGGCTGAGCAGTTGCCAAAAGTTGCCGTGGTAGCTGCTGCGCAGGCTGTTATCCAGTTCAAATGGCACGCCCAATAGCAGGTTTCCGAAGGCCACGCCAAACACCAATGAAGGCACCACGCCGCCGACAAACAGTGCCCAGTCCCAGGCTAAACGCCAGCGCGGGTCGGCCACTTTGCTGCGGTAATCAAAGCCCACTGGCCGGGTGAATAAGGCAAACAGCACGATAAACATGGCCCAGTAAAATCCGGAGAAGGCCGTGGCGTAGACCAGCGGCCAAGCGGCGAACAAGCCCGCGCCAGCGGTCACCAACCAGACCTGATTGCCTTCCCAGTGCGGGGCGATGCTGTTGATGACCACGCGCCGCTCGCTGTCGGTTTTACCGACAAAGGGCATCAGGGCCGCCGCGCCCAAGTCGAAACCATCGGTGAGGGCGAAACCGATCAGCAGCACGCCCACCAGCACCCACCAAATCAGCTTAAGCGTTTCGTAATCAAACATGGGCCTGTGCTCCGCCAGAGGTGCGTTCGAAGTGATAACGACCGGTGTGCAAACTGCTCGGCCCGAGGCGAACAAATTTGATCATTAGGTACATCTCAATCACCAAGAGCACGCTGTAAAAGGCTAATAAAGCCAGCAGTGACCCCAGCACATCGCCGGCGCTGATGGTCGAGGTGGACAGGTGTACCGGCAGCACTTCGGCAATGCTCCACGGTTGGCGGCCATGCTCGGCGACAATCCACCCGGCTTGTGCGGCAAGCCACGGCAGCGGCAGGCTGTAGAACGCCCAGCGCAGTAGCCAGGGTTTTTGTTCTTCATTTTTACGCGCCGAGGCCCAGAACGCGCAGGCAAACAGGGCGAACATTAAGAACCCGCAGGCCACCATGATGCGGAAACTCCAGAACACCGTGGCCACATTGGGGATGGTGTCCAGGGCGGCTTGCTTGATCTGCGCCTCGCTGGCATCGACCACTGTTTCGCTGTACTTCTTCAGCAGTAAGCCGTAGCCGAGATCCTGCTTGCTGAGGTTAAAAGCGGCGATGTTCTCTGGGGTTTTTTCGCCATTGCGCAGTTTTTCCAGCAGGGCGTAGGTGTGCATGCCCTTACGGATACGGACCTCGTGTTCGGCGATCAGGTCTTTGATGCCAATAATCTGAGTATCCAGTGAACGGGTGGCGATAATGCCCATGACATAGGGGATTTTTACTGCAAAATCGGTGCGTTGCTCGGCTTGATTAGGCAGGCCAAACAAGGTGAACGAGGCCGGAGCAGGCTCGGTGTCCCACTCGGCTTCGATCGCGGCGAGCTTGGTTCTTTGCACCTCGCCGACCTGATAACCCGACTCATCGCCAAGGATGATCACCGACAAAATCGACGCCATGCCAAAGGCTGAGGCAATCGCAAATGAGCGCCGGGCAAAACCCAGGTCACGGCCTTTAAGCAGGTACCAGCTGGAGATAGACAACACAAAGATCGCGCCCGTGACGTAGCCGGCCGCGACTGTGTGCACGAACTTAACCTGAGCCACCGGGTTAAATAGCAGGGCGCTAAAACTGGTGAGCTCCATGCGCATGGTTTCGACGTTGAACTCGGCGCCCACCGGGTTTTGCATCCAGCCGTTGGCGATCAGAATCCACAGCGCCGACATATTCGAGCCAATCGCCACCAGCCAGGTGACGGCCAAGTGTTGCACCTTGCTGAGTCGCTCCCAGCCGAAGAAGAACAGGCCAATAAAGGTCGATTCCAAGAAGAACGCCATCATCCCTTCGATGGCCAGCGGCGCGCCGAAGATGTCGCCAACATAGTGGCTGTAGTAGGCCCAGTTAGTGCCGAACTGGAACTCCATGGTCAGCCCGGTTGCCACGCCGAGGGCAAAGTTGATGCCGAACAACTTGCCCCAAAACTTGACCATGTCCCGGTACACCAGTTTGCCGGTGATCACATACACCGACTCCATGATCGCCAGAATAAAGGCCAGGCCTAGGGTCAGCGGCACAAACAGAAAGTGGTACATGGCCGTCATGGCAAATTGCAGACGGGATAGGTCGACGACGGTTTCCGAGATCATCTCGGGGTCTCCTCAAGAGCAGGCAAAGGCGGGGGCGACGCAGGCGCGGCAAACAGGTGCTTAGCCATTTGCTCGGTACCGGCAAGTGGTACTGTGGGTGCGCTAAACCAAATGCTTTTGATCACCAACAGCAGGGCTAGCTTGATCAGCAAAATAACGCTGATCTCGCGCACCAATGGGATGCGCCAAATGCTGGCAGGAGGTGGCTTAACAGTCATAGAACTTCAGCTTTAAGCGGTTCACGAGTTGACATAAGACAATAAAAAAAACCGACTGGGCAGTGACCCGATGTCGCACAGGTCTGTCCAGTCGGCTGAAGTTGGCGGGGAATGTGGGTGAAACTAAAGAATGCGGCGAATCCCTTAGCCGTCAAAGCCAAGGCGCATACGCCAGCGCTGTTCTAGGGCTTGGGTATCCTGTTGGGAGGGATGAAAGCCCGGTTGGTAAAACTCAAAATACGGCCGGATTAACCCGGTCAGATAACCGTTGCGCAGGCCAAACAGGGTCTTAAGGCCGTACTTCCAGCTCTTCCAATTAAACAGCTGGCGGTCTTTGGCCAGGAGGTCGAGCTGAAACCAGGCGATGGTGCCGATAAAGGCCACGGAGATCAGCAGCATGGTTGTGGTGCGCATCAGGTAACCGCCGCCGACTGCTTGATAGGCGTCATAGGCCACCGATTTATGCTCGTTTTCCTCGATGGCGTGCCACAGCCAAAGCTTGTACATACGCGGGTCGTTCATCTGCATATTGATGTCTTCACGCTGCAGCAGTTGCTCGGCCATGGTCGCGGTGAAGTGCTCAAAGCAGCAGGTGGCAGCCAAGCGCCATTTCTTGCTGCTGACCTTAGTGAGTAACGCCAGTGCCACCTTGACGCGCTTATCCAGCACATCTAGGTCGATGCCGTGGGCCAGGGCGTAGTCGTTGTAGCTCTGATGTTCTTTGGAGTGCATGGCCTCTTGGCCGATAAAGGCGCTGATGTCTTTTTGCAGTTGCGGGTCTTCGATCTGTTTGCGCACGGCGCGCACGCTGTCGACAAAAAACTTTTCGCCGTGGGGGAAGAGTGATGACAGGTTGTTCATAAAATGGGTCATAAAAGGATCGTCGCTCCACCAATATTTGCGCGTATCGGTGAAGCTGAAATCCATCCGGCGCACGGGAAATGCAGCTTTTAACGGGCTGGGGTTACTCGCAATACTCGACATGGCGGAGTCCTTATACATGGGGCAGATATGCTGCGCGCTCGGCGTGTTTGACTGCCGAAGTGCATTTTGCACGCCCAGCAGATGCCGCCACTATTGGATTTTCGCCGGTAAAATACGAGGTCATAACTGGCCACTTTGGCGCGCGAACGGCCAACTTTAGATGGGCAAGTGTGGGCTAAGAAAGGCGTGGAGGTGCTGCTCGAAGGCTATCGGGTGCGTGCCATAAGGCTGTGTTGCGGGTGCCGATTTGCTTGCGATGGATAACGCGGGCCGGCGTTGCACCGGCCTGCTGTGCTGGGATTAGATTTCGGCGTTGCCGCCTGCCAGTGCGCAGAGTTCGATTGGATTGGTGATATCGACCTCTTTGCCCTCCGCAGCCAATAAGCCGTTTTGCTGGAAGCGGGTAAATACGCGCGACACGGTTTCGACGGCCAACCCGAGGTAGTTGCCGATTTCGTTGCGCGACATAGCCAGGCGAAATTGATGGGCGGAAAAACCACGGGCGCGAAAGCGTGCGGACAAATTAACCAAGAAGGTGGCGATGCGCTCATCGGCGGTTTTTTTCGACAGCAGCAACATCATCTGCTGATCGTCGCGAATCTCGCGGCTCATGATGCGCATAAGTTGCCGGCGTAATTGCGGCAGTTGCAGGGCCAGTTCGTCTAAGCGCTCAAAGGGGATTTCACACACCGAGGTGGTTTCCAGTGCTTGCGCGGAAACCGGATAGCTTTCGCTGTCCATGCCGGACATGCCGACCAATTCACTGGGTAGATGAAAGCCGGTAATTTGCTCCTCTCCGGCATCGGTCACGCTAAAGGTTTTCAGCGCGCCGGAGCGGACTGCGTACACCGAGTTGAAGGTGTCGCCTTGGCGGAACAAAAAATCACCTTTTTTCAGTGGGCGACCACGCTTGACGATCTCATCCAGCGAATCCATATCCTCCAAGTTCATCGCTAATGGCAGGCACAAAGAGGCAAGGCTGCAGTCTTTGCAATGGGCCTGAGGTAAGGCGCGAGCCTTGATGATCTCGGACATGAGAGGATTCCTTAAGGGCAATGCCGTTAAGGGTAACGCAGACGCTCAAGCGCGGCTAGCAGCGCGGAGTTGAACGTGCGTTCAGGTTTGTTGCTGCAGGCTGATTGGCAGTGGCCAGGTTAGATCTGCACGCATATTAGATAATCCGCGAAAATTGCTGGCGGCTTTGTGCGTTGAGGTAGCCATCAAACAACATGCACACCGAGCGTGCCAGCAAGCGCCCGGTGGGCCGGATGTCGATGCCGTGAGTCGTGAGTTCGATCAATCCGTCTTTGGCCATCTGCTGCAGTTGTGGCCAAATCGCGGCGAAGTAACCGGCAAAGTCGATATTAAATGTCCCCTCGATGGCGGCGAAATCTAGGCGAAAATCGCAGATTAATTGCTGAATAACGGCACGCCGGACCCGGTCATCGCCGTTGCATTGCAGGCCTTTGCAGGTGGCCAGTTGGTTGTTGTCCAAACTGTGCTGATAGAGGGCGATGTCGCTGTTGTTTTGGCAGTACAGGTCGCCAATTTGGCTGATCGCGGATACGCCCAAGCCGATGAGGTCGCAATGCCCGTGGGTGGTGTAGCCCTGAAAGTTGCGCTGCAGGGTGCCGTCTTCTTGGGCGCTGGCCAGTTCATCGTCGGGCAGGGCGAAGTGGTCCATGCCGATATAGCGATAACCGGCTTTGCTCAGTTGTTCGATGCTGTTTTGCAGCATGGCCAGCTTGTCGGTAGGCGTGGGTAGATCATCGGCATTGATCCGCCGCTGGGGCAAAAAACGCTCCGGCAGGTGTGCGTAGTTAAACACCGAAAGGCGATCGGGTTGCAGGGCGATGATGCTGTCCACTGTGCGGGCAAAACTTTCCGGTGTCTGCTTGGGTAGGCCGTAGATCAAGTCGATGTTGATTGAGCGAAACTGTAGGGTGCGTGCCGCGTCAACAATGGCGCGGGTTTGCTCCAGACTTTGCAGGCGATTTACCGCGCGCTGCACCTCTGGGTCGAGGTCTTGTACGCCTAAGCTGACGCGATTAAAACCCAGTTCACGCAGCAGTCCCATGGTGGCCCAGTCGGCCTCGCGCGGGTCGATTTCGATGCTGTAGTCGCCAGAGTCATCATTCAATAAGTTAAATTTACTGCGTAGCTTTGCCATTAACCGGCGCAGTTCAACGTGGCTTAAAAAAGTCGGGGTACCGCCGCCCAAATGCAGTTGTTCAACGCTTTGTTTAGGGTCGAGATGGCAACTGATTAGGTCGATTTCGAGTTCTAACCGTTCAAGGTATGGCAGCGCCCGGCTACGGTCTTTAGTGATGACTTTGTTGCACGCGCAGTAGTAGCAAACATTGGCGCAAAAGGGCACATGCACATACACCGAGAGCGGTCGCTGCGCTTTGCGGCTTTCGCGCAAGGCGTGCAGCAACTCAAATGAGCCAACCCCGTCATGCAACTGTACGGCGGTTGGGTAGGAGGTGTAGCGCGGGCCGGCTTGATCGTAACGACGGATCAGATCGGTGTCCCAGAGAATGGTGTCGTGCATGGGCGCGGTCCCGTTTTGGCCAGCCTGAAATCAGCCAACATGCGGGGAGTGTAAGCAGCCTAGCCGGATTGGGGTTTGACCTGTATCAACCGAACTACATCAACCGAAAGGCTTACATGCTGTGGCTGGCATGGCCCATCAGCCAGGCTTGGTGCGGGCCGGGTAGAGTCCACAAGCCAAAGACAATCACCAGCAGGCCGCCAGCCATGCGCACCGAGCGTTGCCGCAGCAGTTGGTTCAAGCGCTGCGCAGCCAAGCCGCTGGCGATCAAGACAGGTAAGGTGCCAAGGCCAAAGGCCAACATCAACAGGGCACTGTCGATTGCACTGCCTTGGCTGGCCGCCCACAGCAGCGTGCTGTACACCAAACCGCACGGCAGCCAGCCCCAGAGCGCGCCGAGGAGCAGGGCACGTGGCAGGCTGGTAACGGGCAGTAAACGGCTGGCCAGTGGCTGAATATGTCGCCACAGGCCACGCCCGAGTGCTTCGATGCGCGTCAGGCCACTCCACCAGCCGCCTAGGTACAGGCCCATGCAAATCAGCAGCAGGCCCGCGACTATGCGCAGCGCCATGGCCGCCGGGCTGTTGGCCAGCGCCCAGCCGCCAAGCCCCAGCAACAGTCCGGCACAGGCGTAACTGAGGATGCGTCCGAGGTTGTAGGCCAGCAGTAACTGTAAACGACGGCCCCGTTGCTCTACCGGGATGGCCATGGTCAAGGCGCCCATAAGGCCACCGCACATGCCTAAACAATGGCCGCCGCCGAGCAGGCCGAGCACCACTGCGGACAGTAGCAGTGGCAGTAGATCAAGCATGTAACGCGTCCTCTAGCAGGCCGGCGCAGATGCCTAAACAATGACTGCCGCCGAGCAAGCCGAGCATCGCAGCGGGCCGCCAAAACGCCAATAACTCAGGCATGTGGCGGGTCCTGCGGTTTGTTTGGCTGTTGCGCTTCTTGCACGCCTGCGCGGTGATTGGGGTCGTCGTCGTCAAACAAAATGCTGTGGGCGGGGCCGTCCATATCGTCGTACTGACCACTGTCTACGGCCCAAAAAAATAGCCGAATCGCTAGGGCGACAATCACTACGGCGATCGGGATCATCACATACAGGGCGTCCATTACAGCTCCAGGCGGCTGGTGACAGCCGGTGTGCTTACATAGGTCAGGCGTAAAGCGTTGAGCACCACCAGCAATGAGCTGAGCGACATGCCCAGCGCAGCCCACAGCGGCGTGACCCAGCCGAGGGCGGCAAATGGCAGAACTAAGCCATTGTACAAGCAGGCCCAGAGCAGATTCTGGCTGATAATCCGGCGTGTGCGTTTGGCTAGGGCAAAGGCGTGAATCAGGCTGGTCAAACTATTGGACAGCAGCACGGCGTCGGCGCTGGTTTTCGCCAAGTCGGTGGCCGAGCCCATGGCCACGCTGATATCAGCTGCGGCCAGCACTGGCACATCGTTAACACCATCGCCGAGCATCAGTACCCGTCGACCTTGGCCGTGCAATTGTTGCAGCACAGCCAGTTTGTCGGCTGGGGTTAAGCCGCCGCGTGCGTCGTCGATGCCCAGTTCGGCCGCGACTTGAGCGACCATCGGTGAGCTGTCGCCAGACAGCAACAGGGTTTGCCAGCCACGGGCACGGCAGGCGTCGAGCAAAGCGGGCGCATCGCTGCGTACGCGGTCATCGAGCAGCAGCCAGGCCAGTGGCCCTTGCGCGTCGCCCAGCAGCAGCCATTGGCCTTGCTCGGCGGCCATTGCGGGCACGTCACAACCGCTCAGAGCGGCGACAAAAGCGGGTTGGCCGATGCGCATCTGCTGGCCATTAATCCAACCCTGTAAGCCGCGCCCCGGTTCACTTTGCACCTGTTCGGCGGTGAGTGGCGACTGGCCAAAGGCGCGTGCAATTGGATGTTCTGAGCCACTTTCTAAGGCGGCAGCCAAGGCCAGGCACTGGGCGCTGTCGAGTGCGCCTAGGGGGTGTACGCTGCGCAGGGTTAGGCGGCCTTCGGTGAGGGTGCCGGTTTTGTCGAAAATCACCGTGTCGATTTGGTTTAGACCGTCGAGCACATGCCCGCGGGTCAGCAGTAGCCCGAGTTTGTGCAGGCTGCCGGTCGCGGCAGTTAGGGCGGTTGGCGTGGCTAACGAGAGGGCGCAAGGGCAGGTGGCCACCAACAACGCGAGGACAATCCAAAAAGCCCGTTGCGGGTCAAGCTGCCACCAGACCAAGCCGACTATCGCCGCCGTACCCAGCACTATGAGTAAAAACCATTGCGCGACCTGGTCGGCCAGTTGCGCCAAGCGCGGTTTTTCGGCTTGGGCGCGCTCCAGCAACCGTACAATGGCCGACAACCGGGTGGCGTTGCCCAAGGCTTGCACCTGCACGGTCAGTGGGCCTTCGACATTTAAGGTACCGGCGCTGACGTGCTCGCCGATACCGCGTGGTAGCGGCAAGTATTCGCCGGTGAGCAGTGACTCGTCGATGCTCGACTGACCGCTGATGATCAGTCCGTCGGCCGCTAACATGGCGCCGGGGGGCACCAAAATGTGTTCGCCAAGCTGCAACTCGCTGAGCAATATCCGGGTGCTTTGCCCTTGAGCATCAAGGCGTAAGCAGGAGGCTGGGAGCAAATTAACCAATTGCGCGGTAGCGGCAGCGGTGCGCTCACGGGCGCGGCGCTCTAGGTAACGGCCGGCCAGCAAGAACAACGCGAACATGCCGACGGCATCAAAGTACAGCTCGCCATGGGCAAACACGGTGGACCAGATACCCGCCAAGTAGGCACCGCCAATCGCCAGCGAAACCGAAACATCCATGGTCAAATGACGCGTGCGTAGATCACGCAGCGCGCCTTTGAAAAAATCGCCACAGCAGTAAAAAACAATCGGTGTGGTTAAAAACAGACTGACCCAGCGCAGGATGAGATCCAGCTCGCGGCTCAAATCGAGATTGAACTCTGGCCAAGTGGCCATGCTGGCCATCATCACCTGCATCCACAGCATGCCAGCCACACCCAATTGCCGCAGGGCACGGCGGTTCTCGCTGGCCAGTTGCGCACTGGCGCGGTCGGGCTGATAAGGATGGGCGGCATAACCGATGTGGCGCAGCGTTTTCAGTAGCTGGCTGAGCGGCAGTTGCTCGGCGTTCCAGCTTAGATAAAGGCGATGGTTAGACAGATTCAGATTGGCCGCGCTCACCGCACTGAGGTTGCGCAGGTGCTTCTCGATCAGCCAGCCACAGGCGGCGCAACTGATGCCTTCGATCAGTAAACAGATGCTGCTTTGATCGCCCTGATGTTGCACAAAGCCCTGTTGCACGTCGCTACGATCGTACAGCGCGAGTTCATCGGCCAGTGCTTGCGGGAAGGTGTCGGGGTTGGCGGACGGTTCGCTACGGTGTTGGTAGTAACTCTCTAAACCGCCACTGACGATGGCTTCGGCCACCGCCGCGCAACCCGGGCAGCACATTGCGCGGCTCTCGCCGAACACACGGGCGTGAAAGCGACTGCCCGTGAGTACCGGCAAGCCGCAGTGATAACAAGGGGTTGGGCTAGGCATCTAACGGAGGGTCATTGGCCCAATTGCACAGGCGTGCCTGTGACTAGGGTTTCTTCCTCAAATAGGCGCCAGTCTTTGCCACCTTCTTGGCCGATCAGTTCGACAAAACGGCGGCCTTGTACGCTGTCTTGCATATTGCCGCGATACAGTTTGCCTTCGGCCGGTTGCATGACGATACGGCGATCTTTCTCGGGCTGCGTGGGCGAGATCAGGCTTAGGGTCAATTGCGCCGGGCGGCTGTTGCCGTTAAGGGTTACTTCGGCAATTCCCGTGTCATCGTCAAAGCTAACGCTGGCAGTCAGTTGTAATTGTTTTGCGAGTTTTTCGCGGTCCAACGCGGTGTTAATACCTTTGCCGGCATCGTAATAATTGTCGACCACCAAGCTGTCACCCTTGAGGATCGACACCGTTAGCAATGACAGACCGAGAACGACCGACAAGGCCAATATGGCAAGGATGAACCAAGGCCAAAACTGCTTGTACCAAGGTGTGACAGGCATTTGCGCGTGCATATAAATCTCTGCTTAAAAGTACATAGGGTTAACGAACACTGGGGCCGATAAATCGGCTGTCAGCATCATTTTTAATCGTTGGGGCGTCTATAGCCTGCACGCTGAAGCTGATTTTGTTGGCGCTTGAGGGCAGTTTTTCTGGCTCGATGGAGAGTTCAATTGGGAGCGACAGCACCTCACCCGCCACAGCCAGCACTTCACGCTTACCGCCATAGACTAAGCCATCAATGCCGCTGACTTCGATGGCGTAGCT
>JBILAR010000134.1:0-7831 GCA_044354115.1 Pseudomonas sp. | reverse complement strand
CACGCAAGGTGTCTTTAATATTGTCTTCGGTCAGCTTGGCCTTGCCGGTGACATGGCGCAGCGTCTGCGAGAGGCGATCGGTTAGATTTTCAAACATGCGCGTTCCTTTCAGTGTCTCCAGAGCCGAGACTAAGCGTGTTGCCAGCGGGCGATTATAGCGAAGACTCAAGCGGACCGACACCGTCACGGTCTTTCAGGCCAATGCGGTTATATGCCACACTGCGACCTCTCAAGGTTGCCCTTCTAGGTCCTATGCATCCTCTGTTGCCCAGCCTCGCCGCCGCCGGTTTATATGCCGGCACCACTGCTTACCAAGCCTTACGCTTGGCGCAGCGCAACACGCCAAATAAAAATCTCTTACGCGCACTGGGCTTACTTGCCCTGCTCGCCCATGGCGTTAGCCTGTATTCACAGCTGATTACCCCGACCGGGCTGGGTTTGGACTTCTTTAATGCCGCCAGTTTGATTGCTGCCGCAGTGATTTTGCTGACCCTGCTGGCGAGCCGGCAAATCCCAGTGGAAAACCTGCTGTTATTGCTGTTCCCACTCGGCGCACTGACCACCCTGATGGCGCAATTCGCCCCCAGCGGCACGGTGCAAACGATCAACGAGCAATCCGGCATTCTCGCGCATATTCTGCTGTCGATTTTGGCTTACGGGATGCTGACCATTGCCATGTTTCAGTCGCTATTGCTGCTACTGCAAGACCATCAACTTAAGAACAAGCATCCGTCTGGTCTGATCAAAAACTTCCCTCCCCTGCAAACCATGGAATCCCTGTTGTTTGGTTTTCTCTGGGCCGGCTGGGGTTTGCTGTCGCTGTCACTGCTGTCGGGCTGGCTATTTGTTGAAGACTTACTGGCGCAACACCTGGCACACAAAACCATCCTTTCGGTGTTTGCCTGGTTCGTCTTTGCCGTACTCCTGTGGGGCCGCCAACAACTCGGCTGGCGCGGACACAAAGCCATTCGCTGGACCTTGGCAGGCTTTTGTTTACTGATGCTGGCCTATTTCGGCAGCAAATTAGTCCGCGAATTTATCCTGCATATTTAGCCAAACAAAGGCACAACCGGTGAATGACTTACCCCCCAGCCTGATAGTCGGCCTATTGGTTTTTTTGATTATCTGTTCGGCATTCTTCTCCAGCTCGGAAACCGGCATCCTCAGTCTTAACCGCTACCGCTTGCGGCACCTAAGCAAACAAGGCCATCGCGGTGCCAAGCGGGTGAGCGCACTGCTTAGCCGTCCAGATCGTCTGCTGGGCACCATTTTAATTGGCAACACCTTCGCCAACATTCTCGCCTCATCGCTGGCGACCATCTTGGCACTGCAACTATGGGGCGATACCGGCGTGGCCATCGCCACTGTGCTACTGACCTTCGCCCTGCTGATTTTCGGTGAAATTGCACCGAAAACCTTAGCTGCAGTGCGCCCCGAAGCCATCGCCTACCCGTTCAGCCTACCGCTAGCGTGGCTACTTAAACTGTTCTATCCGCTAGTGCTATTACTGGGCTGGATCAGCAACGGCCTGTTACGCCTATTTGGTATCGACCCTACTAGCAAGCGCAGCGATAGCCTCAGCACCGAGGAGCTACGCAGCGTGGTGCGCGAGTCTGAGCATCGCCTGCCAAACCGGCAGAACATGTTGCTGGGCATCCTCGACCTAGACAACATCACCGTTAACGACATCATGATTCCGCGTAACGAGGTGACGGGCATCGACCTCGACGACAGCCTCGAAGAAATCATCGCCCAACTGCGCACTACCAGTCACACACGCCTGCCGGTGTTTCGCAACGACATCAATCAGATCGAAGGCGTGGTGCATATGCGCCATATTGCCCGCCTTCTGACTCACAACCAGCTGACCAAAGAATCGTTGCTAGGTGCCTGTCACGAGCCTTATTTCACCCCAGAGAGCACTCCGCTCTCGACTCAGCTGATCAACTTCCAGAAACAAAAACGGCGCATCGGCATTGTCGTCGATGAATACGGCGAGGCCTTGGGCATCGTGACTTTGGAAGATATTTTGGAAGAGATCGTTGGCGATTTTAAATACCAAGACCTGCAAGACAGCACCGACATTCACCCGCAAGCCGATGGCACGCAGATCATTGATGGCAGCGCCAACATCCGCGACATCAACAAGACACTCAACTGGCAATTGCCCTGCGACGGACCGAAAACCCTCAACGGGCTGATTACCGAAGCGTTGGAGAATCTGCCCGAGAGCAGTGTGTGCTTGAAGGTTGGCCCGTATCGTTTAGAAGTGCTGCAAATGGCCGACAACCGGGTTAAGAGCGTGCGCATCTGGCCGGCCAGTCTCAAACAAGCACCAGCCACCCGCACAGAGTAAGCCGTTAGCGGCTGAACAATTGCGGCGCTAAACCGGCGGCCCACACCCGATAACCCAGCTGCGACGGGTGATAGCCATCCACGGCTAGGTAATCCGCAGCAAACTCCAGCTCAACCGGGCAATAAGCCACGCCCAACTGGCCCGCCAACCGGCGCAACTGCGTATCCAACAGCGCCGCCCGCCAACCCAAGACCTGACGCAGCAACCACGGTAAAGCACTGAAGTGCTGCAACGGTGGCACCGCGGTGAACGCCACCTGCGCGCCTTGCGCCTGCAACGTTTGGCTCATGTGCCGCAACGCTTGCTGCCAAGTGCGCAGCGAACTTAAGTGGGTACTGTCATTGACCCCAAACACCAGCACGACTAAATCCGCCGGTGTTGCCAAGGCCTGCGGCAACAACCGCGCCCCGGCTTGGCTGACGGTAATACCGTTTTCACCCAAAGCTTGCCAGGCCACCGGCCGGCGTTGCTGCGCAGCCAAGGCCTGAGCTAACTGGCCAACCAAGGCTTGCGATTGGCATGTCACACCCACACCCGCCACGGTTGACTCGCCCAACAGCAACAGGCGTAACGCCGGCCCGTCGAACTGTGCACCGGCCAAGCCCTGTTGCGGGCCAGCGGCCGGCGCTAAGCGCAAGACTCGCCGGCGCGTGTGCAGCGCCATCGGTAGCAACACCGGCAGCAACAGCAACGCCAGTAACCACCAAGCGCCAAGCCGCAGCGGCATCACAGCGTGACGCTAACGGCCTGCGCCGCGCGCACGGCCTTGGCTCGGGCCAGCTCAATCGACTCATCGCGCGCCAGCGCCACGCCCATGCGTCGCTGGCCTGCCACCTGCGGCTTACCGAACAAACGCAGCGCGGTGTCTGGCTCGCTCAACGCAGCGGCTAAATTGCCAAAGCTGACTTGGCTTGATTCGCCCTCGACCAATATCACCGCCGAGGCCGAGGCCCCCAGCTGGCGAATAGCTGGAATCGGCAAGCCCAAAATCGCCCGCGCATGCAGGGCAAACTCCGACAGTTCTTGAGATATCAAGGTGACTAAGCCGGTGTCATGCGGGCGCGGCGAGACCTCGCTAAACCACACTTGATCGCCCTTGATGAACAACTCCACGCCAAACAGCCCACGCCCGCCCAGCGCCTCGGTCACCGCCAACGCCACTCGCTCAGACTCCGCCAAGGCCGCCGGACGCATGGCCTGCGGCTGCCAGGACTCATGATAATCGCCCTTCACTTGCCGATGGCCAACCGGCGCACAGAAACTGGTGCCGCTGGCGTGGCGCACGGTCAGCAGGGTGATTTCGTAGTCAAAGTCGATAAAGCCCTCGACTATCACCCGGCCCTTGCCGGCGCGCCCGCCCTCTTGCGCGTAATCCCAGGCGGCCTGCAGATCATCCGGGCCTTGCAGCAACGACTGACCCTTACCCGAGGAACTCATAATAGGTTTGACCACGCACGGATAACCGATGCGCGCCACCGACTCGCGGTAAGCCTCAAGGCTGTCGGCGAATTCATAGGGCGAAGTCGGCAGGCCCAACTCTTCGGCGGCTAGCCGGCGAATCCCCTCGCGGTTCATGGTCAACTGCGCCGCCCGTGCACTGGGAATCACGGTAAAGCCTTCAGCCTCCAGCTCCACCAGCGTCGCGGTGGCGATCGCCTCGATTTCCGGGACTATATAATGCGGCTGCTCGGCCTCAATCACCGCCCGCAACGCCGCACCGTCGAGCATATTGATCACGTGATGGCGATGAGCGACCTGCATCGCCGGCGCATCGGCATAGCGATCAACCGCAATCACCTCGACGCCCAAGCGTTGCAGTTCAATCACCAATTCTTTACCCAACTCGCCCGAACCACAGAGCAAAACACGGGTGGCGCTGGCCGACAGCGGCGTTCCAATACGGGGCATGGTGCTTCCTCAAAAGATCACGAGTGCGGCGTTAACGCAGCTCGGCAAAGCAGAAAAAATTTAACCCGGCGGGCTCATAAATTGGCCATTGGCATGAGTGCGTTCAATGCAACGAAGCAACACCTGCCGGCGCTCGGCATTGCTCATGCGCCCCCATTGGGTAATTTCGGCGACGCTGCGCTGGCAACCAATGCAAATATCGGCGTCATCTAGGGCGCAGACATTGATGCACGGCGAGGCCAGCGGTTTTTCGGGGTGACCCGCAGTCATAGTGGCTAACTCAAGCAAACTTAATCGTCCTGCGCATGCAGGTCGCGGGCATAACGTTGCGCGTTGTGCACGTAATGCGCGGCGCTGGCCTCGAGCATTTTGATCTGCTGCTCGGTCAACTCGCGCACCACCTTGCCCGGCGAACCCATGACCAAACTACCATCGGGAATCACCTTGCCTTCCGGAATCAGTGCGTTAGCGCCAATCAGGCAATTCTTGCCGATCTTGGCGCCGTTGAGCACCACCGCATTGATGCCGACCAGGCTGTAATCGCCGACCGTGCAGCCATGCAGCATGACGTTATGACCAATGGTCACACCCTTGCCCAGGGTCAGCGGAAAGCCCATGTCGGTGTGCATCACACTGCCGTCCTGCACGTTGCTGTTTTCGCCGATATGGATCATCTCGTTGTCGCCGCGCAGCACGGCGTTAAACCAAACACTGGCACCGGCCTCAAGCTTAACTTTACCGACCAACACGGCATTGGGCGCCACCCAGCTCTCGGAGTGACATTCGACTCGCGCATCGCCCAAACGATATTTCATGCTATTGCCCTCAGATGAGTGTCTAACGCAGATGGGTAAAGGCTGCTGACGGTCGATTAAGCTCGATGCCAGCGTCGTACAACAGGTTGACCAACTCGACCACCATGATCGCCGTCAGCCCCCAAATTTGATATTCACCATAACGATAACTGGGCACGTACCAACTCTTGCCGAGGTAGTCGATGCGATGGGTCATGTCGCGCGGATCATCGCGAAAAAACGCCAAGGGCACGGTAAACACCGAGGCAATTTCGGCGTCATTGGTTTGATACTCAACGTAATCTGGCACCAGCCCGACATAGGGCGTGACCTCTATACCATGGCGCGACACCAAGGTACTCAGCGGCCCCAGCACCTCAACCAAGCCGCTGGGCAGGCCGATTTCTTCCTGCGCCTCGCGCAGCGCCGTAGCGATTAAATCAACATCTTCCGGATCGCGCCGACCACCGGGAAATGCCACTTCACCACTGTGGGTAGACATCCCGCTGGCGCGCAGGGTGAGCACCAAACCCGGCTCAACACTGCGGGTAATCGGCAGCAATACCGCCGCTTGCGGCAATCTGCCGGCGATTGGCAAGGTCAGTGGGCGATAGTTCTGCATGCGCCGCAGCAAGTCATCCAGCATCAGCGGTTCTCGATCTTGGTTTATCTCTGGCATCATGGCATGAAGCGCCTCGCGGCCCAAGCCCGCCAACCTTTGCCCGAGTTATTGCCCAGCGCCAATCGCGGCGCACAGGCGTTTATGGAGCCAAGATGAATTTTTGCAGTCAGTGCGGCAATCCGCTTAGCCAACAGATTCCTGCGGGCGACAATCGCCTGCGTTTCGTCTGCACGCAGTGCCAAACCATCCATTATCAAAACCCGCGCATTATCGCCGGCTGCCTGCCCATTTGGGGCGAGCAAGTGCTGCTCTGCCGGCGCGCCATAGAACCGCGCCGAGGCTACTGGACGCTGCCCGCAGGTTTTATGGAAAACGGCGAAACCCTAGAGCAAGCCGCCGCCCGCGAAACATTGGAGGAAGCCTGCGCCCGAGTGCAAGGCTTAAGCCTGTATACGCTGTTCGATTTGCCGCACATCAATCAGGTGTATATGTTGTTTCGCGCCGAGTTAGTCGACCTTAACTTTGCGGCCGGAGCCGAGAGTTTGGAGGTGCAACTTTTCTCGGAACAAGACATCCCCTGGTCAGAGCTGGCTTTCCCCACCATCGGCCGTACTTTAGAATGCTACTTCGCAGACCGGGGCCAGCAACTGTTTCCGGTACGCAACGAGCCACTTGCGGCCTTGCGGGCGCACTACAAAAAAACATGAACGCTGCGGCGCCATAAATCCCCCAGGAACTTGCTCTAATGCGTTGGTTGTTAGCCTTACTTTGCTTATCTTTTGCCACTTTCAGCAATGCCACTACGCCTGCGCTCAACACGCAGAGCATCGACAAAGTCTTGGTGCTCAAATCGGCCCATCAACTGCAACTCATCAGCCGTGGCAAAGTGGTCAAAACCTACCGTATCTCCTTGGGCAAACAACCCAAAGGGCCAAAGCTGCGTGAAGGTGATCAACGCACCCCAGAAGGTCTGTACTGGATCGACTGGCGCAAAACCAGCGAGAACTACAACCTGGCCATGCACATTTCCTACCCCAACAGCCGCGACAAAGCCCAAGCCAGCAAAAAAGGCGTAGCGGCCGGCGGCATGATTATGATCCACGGTACCCCGGTCGCCGAGGACTACCCCGAATGGTACTTCACCACTCTCGACTGGACCAACGGCTGCATCGCCATGAAAAACAGCGATATGCAAGAGGTGTGGGACATCGTCAAAGACGGCACCCTGATCGAAATCAGAGCTTGATGTAAGCACTGCAAGGCGAGGCCTTGCAGTGAATCCAAACCCGCCTTTTTAGGCGGGGGCATTACAGCGATCAAACTGCTGGGCCGAAGCCCACTACGCCTAATCCAACCTATTAATCAGCCAAACCGACATAGATGTTTTGCACGTCGTCGTGGCCGTCGAGGGCGGCGAGGAAGGCTTCGACTTCTTCACGCTCGGCGTCGCTGAGGCTCACGGTGTTTTTCGGCCGGTAGCCAAGTTTCGCCGACAGCACGGTAAAGCCGTAGGTTGGCAAGGCGCGGCAGACGATATCCATGTCCGTCGCTTCGCTGAGAAACAGCGTGTGGCCGTCTTCTTCGCCCGGCTCAAAGTCTTGCGCACCGGCTTCGATGGCGGCCAGTTCCGGGTCAGCATCGGCAACGGCCGGAGCAGCTTCGATCATGCCTAGATAGTCGAAATCCCAGGCCACCGAACCGGAAGCGCCGAGCTGGCCCTTGCGAAACAGCACGCGAATTTCCGCCACGGTGCGGTTGGTGTTGTCGGTCAGGCACTCGACGATTAGCGGCACGCGGTGCGGGGCAAACCCTTCGTAGGTCAGGTGCTCGTAGTGCACGGTATCACCGAGCAAACCGGCGCCTTTTTTGATCGCCCGCTCGAGGGTTTCCTTGGGCATCGAGGCTTTTTTCGCCTGCTCGACCACCAAACGCAGACGCGGGTTCATGTCCAGATCCGCGCCGGCACGGGCGGCGATGGCGATCTCTTTGGCCAGCTTACCGAACACCTTGCCGCGGGTATTGGCGGCGGCTTCTCTACCCTTAACTTTCCACTGTGCGCCCATGATCACTCCTCACCTTCAAGCCCCGGCCGTATGGGTTCGGCCAGGGGAACAAAATGTGCGTAGCGCTTAACTCGCCACGGTTTTAATC
>JBILAR010000048.1:0-24509 GCA_044354115.1 Pseudomonas sp. | reverse complement strand
CATCGGCGGCATCATCAAGCACGGTAAAGCCCTGAACGGTTTCACCAACCCGGCCACCAACTCGTACAAGCGTTTGGTTCCAGGTTTCGAAGCCCCAGTAATGTTGGCTTACTCGGCACGTAACCGTTCGGCTTCGATCCGTATTCCATACGTTTCCAGCCCACGCGGCCGTCGTATCGAAGCACGCTTCCCGGATCCAGCGGCTAACCCATACCTGTGCTTCGCTGCACTGTTGATGGCTGGTCTGGACGGCATCCAGAACAAGATCCACCCAGGCGATGCTGCCGACAAAAACCTTTACGACCTACCACCAGAAGAAGCCAAGTTGATCCCGCAAGTATGCGGCAGCTTGAAAGAAGCCCTGGAAGAGTTGGATAAAGGCCGTGCATTCCTGACTAAGGGCGGCGTATTCAGCGACGACTTCATCGATGCTTACATCGAACTGAAGAGCGCCGAAGAGATCCAAGTTCGCACCTTCGTACACCCACTGGAATACGACCTGTACTACAGCGTCTAAGCCAGTAGCAGCTATTTAGGTAGCGGCACAGAGGCCTCCTTCGGGAGGCCTTTTTTATGCCCACAACTTTCTCGCTTAGCCTGCAAGGCAGCGACCGCCAGCACAGTATTTTCGGCCGCAGAGCACACCCAGAGTGCGCAAAACTTGCCAGCAGCGCCAAGCAGTGCAAGGCTTAGACACCTAAGCCTATCCGGGAGACGACCCATGCGCCCTTTACTTGCCTGCCTGCTCATGGCCCTCAGCCTACCGGCCAGCGCCCAAATCTATAGCTTCATCGACGCCAACGGTAATCGGGTCTTCACCAATGACCCGCCGCAAGGCAGCAATGCTCAAGCCGTGCAACTCAACCCAACCAACACGGTTACCGTGCGCCCGAATAACGCCAGCACCGACAGCACACCCGCACCCGCCAACACCACAGACACCGCGCTCCCCTTCTCAAGCTTGCAACTCACCGGACTGCCGTCCGATGAAGCCTTGCGCGCCAACAACGGCACCTTCAGCGTTGGCGTCAGCAGCACGCCGGCACTGCGCGCCGGCCAACAGTTACAGCTTATGCTTGATGGCCAAGCCTATGGCCCGCCCAGCAGCAACCCACCGCTGCAGCTAACCAATCTACCGCGCGGCGAACATACGCTGGCCGTGCAAGTGCTAAGCGCTGGCCGGATGATCCAACAGAGCGACGCCGTGACCTTCACCGTGCAACGGGTCAACACTCAAAGCCCGGCGCTGCGACCAAGACCTACACCTAGAACGGCCAACTAACCGATGCGTTTGCCCCTACTGCTCTTACTCGCGGTGGCGCTGCTTAGCCCAGCGCACGCCGAGGTCTACACCTACACCGATGCCGACGGCAATCGGGTGTTTACCGACAGTCCCAAAGCTGGCAACGCCAAACGCGTAGAGATGGCGCCGATCAACTCCCTCGGTCAACCCAATGCACCGCGCACCCGCGTGATGAAAATGCAGGCGCCAATCAAGCCGCCCGAGTATCAAATGCTGCGCATATTGGTGCCCGAACCGGACGCCGTGGTGAACGATGGCACCGGTGACGTAGTGGTCAGCGCCAACAGTGACCCGGCTTTATTACCGACCCACAACTACCGCTTGATCGTCGACGGCCAACCGAGCGCAGAACCCAGCCGCAGCCCGGTATTTGCGCTGCAAGGGCTGGCGCGCGGCACCCACCAATTGGCGGTGGAAATCCTCGATGCCGAGGGCGTCACACTCGAACGCACCCCCAGCCAACCCCTGCATGTTCGCCTAACCTCGCTGGATCAGAAGCGCAAAGTCAGACCCTGTAAAAGGCCCGACTACGGCGTGCGCCCGGAATGCCCACTCAAAGACAAACCCGCACCCAAGCCCCTCATTCCCTACCTGCCCTTTTTCTACGAAGAATAGCGCACCGTACTGGTGCGCCAGCCTGCTACCCTAGCGACACCCTCCCCATTTTGGTTCGCAGCCGAGCGAGCTAGCCGCACTGGCTCGCACCATTGCAGCCTCTAAACGTTAATTAACGCTGTTTGCGCGCACTTTGTGGGCGTTGGTTTGCTTCTTGCATTTTGCCCTGCATACCTAGGGATGTTCGATCATGACCATTGATGACGTACTGCACCGTTTACTGCTGGACAACCTGACTACAGCGACCATTTTGCTGAATGCCGAACTGTGCCTTGAGTACATGAATCCGGCCGCCGAAATGCTCTTGGCGGTCAGTGCCTTGCGTAACCACGGGCAATTTATCAGTGAGCTATTCACCGAGTCGCCGGCGGCGCTTAACGCCCTGCAACATGCCGTGCAACAGGCTCACCCCTTTACCAAGCGAGAGGCGGTGCTCACCGCCTTAACGGGGCAAACCCTGACCGTCGACTACGCGGTAACGCCGATTTTGCACCGCGGCGCCACCATGCTGCTGCTCGAAGTACACCCGCGTGACCGCTTGCTGCGCATCAGCAAAGAAGAAGCGCAACTGTCCAAGCAAGAGTCGACCAAAATGCTGGTGCGCGGTCTGGCCCACGAGATTAAGAATCCGCTCGGCGGCATTCGTGGCGCGGCGCAGCTGCTGGCCCGCGAGCTGCCCAGCGCAGAGCTCAAGGATTACACCAACGTCATCATCGAAGAGGCCGACCGCCTGCGTAATCTGGTCGACCGCATGCTCGGCTCCAACAAGCTGCCGTCGCTGGCCATGACCAACGTCCATGAGGTGCTCGAGCGCGTGTGCAGCTTAGTCGCCGCCGAGAGTCAGGGCTGCATCAGTTTGGTGCGTGACTATGATCCGAGTATCCCAGACCTACTGATCGACCGCGAACAGATGATCCAAGCCGTTCTCAATATCGTGCGTAACGCCATGCAAGCCATTGGCGTACACAACGAACTACGCCTCGGCCGCATCACCTTGCGCACCCGCACGCAGCGCCAGTTCACCATCGGTCAACAGCGCCACCGACTCGTTGTCAAAATCGAGATTATCGACAACGGCCCGGGGATTCCTACCGAGCTACAAGACACTATTTTCTATCCCATGGTCAGCGGGCGTGCCGACGGCACTGGCCTGGGTCTGGCCATCACGCAAAATATTATCAGTCAGCACCAAGGGCTGATCGAGTGCGACAGCCATCCCGGCCATACCGTGTTCTCGATCTTCCTGCCGCTGGAACAAGGAGTATTGTCGTCATGAGTCGCACTGAAACTGTTTGGATCGTCGACGACGACCGCTCCATCCGCTGGGTGCTGGAAAAAGCTCTGCAACAAGAAGGCATGACCACCGTCAGCTTTGAAAACGCCGACAGCGTGATGACTCGGCTTAACCGCGAACAGCCCGACGTGCTCATCTCCGACATCCGTATGCCCGGCACCAGCGGCCTCGATCTGCTGGCCAAATTGCGCGAGCAGTATCCGCGCCTGCCGGTGATCATCATGACCGCCCACTCGGACCTCGACAGCGCCGTCGCCTCCTATCAAGGCGGCGCCTTTGAATACCTGCCTAAGCCGTTTGACGTGGATGAAGCGGTATCCTTGGTTAAGCGCGCCTTTCAGCATGCCCAAGAGCAAAACGGCCTGACCGTAGCGCCGGCAGAAGCGGCCCGCACCCCGGAAATCATCGGCGAAGCGCCGGCCATGCAAGAGGTGTTTCGCGCCATCGGCCGGCTCAGTCAGTCGAATATCACGGTATTGATTAACGGCGAGTCGGGCACCGGCAAAGAGCTGGTCGCCCACGCCCTGCATCGCCACAGCCCGCGCGCCGCCTCACCGTTTATTGCATTAAACATGGCCGCCATCCCCAAAGACCTGATGGAGTCCGAGCTGTTCGGTCACGAGAAAGGCGCCTTTACCGGCGCGGTCAACCTGCGCCGTGGCCGCTTCGAACAAGCCGACGGTGGCACACTGTTTCTCGACGAAATTGGCGACATGCCGGCCGACACCCAAACCCGCTTGCTGCGCGTGCTGGCCGACAGCGAGTTTTACCGCGTCGGCGGCCACACCCCGGTTAAGGTCAACGTGCGGATCATCGCCGCCACCCACCAAAACCTGGAAACCTTGGTGCAAGAGGGTAAGTTTCGCGAAGACTTATTCCACCGCCTCAACGTTATTCGCATTCACATCCCGCGCCTGTCTGACCGCCGCGAAGACATCCCGACGCTAGCGCGGCATTTCTTGAGCAGCGCCGCGCAAGAGTTGGCGGTTGAGCCAAAACTGCTGAAAAGCGAAACCGAGAGCTTCCTGCAAAACCTGCCGTGGCCCGGCAACGTGCGCCAGTTGGAGAACACCTGCCGCTGGATCACCGTGATGGCTTCGGGACGCGAAGTGCATGTCGACGACCTGCCACCGGAACTGCTGACCCAACCGCAAGAGAATTCACCGGTCAGCAATTGGGAGCAAGCCCTACGCCAATGGGCTGATCAATCGCTGGCGCGCGGCCAGAGCAACCTGCTCGACAGCGCCGTGCCAACCTTCGAGCGGATCATGATCGAGACCGCCCTCAAACACACTGCGGGCCGGCGCCGCGACGCCGCCCTGCTGCTCGGCTGGGGTCGCAATACCTTAACGCGCAAGATCAAAGAGCTGGGCATGAAGGTTGATGGTGATGAAGGCGACGACGAATAAAACCTGAAGCAAACCTCGCAGCACCCACCAACGGCCCCCAATCGGGGCCGTTGGCGCATCCAGCGCCCCAATACAGCGCCAAACGCAGGCTCAGCAGCCCCGCGTAACCGCCGCAGCCACGCTACCACAGACCGTGTGAAAACTACTGCGCTCGGTTATGCGGCGTTAAAAACAGGCTCACAGCCTAGGCTGAACGCGCTTTAGCGCGGCCCCGAAGGGGTGAGCAAAGCGAATCAAATGCTCATTTACAGCTCGTAAACTGCGCTTTTTCGCCTGTTTTTGCCTTGCCTAACCTTCGCTCGTTACGTTTTCACACGGTCTGTACAGCGCCTATTTCTGCGCCCTCCCAGCCTATAGCGCGAATACCAGCAAACTGGCACAACACCTGCAGTAGACCTGCAATAGATAGCTCTAATAACTCCAGTTTTGGGGGCCCTGGTACAGGCAGGCTAGGGAATCCCCTCTTTTATAACCCCAACCAAAAGGCCACCCGAAAGTTGGCGTTTGGCTTGGCTATGTCCTAGTTACGTGTTGCACACAGTTTTGTAGGGTGGGTTAGGCGCGAACGACGGCTTTCCGACAACGCAAAACCCCACCGCGCCGTAACCCACCATGGCGCTCGACCGGCAAACCGCATGGTGGGTTACGCAGCGCCCGGCTTGCGCGGTGATGCAAACCACCACCGTCCGCGCCGCTAACCCACCCTACGAATTACCGCGCACCAGGCATCGCAACCGACCAGCACGCTTCAACACATAACTGGGACATAGCCTTTTATTTTATCGGCTATGGCGTTCGGTACAGCTCGCGGCGGAAGATCAGCGGCTTGGCACCCTGATAAATGCCAAAACTCGCCAGCCCACGCGCGGCGCGGCGTCCAGCCGATACTCCGGTAGCATCCCAGTCGAAGTACAGCCATGTAGGTTGGCTGGCGAAGCGCGCTTGCACACTGCCATCATTACCCGCGCCCGGCGCGCTTAACTGCACCTGTCCGGCAGCCGCTAGCGGCCCACTGACAGTCGCCAGCGTCTCGCCGACCGCTAAGTTACCGGTGTGCGAACTCAGTACAGGCGCGCCCAACACTAAGGCAGTTGTGCAACTGTCGGTGAGTTCTGCTTGAAAACTCGCCCCCGCGACCGCCTGCCACGTTTCTAAATTAAAGGGTAAGGCCAAGCCTTGCAGCTCCGAACCGTGGGCATTGCTTAACCGTAAACGACCTAAGCGTACTTGGCTGCCCGGCACATTAGCGAAGTCATAGTTAAACGCCACGCAGCCTGTGCCGACGCCGTTGCAGACAGTATCCGCATCGGTCAACGCCGCCGCACTAAAGCCTTGACGCACGGCCGCGGTAAAGGGCAGATCATCCGCCAGCGGCAATACCGCCGGGCTGTATTGCAAAGTTTCGCCACTCCAGCGATAGCTGCGCGCACCATCGCCGGTGTCCGCCCCGCTTTGCACCGGGGTAACCGCCGCGCTACTGCTCAATCGACCCACAGCATCGAGGCTGGCTTTAGTGGTAACCGACAAATAAGCATCCCGCGTCGGCGTGCCCAGCCGCCAAAAGCTGCCACGGTCGTAGTTGCTGGTCACGCCACCGTTGCGGTTCTTGCCGGTAACCGTCAGCAACGGCTCCTGACCGACGGCAAACGCCATCGGCTGACCCTGATAACTGAACGCCGCACCGCAACTGGGGGTCAAACTGGCACTGCCGCTGGCGCTCAAATAGGCCGGAGCAAAACGCCCCACCAAGCCACTCACGCTGGCGCTAACGGTCTCGCCAAAATAACCCGTGAGCGGCGGTGTGGCGGTCAGAGTGAACACCCCAACTTCGGATACCGACTGACTGACAGTGGTGCTATTGCTATTGGCCACAGTGCCCAACACATGGCTGTAACTGCCCTCCCCGAGCGTTCCAGCGCTGCCGCCGACCGGAGCCAACAGCTGACTGCTGAGGGCGATATTGCCCAGCTGAAAGTTCGGCGTGACTAAGTTATCCGCCAGCGCTGCCGCCGTGAGCGCCTCGCCATCACTCTGCCAAGCCACGGCCTTGATCCTTAAACTGAAGGGGTCGCCAGCGCGGCGTTCCGTTTTAGGAGTGCCCTCTTTGTACAGCAGGCAGTTGATATCGGCCGTGCAAGCACTGTCGGTATCTGTCTGCAGCAGCAGGCCGTAAGGCTTGCTAACGAACGGATCTGATGAGCCGCTCATGGCCAAACCATCGTCAGCGGTTGCGACACTGCCGGCGTAGCTGGCAGTCAGGGTCATCAAGCCGGCATCGTCGTAACGCACGGTCAGCGGTGCAGTGCCATTGGCATCGAAGTCCAGCAGGCTGGTGTCGGCATGAGGGCCATAGGTAACCACCGACTTAGTTCCAGTCGCCGGGTTGCTATACGCCGAAGTGAAACTGATGCTGCGTCTGACATTGGCGAACGCCGGCACGCAGAGCAGCGCATCGTCGGCTTTGCGCACCGCACTGATCGTCGCCGGCGTAGGCTTGGCCGCCAACAGATTGGGCACCGTCAGCAACAGACCGCTGTCGGCGAAACTAATCGCACAGTTTGCGGTTGAGCACAGCGTCTGGCTGTTTGCTTTGGTCAAAGGTAGCGACGACTGCACGCCCAGGTTAAGCGTGCCGACAGTGGTGCGCCGAACCTGGGCCACCGCGCTGCCACCGATAAAGCTGAGCACGTTACCGCCCGATACCGTCGCCGGCGCGGTCGCACTCCAGCCGCTGCCGGGCGCCAGCGTGACACTCACCGCACTGGTGAAGAGCGCGCTGCAGCTCGCATCCAGACAAGCCCGGACGGTCACCGGTTGCGGGCTGCAGGTGAGTGCCGCGCTGGCGTAACTAAATTCGAAATGATCGACCTGCGGCGCAACCGGATTGATGTTGGTGGCACAGACTTGCAAGTCATCCAACTCATGGATATTGGTTGCGCCACCGGTCGAGCCGGTCAGCGACAAGTAGAAATCCGTGGGCAACGAGGCTTGGCCGGTCGCCGCCAACACGTTCACCGTATTCAGGTTGGGTAGCACCACAAAGCCTGCGCCGCTGTCCCGTTCGACCGTCACCCGCGCCTCGTTAGTGAAACGTCCATCCATGGTGACGCGGTAAGTATGCCCCGGCGCCGCCGTAGTGCTGGCGGCGTTGTCGATCCCTGGGTTGAGATTCGCCGCAGTGCCGGCGATATAGCTATAACCAGTACCCACCGAACCGGAGCCGCGGATGGCCACTGAGTCGGCTCGCTGCCCTGGGCCGCCGGGGCCGCCTTCGGTGGAGAAATTACCGTATTCGTCGATACCTACACCGAGCCAACCACCGGCAAACCCAGGATCTGCCGCCGTGCCCCGCGTCCCATAGCCCAGCGGCCCGCCGAACGCGCCCGGTTGTGGCGTAACACTCGCATCCGAAAGCACCATAGCCATGCCGTCGGCACCACTGCCGTTATAGGCGAAGTGCTTGAATTGCACTTGGATGTAATTGCCGGCAGCCGGAAATAAGCGCTGCAGTGTCGATGATGTCGCGACATTGCCTTGATTGCTGGTCAGGCGCATGCGCGCACTGCTAATGACCGGCGTAAATGCCGTGCTACCGCGACTGGCCACGGCCCAATCGCCCCCCAGACTGGTCCGTTCAAAGTTGTCGTTGAAGCACTGCAGGTTCAGTGCGCACGGATGCCGCTCGGCCACCAAGGCCGCAATGGCCGCGTTCGTAAGCGCCCCGTCGTAAATCTTTAGCTCATCCAACTCGCCATTGAAATAACGCCCCGCCACGCCCTGATCTGCACCCAATTGCAGCGGTTCGGTATTGCTCACAGGGGTACCGCTGAAATTGGCCTGGCCAGCTAGGTTGCCGTTGATATAGATACGCTGATCACCCGGCGCATAGCGGATCAGCACATGACTCCACTGCCCCGCCGTCAGCGCCGTACTGCTGTTGAACTCTTGAGTTGCAACAGGGCTGGTGGTTTCCCACCACCAATTGACCGTGCCATTCGGATTGAGGTGAAACTCGTAGTTGGTGTCCTTGGACAGAATCGTCATCAGCCCGGAAGCCGGCAACGCGCGAGGTTTCACCCATACACCGATGCTAAAGCTGCCTTGTAGGTTCAGCAGATTGTTATGGGCGCGCTGAACATACTGCATAGCGCTGCTGTTGAAACTGCCATAGGCACAGGTCCCCTGAGCGTTCACCGGCGCCAGCGCCGGAGCGCTGGTGGCAGTGACAGCGCCATTGAGCACTGTACCGTTCAAGGCGTTGCCAGAGGCATCCAGCACCTCGCCGGCGGCCCCCGTCCAAGTCGCTTGTTCAAGGTTCCAGCTCAGCACCTGCTGAGCGCTCGGCGCGAGTACCACGGTCACCGCCAGCCAATTATCGCTGCTGCCGCTGACGCTGGCCGTTGCATCCCCCGTCTGCCCCGTGACGGCTTGAATAGCACTGGAAGCGCTCGCGGCCACACCATTAGTTCCCGCCCCAGTGCTCGGATTGTAGTGTTGGGTGGCCGGCCCGCTGAGCGCATTATTGCCACGACCAAAGGCGAAATAGCGCACAGCTAGGCTGTTGTCACTGGTGACATTGGCGGCCAGCGCCGTCAGCGTCGTACCCGAACCATTGTTACCCTGACTATGCGCAATCGGGCTGGCACCAGAGGTGTTAACCCCGCGCAATACCAACAGACCACCACTGGCACGCGCGCTGCCGAAGCTAAAGCTGTAACTGGCCGCCTCGCTGGCCCCGGCAACTCGATAGAAGAGTTGCTGGGTGACACCTGTGCCGCTGTCGAACCAAAACGAACTCCAGCCACTGGGCGCGGTGATGCTGCTACCTGTGGAACCCACCACCAACTGCGCCAGCAATACATCACCGCTTTGGCTGCCTGGGTTACTCAGGCTCAAGCTGCTAACCGCCGAGCTGGCGCCATTACCGGCGGAGCTACTGGCCACCACAGTAATCGCCGCAAGCGCCGCAGGTGCGGTGCCCAGTACTAAACACAAGGCGAATATCAGCCGCACAAATGCAGCTATGCAGCCACTCGTCATTGCTTGCTCCTGAACTGGCCGCCGCGCTGAGTCATTCAATTCTCCACCACCGCGTTTAAACGTCGGTAAGCATAATCAGGCCGAGTGCCAGGTACGCCATTTTGCGCGGTGGCGGTTAGCGTGTAGATGCACCGCGGACTGCCATCCTCGAGATAAGACACCAGCGTAAAGCTCACTACTACCAGGTTATTAAACTCAGCCAGATTCGAGCCTGCGTCCATGGTTAGCGTAGTGTTGGCCGGAGCGGCCAGACATGGGGCATTAACGACACGTGCGGGGAATGCCACTCGGCTAATCCCAAAATCCAGCCCGGCGCGGGCTGCCTGATAGGCCCGTGCCTGCTGAATGGCTAAACTATTGGTGCCGTGTTGATTACCGGCCATGCGCATCATCGCGGCGATGACCAAGGCGATGATGATGATCACAAACATGGCCGCCACTAAGGCAAAACCACTTTGCTGGGGCGCGGGGCACGCCGTTGCGTGCTGGCGCGGACGCTGCGCGAGCATAGATTCAGGGCGCATGCTTTTAAGGCGCATTGTCGACATGCACTTGCTGGAATAGCTCAATGCTCTCGCCCTCCAAGGTCAGTTGCAGACGCAGCGTGACCAGCCCGGCACGTATGCTGCTGCCCGTTTGATAGGTCATGCTGCAGCCCGTTACGTGTGTGGCTTGCACTGCCTCGGCGGCCGCATTGGCACCAGCAAAGTTTGGAGTGCGCGCAGTGCGACTAAAGCGGATCAGCTGGTTGCTGGCTGCATCACAGCGATAACCGACAATTTGATCAGACAGGTAAAAGCGCCGCTGCGGCGAGGCCAAGGCGAAGCTAAAACTGCCGCCCGGCGGCGTCATGTTCAGCAACGTCTCGCTGCCCGCCATAGCCGACGCCGCGAAGCTGCTGCCGTCCGGGCTGATCACATGAACAGCGCCGGCGCCGCTGGTGGCCCACACGTTGGCGCCGGGCGTGGCCACACCGCTGGTTTCTGCACCCGTGTTGTAAACCACCAACCAACGCGCCCCAGAAACCGCCAAGCTCGGGGCAAGCACCTGAAAGGCCGAGCAATTGCCCTGCCCCGGAGCTGGGAGCGCGACAAAATTTGCCGTACAGATAGGTCCCGTCCCCGGCGTAAAGATCAGCCCGTCGCCGCCAAGCCGATTGGGCCGGTAGCGCCCGGCGTCCAGCACATTGAACATCTCAATGGCATTGGCACCCGCGTTGAGCCTGACCGAGTTAGGCACGGAGAGGCGAATATCCCGCGCCATGCGATTGAGCGCACCGGCAGCCAGATCAACCAACTCAGCGCGCCGACTCTGGGCGACAAAACCCTCCAGCGGACGTGACAAGGCGCTGGAGATCATCACCGCGACTGCGCCGGCCAAGGCGATCACCATGACCAATTCGACCAAGGTAAAGCCGTGTTGCAGCCGACGCGCACGTAGGGTGGGCTTCAGCCCACCATGGTTGAGCCGGTGGGCTGAAGCCCACCCTACGCATTCGATTAGCCTGCGCATCAGTAGCGCGCCCGGTAGCCGCCGAGGATTAAATCCTCGCCGGCCGGGTCGCGCACCGTGACGTGGATATAGAGCACGTCGCTGGCGGCCAGGCCGTTCCAGGCCTGTGGCGTCACGCTGACGCTGACTTGGTAACTGGCTAAAGGATTTATGGGATTCGCCGGATCAAGAGGGGCAACAAGATCGCCCTCTGGATCACGAACACCCACGTCATTGAGCCCGTCGTAATCGCAAACATCGTCAAAGGTTGCTCGATCGGCACTGGCGGCCACGCCATCACAGCTGCCGATAGCCGCCGGAAACGCCTGTAACGCGATTTCCTCCAAATACGCCTCGGCAATCGCCAAGCTTTGTTGGCGCAACATCGGGTCGGCCGAACGCCCGGTGATCGAGGCCATGGCCGTATACAGCGCCGCCGAAGCGATGCCGATAATGACGATGGCAATCACCAACTCGATCAGGGTCATGCCGCGCTGAGGTTTTATGCCCGCCGCACGACGGATGGATTGAGCGCCGCGATAGCCATCACTCATTGCACTAGCCCGGTTTCGGCAGCCACGTTGAGGGTAAAAGTGCCAATAGTGGCGCTGGCCGCCGAACTGGGCCGACCGAGGGAGTCAAAGACCACTGGAAAGTTGCTCGGATTCACCGTAACGCCACTGGGCAAGGTATTGGCATAGGGCGACTGACCATCGGCACCGATCACCGCCAGCGTGAAGCCGCCACTGATACAGCCTGCGGCTTGGCGCACTTCATAGCCGCCACTGCCTAGGCTCACCTGAGTTAAGCAACCGCTGGCCAGCGCCAGTTTTTGCGCATAGCGCACGGCACCGATACTTTCTTCGAAGAACATCCGCTCATCGAATACCTGCCGGTCAAAAAAACGCGGCCCCACCACTGCAGCGAGGAAACCGATGATAACCATCACCATAATCAGCTCGATGAGGGTGAAGCCGCGCATTAGCATCACTCGGTATTAGCAAGCAGTATCTGTGACCACCACAACCGACGGACTACCAGACGTGTAAGTAACCTGGCATGTCGCGCTCCCACCATCAGGGGTGTAAGTAATTGTCGAGCCAGTCGCAGCACCACCACCAGTTGGAGTGATGCCATCTACCTGTGCCGCAGCACCAATACCCGCTGCATCAGCAGTCGGATAACCACCAACCATAGTGATTGCTACCCCCTCCAAATTCACCGAAGTAGCTCCTGCGGCACCAGCCGCCAGCTGCGCGGCATGAGCAATAGCCGACGCGGAGCGCAGACTTCCCGCCACACCATTGACTGTGGACTCTCGCGCCTGACCACTGAAATCCGCAAACCTCGGCAACGCAAAGGCAGCCAAAATCCCCAGAATTACAATCACCATAATCAGTTCGATCAGGGTGAAACCGCTTTGTTGATTTTTCATATTTAAGGCCCTTGATGAATGTATTAGTTGAACGTACGAACAACCGCGCCAGTACTTAAGTTATACACGATGGTGTCATCCGCATTGTCGAGTTGATAAGTGTAGGTGCAGCTATTCGCTGGTGCCGCCGTAGCCACATAGTCTGGTGTCGCGCCGGTCACCGTAGGTGCTGCTCCTTGCAAAACAGCGAGCCAGAGGTTCTGACACTCCGCCACTGTCGGAGTAGCTACAGCCGGCGGGTTACCCGCAGCACCAGTGCCCATCGGCCAGAAGTTGGCATTTACATCGACAGTGCCATCACCAAAACCCGCAACGTCGATAAAACAGTTACCTGCAGTACAACCGTTAATACCGCCACTGCGGTTAACCTCTACCTGCGAACGCACCAACGTTACCGCCGAAGCAAGGCCGCCAGCTGCGCCACTAAAAGCCGAACGATGAGCGTCGCGTGTAGCGTTAATAAAACGCGGCAAGGCCACGGCGGCGAGGATGCCGAGGATGACGATGACCACCACTAACTCGATCAGGGTAAAACCTTTGCTGCGTTGCATAAACGGTACTCCAGTCGCCATTACTGAAACGTATCGGCCAACGCTGCGACTTCTACAGCGGGCACCGGGTTGAGCTCCAAGCTAAGTAAAGCGTCCTTTGATTCTGTGCTTCCCAGCAGGGCTTTGGGAACTGCCAGCAACTGGAAAATCTGTAGCTCTGCGACTATTCCTTGCTCTGGATCAGTAAAGCGACTGCGGTGCAACAGCCAGCCCCGCGCCGGCAGGTAATGCCAACAACCGGCTTGGGGCGGCTGGCGTTCAAGCAACTCGCCGCAATAATCGCTATTCACCCAGCGTAGCAATTGAAACGGGTTACGCCGCAGCCAACTGGCATCCGCTGGTAATCCTTGAGCCACTCGCTCGGCGGCTAAATTGCTGAGGCTGGCCAGCAAATTCTCACGGGTGGCGCTGACCGCCCGCGCCTCGCTGACCTGTAAAATTTTAACCCCCATGGCCCAGACTAAACCCAAGCCAATCACTGCGCATACACAAACAGCCAATAGCCGTGCGCGACGCACAGTCCTGTCGCTGTCGTAGTCTGTTCTCACCCGTGACCCTTGGCCGCCGAGGCCAGTTCCCACATAGGCAAGAACACCCCGAGGGCGAGAATCAGCACCATGATGCCCATGGCCACGATCAAGATAGGCTCGATGGCGCTGGCCAGCTGGCCTAGGTCGTAGTCGACCTCTTGTTCGTAAAAATCCGCCACTTCGATAAACAAATCGTCGATGGCGCCAGTCTCCTCACCGACCGCCATCATCTGCAGCACCAGTGGGGTAAACAAACCACTGGCGGATGCAGTGCGGGTCAGTGCTTCGCCACGCTCCACGCCCTCGCGCATGCTCAGAATCGCTTGGCCGATGTACTTATTACCGACGCTGGCACTGTTGATCGATAAGGTTTGCAGCAGCGGCACACCGGCCTTGTACATCATCGCGAACGTGCGGGTGAAACGGGCCAAGGCGATGCGCTCGAAGATGCCGCCGACAATCGGAATCCGCAGCTTAAGCTGGTCCCATTTCAGCCCGCCGGCGGGGGTTTCTATCCATTTAAAGAAGCCGTAAATGCTGCCGCCCAGCAGCAAGCCCAGCAGCCACCAAAAGTCTTGAAAAAACTGCGAGGTGC
Organism: Pseudomonas sp.; assembly: GCA_044354115.1. GTDB lineage: Bacteria > Pseudomonadota > Gammaproteobacteria > Pseudomonadales > Pseudomonadaceae > Aquipseudomonas. Next base: position 10,246 of record JBILAR010000048.1, on the reverse strand, counting down.
CGATTAAAAATCGCGTCGGCCACGGCAGTTGCGCATGGAACTGGGCAAATACCTTGGCAAAGGCCGGGATCACAAACAGGTTAATCACGGTCATGGCCACCACCATGGCGCTGAGCACGAATAACGGATAACGGGTGGCTTGTTTGATGCGCTTGCGGGTCTCGCGCTCCAGGTCCAGATAGCTGGCCAACTGGCGAAAGGCCTGATCGAGCTGGCCGGTGTTCTCGCCGACACTGATCATGCTGACAAACAAGGTGCCGAAGACTTTCGGGTGCGCGTTCAGGGCCACGGCCATGCTCACGCCACCCTCCAAGTCGCTGCGCACCTTCTGCAATATTTCCCGGAAATAGCGATTGCGATTGGACTCACCGAGGCCGGCCATGGCGCGAATGATCGGCACCCCGGCCTTGGCCAAACTGTACATTTGCCGGCAAAAAATAATCAGCTCGTCGAGATCGACTTTTTTGCTGCGCAGCTTTTCACTGATGGCGGCAAACACGTCGGCATCGACACTGTCTTGCTGCTCAATGGTCAGTGGCGTGACGCTTTTGCTCAGCAGTTCGGCAGCCACCGCATCGACGCTACTGGCGTCAAGAATGCCGGCCACCTTGGCGCCCTCGGCATTGCGACCGCTGTAGCGAAAGCTGGCCATTAGCCGAAGCTCCGGTAGGGCGGGTTAGGCCGCAGGCCGTAACCCGCCAACAAGCCGCAATGGCGGGTTACAACCCGCCCTACGGACCGCTGCTGCCTCACAGCACCACCTCGTCGGTCAGGGTGGCGCAGACCTTCAGCACTTCCTCGACACTGGTCACCCCGGCCAAGGCGTAGTCCAGCGCGCAGGCGGCCAGCGGGCGGTAATGCGGGTTGGCCTTGGCCGCTTCGGCGAAGCCTTGCGGGTCGCTGCGGCGCAGGGCGGCGACCATCGGCTCGTCCATCTCCAGCAGTTCATACACGCCGACACGTCCGGAGTAGCCGCTGTTATGACACTGGTGGCAACCACTGCCGCGCTTGAACGTGCGGCCGGCCAAGGAGCTGCCATACAAATTTTCCAGCCACGCCAATTCGCGCGGCTCGGGGCTATGTTCGCCCATGCAGTTTTCACAAACCTTACGCACCAAGCGCTGGGCCAATACCGCGTTCAGCGCGGTGGCCACCAGAAACGGCTCGGCGCCCATGTCAATCAGGCGCATGGCCGAGGTCAGGGCGTCGTTGGTGTGCAGGGTCGAGAGCACCAAGTGACCGGTCAGGGCGGCGCGCAGGCCGATTTCGGCGGTCTCTTGGTCGCGCATTTCGCCGACCAGGACGATGTCCGGGTCTTGCCGCAAGGCGGCGCGCAACACCCGGCCGAAGGTCAGGTCGATCTTGGTATTAACCTGCACCTGATTAACCCGTGGCAGGCGGTATTCCACCGGATCTTCCACGGTGATGATCTTTTTCTCCGGGCTATTAAGCTCCGACAAGCCGGCGTACAGGGTGGTGGTTTTCCCCGAACCGGTCGGGCCGGTGACCAACACCATGCCAAACGGACGCTGCAATAAGCGCCGAAAACGCACCAGCAAATCCGCCGGCATACCGGTGCCGTCGAGCTGGAACATTGCGCCACTCTGGTCGAGCAGTCGCATTACCACCGACTCGCCAAACTGCACCGGCATGGTCGAGACCCGCACATCGATATTGCGGCCCTTAACCCGGATATTAAAACGACCGTCTTGCGGCAAGCGCTTCTCGGAAATATCCAAGCCGGACATGATTTTCAGGCGCATCACCAGCGCCGAGGCGATCCGATGCTCCTTCATCACCTGCTCGCTGAGCACCCCGTCGATCCGCTGACGAATCCGCACCAGCCCCTCATCGGGCTCGATGTGAATGTCCGAGGCTTTCATCTGCACCGCTTCTTCAAACAGCGTTTGCAGCAGACGCACCACCGGCGCTTCGCTGTTGCTGTCGGCGCCGAGCTTGGACAGGTCGAAATCACTGTCTTGCAGGTCGTCTTCCAACTCGCCGGCAATCGAGGCGATCTCGCTGGTGCGCCGGTACACGGTGTCCAAGGTGGCGAGCAAATCCGACTCACGCACCACCGCCGGGTGCACGTGGGTTTTGAGCAGCCGCTCCATTTCATCCAGCGCAAACAGGTCGAGCGGATCGGACATGCCGACCAGCAAACCACCGCCTTCGCGGGTCAGGATAATCGCGCGAAAACGCCGGGCCATGGCTTCCGGCAGCAATTGCACCAGCACGTTATCGAACTTGAAGTGGCGCAGTTCGATAAAGGGGATTTTCATCTGCTCAGACAACGCCGTGAGCAGTTTTACCTCGGCGACAAAACCGAGGTCGATCACCGCCCGGCCGAGTTTAGAGCCGCTGCGTTTTTGCTCTTGCAGGGCCAACTGCAACTGCGTGTCGGTGAGTAAGCCGGCTTGGATAAGTAAATCACCGAGGCGGATTTTGCGCTGGCGCGGGTCGTCTTGACTCATGGTTGGTCCTGTAACACGGCGACGCGTTCGCCAGCAAAGCTGCGCGAACCGGCATCCAAACCTTGGCCTTCGAGGGCTAGGCGATAATGTTTAGCGGCGTCGCTGGGCCGCTCGATTTGCTCAAGGGCAATCGCCAAGCCCAGTTGCCAGGTGGCCTGAGAAGGCCGCAAGCGCACCAACTGTTGGTACAGCGCGGCGCTCTCTGGCCACTGCCGGGTTTGCTGATAACTGGCGGCGAGCAAGGCGTGGTAGCCGGGATCGCTGGCCAGCGAGGGGGCATTTTGCTTAAGGGTGGCCACTGCCGCCGGCATCGCCCCGGTCTGTAGTTGCGCGCGCGCCAAGAGCATGCGCAGGTCGCTGTCTTGCGGGTGCGCCTGCACCTGAGTCGGCAACCAACTGAGTAACTGCGCCGGCTGACCGTCGGCCAAATAGGCTTGTGCCAATAGCCGCGAGACTTCGCTATTGCTCGGCTGGCGCTGCTGCAACAGCTCAAACTGGGCAATCGCACTGGGGTAGTTCTGATCGATCAGGGCCTGCCGGGCCAAGGTCATGGCGTCTGGTTGATGGCTGCTGATGCGCACCTCGGCCGGGCCTTTACGCGGTGTGCTAACGGCTGCCGGACTTGCTGCTGGCGCAGCCTTAGGCTGCGCGTCAGCATTCGCGGCGGGAACTTGGCGGGAACTCCAATCGGGCAATTCGGGCTCATCGCTAATCGCGCTGGTGGCCTGCGGAAACTCATCCACAGCCGCGTTAGTGGCAGCCGGTGCGGCCTGTAACGGCACTTCCAGCCACAGTAACCAGCGATCACCGGCCGGTTCTAGACGGTCATGCACCTGCAACTGCTCGCCTAAACCGACCAACAATACCTGCACCCCTGTGCCGCGCGCCTCGACCCGCCACGACAAGCTGCGCCCCGCGCCCTGCACGCGGCCCTGATAGGGTTCGCCGCGCAGTTGTACGCCGGGCAATAACAAACTCACCGCGCCGCTCTCGTCGGTGCGCTGATAGGCCACCGAACTGTCCAGCAACAATTGCAGCACTAAGCGCTGGCCATCGTTTTGCGGCAACACATCGAGCAACTGCGGCGCCGCTACGCTGGCCACGGCTGTTGGCGCAGCGACGGCGGGAGCAACCACCGCAGCCGTCACGACCGCAGGCGTTGCAACCGATTCGGGCTTGGCCGGGGCGAACAGCGACGGTGGGTCACCATTGACCACTCGGCCGATCATCAAACCAATCATCACCGCCACCAGCATCACCGCCGCAAACCAAATCGAGCCGCGCCGCAGCCGTTCGATTTTCTCCCGGCGCGCCGCACCTTCCTCGTTCACCGACTGCAAGGCATCGCGCAACGGCCACTCACCGGGCGCGGCCCGGCGGTTATCGAGGTCACGTAACAGCTCATTGACCAAGCTCATGGCAGCCACTCCCGTAGGCTGGGCAGCCACGGCCAAACGCTGAATAACAACAGCGAAGCTAAGCCGCCGACCAAGCTGCAACTCAGCCAAATCGGCAAGCCTCTGCGCGCCACCACCCCATCGGTATCCGCCAGCGCCCGGCGTACTTGGGCGGCGCCCACTTGGCGGCGGCCTTCGCCGTAAGTGGCCATCAAGGCTTTGTTGCCGAGAATATTCAGCAAGCGCGGAATCCCGCCGCTGCCGCGCACCAACAAGCGCACGGCGGCGCGGCTGAACAGCGGCTCACCGCGATAACCGGCCACGCTTAAGCGCTCCTGCAAGTAACGCCCGGTATCGGTGACATCCAATGGGCGCAAACGATAAGAGAAGGTGATGCGCTGCAGCAATTGCCGGAACTCATGCCGAGCTAGGGTCGCATCCAACTCCGGCTGGCCAAACAACACCACTTGCAGCAATTTATTTTGCTCGGTTTCCAGATTGGTCAGCAGGCGCAGCGCTTCTAGGGTTTCTTCCGGCAAGGCCTGCGCCTCATCAATCAACAGCACGGTGCTTTTGCCCTGCGCCGCCAATTCGATCAGCCGGTGGTGCAGCGCATCCAACAAGCTCATGGCGTCGTACTGCTCGACGTCAATAATGCGTAACTCACGGGCCAGCGCTTGGCGTAGATCCAACGGCGACAAACAGGGGTTGGGCAAGTAGGCCAGCTGGTATTGTTGCGGGTCGAGCAGGTTCAGCAAGGCGCGACACAGCAAGGTTTTGCCGGTGCCCACCTCGCCAGTGACCTTGATAAAGCCCTCGCCTTCGGCCAGCGCCACCCGGAGTAAATTCAAGCAGGCCTGATAAGGCGCCAACTGCACCAAAAACTCGGTATTCGGCGTCAGCGCGAAGGGTTTTTCGCGCAGTCCAAAATAGGCCTGATACATACGCTTATCTCAACTCTTTAAAGGCTTCGGCGCTTTTCTGGATTTCATTTAGCCAGACATCGTCGCTGACCACTTGCGGGCGCATGAGGATGACCAGCTCACTCTTCCTGAGGTTTTTACGCTGCTGCTGAAACAGCCAACCCACCAATGGCAGCGATGACAACCAGGGCACATTGGCATCGACGTTTTCGTTGTCGTTTTGCAGCAGGCCGCCGATGACCACCACCTGACCACTGCGGGCGCGGACGATCGAATCGGTCTGGCGCGAGGTGATGCGCGCCGTAGGCAACTCCAGCACGCCAATTTTGTCACCCAGATTAATTTGCGTGTCACTCTGCGTGACCTTACTCACCGACGGCCGCACATGCAGGGTGACATTGCCGTGATCGTCAATTTGCGGGGTGACATCCAGCGAAATACCCGAGAAAAACGGCGTTAAGGTGATATCCGGGGTAGCGGTATCGCTGCCATTGCCACTGTTATTACTGGAGGTGGTACTGGCCGACAAGTCAGTGACAAAGTATTCGTCGGTACCGACCTTAATGACCGCTTTTTGATTGTTCAGGGTCGAGATGCGCGGGGTCGAAAGCACTCGCACATCGCCCTGGGTTTCGAGCAACTGCAGCGCGCCCTGAAAATCGCCGACATTCAACGAGGCGCTGAATACCCCACCCACCGTCTGCGGGCCGACTAACAAATCGCCAGCCACGCCAACAATGCCCTTACTGCCTGCCACTTCCCAGTCAACCCCGGCTTGAAACTTATCAAACAGGTTCACTTCAAGAATTTTGGTTTCTAAAATCACTTGGCGCTGCAAGTTCACATGCGCCTGTTTAAGAAAGCCTTCAACACTCTGTTGATCCGCCGCCGAGGCCCGTACCACCAACAGCCCGGCCTGCGGATTGATCACCACACGATTACCCTCCTCGCTGCCGACAATCATGCCAACCACGCCGCTCAACTCTTTCCAAAAATCAACATTGCTGGTGGTCGTCAGCTGAGTCGCCGGGCGCGTGGTTGAGGAGGTGCTGTTGGTGGTCGAGTTACCACTGCTGTTGCTGTCATCACTGGTGGTGACCTGCCCGGAGCTAACCTCGGTGTCGGTAACACCCTGGCGTTGCAGGTTTAGGTAATTAACGTCGTAGGTACGGGTGATCGCCTGATTGGGCATGATCTGATAGCCGTAACTGGTGCGGCTAAAGTCATAGCCGTAGCTGTCGCGTACCGCCGCCAGCACTTCCTCCAGCGTGACGTTGCGCAAGCTAAAGGTGATATTGCCGGTCACCTCAGGATGCACCACGATGTTCTTGCCCGCGCCATCCATCAGGCTCAGGAAGAACTCGTTGGCCGGCATATCTTTAGCCGCCACATCAAAGCGTGGGCCACTGCGCGCCAATTGTGTTGACCCCAGCGGCGACATTAGTGCGGCCTGTACCGAGGGCGGCGGAACAGCCTTGGCGCGGCTTTGCGCCAAGGTGTCGGCAAGGATGCGATTGCTCTGGTCGTACAGTTGTTTGTCGCCATCGACGAAGGTCTGGCAAGCCGACAACAGGCAAAGCGCCGACAACAACGACACGCGAGCAGACTTGAGCGGTAAACCGAGAGAAATTAATGGTTTTGGCAACATGGCGTTATCGACTCGGTTTCATGATGGGTTCGACCAAGCGCAAAACTTGCTGCTGGCCTTGGCGCTCAAGCACCACTGAATGGGTATAGATCGCGCGTAATTTAGCGCCGTCGAACGCATCGCCAACCCGCAGCGACTGCCCGTTGATCACCGCTTGCGAATGCCCAGCGCCGCGCACTATCGACTGCAGGCGTAACGTCGCTGGCGCGCTCTCACTGGCGCTGGCGGTGAGCGCGGAGGCTGGCGGCTGGGTCGGATCTAGGGCCGCTTGCGCGACCGAACAAAGCCCAAGGAGTATCAACAAACCGGCTGGTTTAAACACCAATCCACCCCGCTTCGCGGCTCAAGGTATAGAGCACCAAATTAATTTTTGCCTGCGCCGGGCCATCACTGCCCACTTGGTAATCCAGGCTATCCCAATGCAACTTCCAGCCACTGGCTTGGATCGCCTGTAGGTACAGCAACAAATCAAAATAACCGCCCTGCAGGCTAATTTTTAAGCCGTGCCGGTACAGTGTCACCGGCGCTTTAGCCGCTACGGCTGGGGTTTTATCCGCCTCGTCCGTAGCCAGTTGCAGGGGTTCAGAAAAACTCTGCAAGCCCAGCAAACGTAATTTTGGTTGGGCGCGCAGCAACTCTTGCAGCACCGCGCGCATTTTTGCCGGTGGCAACAGGCCCGCAGTGTCGTGATCAATCTCACCAATCAACTGCTCACCACTGGCCTGCGCAGTAAGCAAGGCGCTGCGATACGGCGCATTAGGGTCGGCGGCGAGTTTGGCTTGCAAGTCGGCCAAGCCCACTTGCGCCGCTTGCTGGCTGAGCACTGCGGTTTTAACCAGCGCCTCTTGCTTGGCCACCCGCAGGGTGAGCGGGTCGCCCAGCAGCAGCATGTACAGCATGCCCACCACAGCCAAGGCCACGGCGTAACTCAGCCACTGTTCACGCGGCTCGAGCAGTAGCCAGCGCTGGAATAATTTATTCACCGATTTTGCCCTCCTCGTCTAATCGCGAAGACAGGCGGAAACCCAGCAGCCCGGCATCGTTACGCTGCAGTTCAAAACGGGCGAACTCCCGGCCATGGAACACTGGGCTGACGCCCAAACTCTGCAAATACAGTGGTAATAGCTGCTGGTCTTGAGTCACGCCTTGCAGGCTCAGGGCGCTGCCGCCATCGCGTAGGGCAATCTCACTGAGCCATAAACCATTCGGTGGATGGCGTTCCGACAAGGCCGCCAGAGGTGCAACAAAACCTGCGCTTTGCTGCTGGGTTAACAACTGCAAATGCGCGACCAAACGCTGCAATTGCAGGTTGCTGCGCTCCTGCTGAGCCAACTGCAGCGGCAACTGTGGGTCGAGTTGCGGCTCGACGAAACTGGCCTGCGCCGCGCTTAACTGATCCTGCAGGTTTTGCGCCCGCGCTTGCGCCGCGCCGGCAAGCGTAGTCGCACGCTGTAACTGCCAGCCTTGCCAAGCGCCATGCACCAGCAGCAACATAAAGAGCACGATCCAGCCGAGCACCATCTGCTTGGGCCGTGGGCCACTGCGGCGCTTTTGTTCGACTTGGTAGAGGTTAATGTTTTGCATCAGACCTCCAACCGTAAAGCAGCGCCAACGGCGGAGAAACAGTAAGCCTGCTGCACTTCATCCAGCTCAGTGGCGGCCTGGCCGACAAATAAATCGCGTAAATTCAGCGCCTGCAGATTCACCGCCAAACCATCACCTAGCGCTTTTAATGCCTGCGCACCGTCACGTTTCATCGGCATCAGCAACAAGCGACTGATGTAGCCTTTACCTAACTGGCTTTCGAAGTAATCGAGAGAACGCTGAATCTCCAGGGTAACACCGGCAAAATCTTGGCTGGCTTGATCCAAGCCTTGCTCAATGCGCCGAGCCATATACAGATCGGCACCTTGCTGAACGCAGATCAGCCCTTCGCTGGAGCGCAACCGCAGCAACGCCAGATTCAGCCCCTCGGCGCCGGCCAGCAGACCCAGATTACGAAAGGCCATCTCAGTGACATCAATGCTCTGCAGTTTTAACTCGGCGTGTTTAAGCAACTCGACCCATGCGCTCACCCGGCTTTTCGCCAGCACCGCGCAATAGGCCATGCGCGAGCGACCGCGATAAGCATCACTGGGTAACGCGAAAGCGTCGACCAGAACCTGCTCAATGGGTTCGCTAATCTGCTCTTTGACCTTCCAGCGCATCGCGTCGCGTAGTTCGGCCGCAGGTACGTCGGGGCTATCCAGCAGGAGCATTTGGTAGACCGCCGGGTGCAGCAACAGATTCACCGGCATGCCGGCCAAGCCGAACTCCTCGACCATGCCCTTGAGCACAGCGGCCTGATGGTCCGGCAACGCGGGACGAAACACACAACGTAGCAACTGCACCGGCTGGCCAGGCGTGCGCAGCACATGGGCCAAGGCGATACCTTCGGGGCTGGTTTCGATACCGAGCAAACCCTGGGTGGTTTTCTTATTCTTATTCAGCCATGCCAACAAGGGCGTCCCCTTCAACTCTGCCTTGTGTTGATTTACTACAGATTAACTCGCGCCTGTAGAATGCACCTTTGCCTCAACCTTGAGCACTTTTATGTTCCACGTCGTGCTGTTTCAGCCAGAAATCCCGCCTAACACCGGCAATATCATCCGCTTATGCGCCAACAGTGGCTGTCAGTTGCATCTAATCGATCCGCTCGGTTTTGAACTGGACGATAAACGCCTTAGACGCGCCGGTTTGGACTATCACGAATACTCAAGATTAAAGCGACATCAAACACTTAGCGAATGTATAGCAGAAATCGCTGGAGGTCGGATATTCGCTTTTACCACCAAAGGCAGTCACTCCTATGCCGAGTGCCAATTCGTGCCCGGCGACATTTTCCTATTCGGCCCGGAAAGTCGTGGCCTGCCAGCCGAGGTCCTCGACAGCTTACCCGCCGAGCAGCGCTTGCGCCTGCCAATGCAGCCGGGCAACCGCAGCCTAAATCTGTCTAATACTGTCGCTATCGCGGTCTACGAAGCTTGGCGCCAGCAAGGTTTTGCCAACGCCGAGTAAAGCAGCACGCAAAAAAAACATGTCCAAATTACGTGTTGCAAGGGGTCAACAACATCGCGTAGACGAAATTCGCGCTGAATGTGTTTTCAAAATTGATGCTCGAACGCCGCTGCGGTTTTGTTTGAACGATGGGTTTCGCCTTTACGGCGAGTCACTTCTGGCAGTCGCCCCAGAAGTAACCAAGAAGGCTTGCCCCTGCCATCCGGGTCTCGCTGCGCTCGATTTCCCTCACCCAATCATTGCTCCGTGGGCCCGCTGCGACGGGCCATCCGTGGCCCAACACAGCTCTCGCGGCATCCTGCCGCTTAACCCGCTACGCAACGATTGCGCTCGGCCTGCTGAAAAGGGGCGTTTATCCCGGCGCGTATTGATTTGCTAGCCGCAGCAAAGCATTGGCTTTTGATTTGAAAAAAATCGAAGCCAAGCAAAAAATCACCAAACGACTCGGTCCAAATACCCCCGTCAGGAGGCCGAGTGCAGGTGTTGTGTAGAGGGGCGTTTGGCAGGATGCCAAACGAGGCATGCTGGGCCAGGATGGCCCGTCTTGCCGACCCTCGGAGCAGCATCGGAACGAGGGAAGTTGAGCGCAGCGAAACCCGGATGTAGGGCGCGCTTTCTCTTTGGTTACTTTCTCTTTTGCGCGAGCAAAGAGAATCGGCATAGGAGGCGGCCATCTGGCCGCGCCCCTGCCACACCACCCGGCATGCGGGTCCGCACCGGGCGGTTCGAGAAGTTGAGGTCAGCAGA
>JBILAR010000013.1:0-45853 GCA_044354115.1 Pseudomonas sp. | reverse complement strand
ATGCGGTCGGCTTCGTCGAGAATTAAAATTTCTACCCGCGACAGGTCGACGCTGCCTTTGCTGGCGAGGTCAAGCAGGCGGCCGGGGCAGGCGACTAACACGTCTACGCCACGGGCTAGGGCTTGCACTTGTGGGTTCATGCCGACGCCGCCAAAGATGCAGGCGCTGACGAATTTAAGATCACGGGCGTACAGCTTAAAGCTGTCGTGCACTTGCGCGGCCAGTTCACGGGTTGGGGTTAACACCAGCACGCGTGGTTGGCGTGGGCCGTGGCGCTGTTCGCGGTCCGGGTGGCCGCCTGGAAACAGGCGCTCCAGCACGGGAAGGGCAAAACCACCAGTTTTGCCGGTGCCAGTCTGGGCGGCAACCATTAGGTCGCGACCTTGCAATACCGCAGGGATGGCCCGCAATTGCACTGGAGTAGGTTGGGTGTAGCCAGCAGCCTCGACGGCGCGGACTAAAGCCTCGGAGAGACCGAGGGAAGCAAAGGACATGAGTAATCCTGTCTGTGTAACGAGCTGAGCTCGAAGGGCGATGGTGTCTGGCATGAGGCGCTCTTGCAGAGCACTCCCGACCGGTCCTACTGGGCAAAGGTGCCGAGTGTCCGGGCGCAAGCCTGACGGGAGCCCGGAGTATAACAGAGCAAGGTGGCTGCGCGACTAGTAGCTACCTATCGACTAAGCGACCAGCGGGCGCTAAAGGCTGTTAGGGGTTTTGCAGAAACACCACATAGCCGCGAAACCACGGCGATTGCTCAAGCTGCGGCGGCGCCTGCCACTCGCTGTATTGCGCTAGGCCCATTTTAAATGGCAATTGCAGGCGACTAATTTGCGGCATATAGGCGGCGTAATTGTCGATGCTCTGGCGGCCTTGGTAAGTTTGGATCACCACCTCATCGACCACACCCTGCAGTTGATTGATGACGCGAGGGTCGGCATTCGCGCTCCAATCCAGCAGCCCAGTAATGCTCAGGTGGTATTGCGGGGGCAGGCGGCGGCGTAAATCACGCAGAAACAGCAGATAGTTATTCAGCTCGCGGGTGCGCACGTCAAAGTCGATCTGAATGCCGTGCAGGGGATTGCCGGTGCGTTGCCAGCGTTGCAGTTGCGCCAGCAAGGTGGCGTACACCGGCTCGTTCCAGTCGAGGGCTTGCGCCCGGTAGCTGAGCCAGATTTCGGCCTGATTGGATTCGAGCTTGGCGACGGCTGGGCTTTGCGCGATAAAACGTGGCGTGGTGTCGCGTGAGTAACGCACTGGGCTGATCTGCCCCTGCAAAATATACAGGCTGCGGGCTTGAGCCAGCACTGGCTGTGGGCGTACTCCGCTCCACAGCCAGAACGCGTGGTACTGGCTGGCGTCCACCTTGGCGGCGCTTAGCATTGGCGCCGCCAGCCCGCTGAGCAGGCCCAGTAGCCCGCAGGCTAGGTGGCGCATCCTTACCAGTAGTACTTCAGTGACTGCGCCCACGGGGTTTTTGCGTGCTGTTTCTTCAGGGTTTGGAACCACTGTTTGCGCAGTGCCGGGTCGATCTCTTGCGGGCCGCAGCCGTTGTAGCCGCTGGGCGCAAAGCAATTGATCGCACGGTACAGGGCATAGGCGCGCTCATTATTGTCAGCCTTGGGCGCCGCCATTACCTGCAGGTAGCCGTCTAAGCGTGAGTAGCGTTGGCCGCTAAACTGCGTGGCGCTGCTGCCCAGTTCCGGGGCTGGCGGTTGCTGGTCGAGGGGGAACGCGTCCAGAGCATTGCTGCGGATAAACTCGCCTAAGCAGTTCAGCCCCTGCGGGTCCTGTGGATTACCGGCCAGCGTGCTGGCTATCTCGTGCAGGCTGGGGCAGATGTAGCCGGCATCGCCGCTGCCGCCGGGCCATTGAAACAGCGCCAAGCTGGGCGCATCGGCAAACCAAAGGTCTAAACGGTTGGCCAGCTTAGTGGCCGGCAGCGGTTGCGGCAGCAGGGCTAAATCGCTCAGGAAATCGGCGTAGAAACCGCGTAGTAGGTCTTTGTAGAGCAGGCTAAACAGCGCCACTTGTTGCTCGGCCGGACTGCTGTCGGAGCCGCTGCGGGCGCGTAGCAAGGCTGGACCAGCAACATTGCGCAGCAAAATATCGCGCAATTGCTGGGTCTGAATCGGTGAGTTTGCGGCAAACACTTGGTCGAGTTGCTGGGCCCGCTCATAGTTGAGTGCCAGCGCCAGTTCCAGCTGGGCCTGTTGCAGCGGTTGTTTGGCCAGCGGCAACAGTTGCAGCCATAGCGCCTGCGCCTCAGACCACTTTTGCTGCGCTTCGAGGGCGAAACCACGCAGGCTCTGCTGGCTGAAACGCAGATAATTGAGCGGCTGGCTGGGGTCTAGTGGCGGCAGGCTGGCGAGGGTCTTGGCTGGGTCTTGTTCGAGGTAAAAATACAGTGCGCTTTGCAGGTAACTGAACAGCTCGGGCTGAGTGAGAAAACGCGATTGCAGTGCGCTGAGCCGGGCCTGGCTGAAATTGTCTGCAGGTTTGCTGTGCGGGGCCAGCTCGCCGAGGATCAAGGTAGCCAGCAGCAGTGGGTCGCTGACGCTCTCCGGCTGGCCATTGAGCAGCAGCTTGTCATCTACCTCAAGGGTCAACTCAGTGAGGTCGGGGTCTTGCGCGGCGTCGCTGGCGGCGAACTGCTCGGCGTATTCGGCGGCTAAACGTGGCTGATCGTTTTTCAGCCAATAGACCTTGCGCAACAGGCCTTTGGCCGACTGCGCATAGCTGCCCTGCGGATAGGTGCTGAGGTAGCTGCGAAAGGCTACGTCGGTATTGTTCAGCGCCGCTTGATCGAGCAGCTTGCTTTCCAGTGCGCCCCATTCATCGAACGCTTGGGCTTGCGCGGCGTTCAGCTCGGTGCGCGCCAGCATGTACAGCGCTGCTTGCTTGAGCCACGGCTGCGGGCTGTCGCTGAGGGTTTGAAAACTTCCTAGGGCCGCACTGAAATCACCGGCATAGAAGGCGCTGGCGCCTTGCAGGTAAGTGCTGAACTGCTGGCCGAGAACTGAGCTGATGGGGATTTCGACGGGGTTACTGATGGCCGCTGCGGCGGCCGGCGGTGCAGCTGGGGCAACAGTTGCAGTCGCGCCATCGGCATCGCTGGCGGCTGCCTCGGGATTCTCTTCGCTGCGCCAGCTTTGCAGCAGTTGCAGGCGCTGTAAGGCCAGGCTTTGTCGCTCGCTGGCGGGCAAGTCGCTAGCCAGTAATTGCTCAATGAAGGCATTCGCATTGGCGCGGCTGTTGCTGCGTTGGCGATTGCCCTCACCTTCGGCGAAGGGTTGATCGTCGCCCAGTAGCCTCTCGTCAGCGGGCAAGCCCAGCTGTTGCAGCAGGTTGTTCAGCTTGAGCAACTCGGGGTCGATGGGTGCCGGGCTGTCGGGCGCGACGACACTGGCGGCGGCACGATCGGCGGACGGAAACAGCAGCCGACTGACATCGAATGGCACCTGCGCGTAACCGAACAGTTGCTCGTCATCGCTCAGTGGTGACTGGCGAATGCGCAACCGATTAGCGTCCGCCAATAGCAGTTGCAGATTCACTTGGCTGCCATTGGCCGGGCTTAAAAAAGCCACGCTGCTGCACCGATTGGGCTTGTTCGCGGTCAGCTGCCAACTAGGGCTGCAAAAGTTATCCGAGCTGGCCTGCGCTAGGTGACTGCAAGCCAGTAGCAGCAGTGGTGTGAGGCGTGGCAGGCGCATGCTCGTCCTTGCTATGGGTGGCTGCCGAGGGGTTAGTTCGACAGTTTTAAGTTGTGCCAAATGGCCAAGCTGGCTTCGGCTTGGTTGAGCGTGTAGAAATGCAAACCCGGTGCGCCGCCGGCCAAGAGCTGCTCGCACATCTGGCTGATAACCTGCTCGCCGAAGCCCTGAATGCTGTCTAGGTCGTCACCGTAAGACTCTAGCTGCTTGCGAATCCAGCGGGGGATTTCTGCGCCGCAGGCGTCCGAGAAGCGCGCCAGTTTGCTGTAGTTGGTGATCGGCATAATGCCCGGCACGATCGGAATATCCACGCCCATTTGGCGCACGCGCTCGACAAAGTAGAAGTAGCTGTCGGCGTTGAAAAAGTACTGGGTAATCGCGCTATCAGCGCCGGCGCGAGCCTTGCGCACGAAGTTGGCGAGGTCGTCTTCAAAGTTACGCGCTTGCGGATGCATCTCCGGATACGCGGCGACTTCGATATGAAAATGTTCGCCGGTTTCGTTGCGAATAAATTCCACCAGCTCATTAGCGTAACGCATTTCGCCGCTGGCCATGCCCATGCCCGAGGGCAGGTCGCCACGCAACGCAACGATGCGCTTGATGCCGTTGCTTTGATAAAGCTTGAGCAGGCTGCGCAGGTCTTCTGCGGAGTCGCCCACACAGGACAGGTGCGGCGCGGTCGGCACCTTTATTTCGCCATCCAGTTGCAGCACGGTGTTCACCGTACGGTCACGGGTGGAACCACCGGCACCGTAGGTGCAGGAGAAGAAATCGGGGTTGTAGCCCGCCAATTGGCGCGCCACGGTCATTAATTTTTCATGCCCGGCATCGGTCTTAGTCGGGAAAAACTCGAAGCTGTAGCGGCGTTCTTGTGACATAGGAGAGTTCCGTTAAAACCATGCGTAGGGTGTAGGGCGGGTTAGCGCCGCATGCCACCTGAGCAAAAGCTCTCGGTGGTATTTGCGCGGCGCTAACCCGCCGAAATAATCGGTGGATTACGCCGCTGCGCGGCTAATCCACCCTACGGTTTGGCGTTGTATTAGTAGCGATACGCGTGTGGCTTGAACGGACCTTGCTGCGGCACGCCGATGTATTCAGCTTGCTTGGTGGTCAGTTGGGTAACCACACCGCCAAAGCCTTTAACCATTTCCAGCGCCACTTCTTCGTCGAGCTTCTTCGGCAGCACTTCTACCGTCAGGCGAGCAGCTTTATCGGCCGCCGACAGGTCAGCAAACTTGGCGCCGAACAGCAGGATTTGCGCGAGCACTTGGTTGGCGAACGAGCCATCCATGATCCGGCTTGGGTGGCCAGTGGCGTTGCCCAAGTTAACCAAGCGGCCTTCCGACAGCAGGATCAGGTAGTCATCATTCTGTGGGTCGAAACCGTCTTTGCCGGTGCGGTGAACCTTGTGCACCTGTGGCTTAACTTCTTCCCAGGCCCAGTTTTTGCGCATGAAAGCGGTATCGATTTCGTTGTCGAAGTGACCGATGTTGCAAACCACGGCGCGTTTTTTCAGCGCCTTGAGCATGTTCGAGTCACACACGTTGTAGTTGCCGGTGGTGGTCACGATCAGGTCGATCTTGCCCAGCAGAGCAGCGTCTACACAGCCTTCGGTGCCATCGTTGATGCCGTCTTTGAAGGCCGATACCAGTTCAAAACCGTCCATGCAGGCTTGCATGGCGCAGATTGGATCCACTTCGGTGATCTTAACGATCATGCCTTCTTGGCGCAGCGATTGTGCCGAGCCTTTGCCCACGTCGCCGTAGCCGATGACCAGCGCTTGCTTACCGGACAACAGGTGGTCAGTGCCGCGCTTGATGGCATCGTTGAGGCTGTGACGGCAACCGTATTTGTTGTCGTTCTTGCTCTTGGTGACCGAGTCGTTAACGTTGATGGCTGGGATTTTCAGCTCGCCGCGGGCGAGCATTTCCAGTAGACGATGTACGCCGGTGGTGGTCTCTTCGGTCACGCCGTGGATCTTGTCGAGCATGGCCGGGTATTTCTTGTGGATAATTTCGGTCAGGTCGCCGCCATCATCGAGGATCATGTTGGCATCCCACGGCTGGCCATCTTTCAAGATGGTTTGCTCGATGCACCACTCGTACTCCTCTTCGGTTTCGCCCTTCCAAGCAAATACCGGGATACCGGCGGCGGCGATAGCGGCAGCGGCTTGGTCCTGAGTCGAGAAGATGTTGCACGACGACCAACGCACTTCGGCGCCTAGGGCTACCAAGGTTTCGATCAGTACGGCGGTTTGGATGGTCATGTGGATGCAGCCGATGACCTTGGCGCCTTTCAGCGGTTGCTCGCCGGCATACTTGCGGCGCAGGCCCATCAGGGCTGGCATTTCGGATTCGGCGATGATGGTTTCGCGGCGGCCCCAAGCGGCCAGGGAAATATCAGCAACTTTAAAGTCAGTAAAAGCAGCGCTCATGCGGTAACTCCATTCGTGGTGTGCGAATGGGCGCCGTTGATGCGTTTTAACCGCAGTTGGCACCCGTGAGGGTTCAACCAGCGGTTGAGTACGCCCCATCCGAGCCTGACAGGCGAGAGTCTGATTTAGATCTGCCGCTTCACGGCTGGCAAGATCCAAAACAGGCTCGGTGCCTGCTGCAGCGCCCCTCGGATGGGTGGCGGGAGCGTGCAGGCAAAACCTGCGCGCCAAAAAGCTCGGCAATTATAGCCAAGCAATGGCGGTTCCCCAAGGCTTTCTGTCGGCCATAGTGAGCTATTTGCCGGCGCAATAAGGCAGCGCAGTCATGGCGTTGTGTTGGGTTTTTCGGCAGGCTGCAGCGTCTACCGTCGAATAACTAACTACAAACGGAGTTGCCATGACTATTGCTTACTGGTGTGTGCTGATCGCGATCTGCTTGCCTTATCTATCCACGGGTTATGCCAAGTTCACTGGCGGTGATTTTGGCGATAAAGAAAACCGCGATCCACGGGCGTTTTTGGCCACCCTCGAAGGCGCGCGTAAACGGGCGGTCAGCGCCCAACTGAATGGCTTTGAGGTCACCCCAGCCTTTGCCGCGGCAGTGATTATTGCCCATCTGGCCGGTGGCGCTGAGCAGTCGACCCTGAATGCCTTGGCCATCGCCTTTGTGATCAGCCGGCTGCTGTTCACCTATTGCTATATCCGCGATATCGGCCGCTTGCGCACCTTGGTGTGGGGCGTGGGCATGGGCATTATTGTCAGCCTGTTTGTGGTCGCGTCTTAAGTACTTGTGCAGGATCTGCTGCGCTTGCTCATGCGCCGTTGAACTGGGCAAAACGGTTCTATGCGCGGATACTGGCGGCCTTTTTGCTGACCGCCAGTATCCGCCATGCCCCGTAAAGTCCTCCTTGTTGCCCTGTTCGCTTGCCTGACGTTGACTGCTTGTAACCGAGTCGATCCCAACTCGCCGCTGGGCCAGCGGCAGACCATCTTCAAACAGATGTTAAAAACCAGTGAGCAACTGGGCGGTATGTTGCGCGGGCGGGTTAAGTTCGACGCGCCGACTTTCGCCGCCAGCACCAGCCTGTTGGCCAGCTTGGCGCAGCAGCCTTGGCAGCACTTCCCGCAGGTCCGCGATGCCGGTAAAAGCAGCGCCAAAGATGAAGTCTGGGAAAATCAGCAGCGCTTTGACGAGTTGGCCAAGCAGCTTGAAACAACCACGGCCGCACTGGCCTTGATCGGCAGCCAGCCACCTTTGCTGCCCGCCAACTTGGCCCAGCCGTTTAAGCAAGTCGAGAACGCTTGCGAGGCCTGCCATCAAGAGTTTCGCGACTATTGAGTCAAGGTTAGTTGCGCGGTAGGCGGCCGTTAAAACGGCCAGCCTAGGCCGCGCTTGGCTCAATGCATGCTATGCATGCTAATAGGTACGCGCAGCACTTCACTGGGGGCGGAAGGCAGCCCGCACATCTCTTCGTGCACGACCGCATGTACCAGATGAAAAGGCACGACTGAGACGTTTTTCAGAATTTCCCGCGCATGTTCGATCGAGCGTAAGCGAACAGTTTGGCCTTTATCATCTGCCAGCCGATTAGATTTGCCCTCCATTCGTGCTTCAAGAAGATAAATCCCGCCCTCCAGCGAAATTAGATTTAACTCATCAATCAGACCGCTTTGGGCGTTGTGACTTAGCTGCTGCAGATTCATGGCGCACCTCGCTTTTTGAGTGTTATACAAAACTAGTACAATAAATTAATTCTGTACATGTTTTATTCGCGAGATCGACCGTGTGGTGCTCGGGTGCAGTGCGCCTGTTGCCAGAACTATTCTGGCGTCAGGTAACGTTTGCTTAGCTCCGCGCTGCGGGCCTCGCGTTGTTCGGCCAAAGCTTGCCAGAACCGCTGCGCAATCTCCGGGTGTTGGCGGTAAAACTGGTGTGACAGCGGTAAGTACCAGTCGGCGTTGAGCAGCGGTTTGGGCAACAACACTAATTGCGTCTGCAGGCCTAGGGTGCGGATGTAATGGCGCGCGATCTGGCGCTCTAGCACGTAGCCATCGAGGCGTTCATGGGCGACTAACTTGAGGGCGATTTCGGCGCTGTAGGTGGGTTTGGCGAGTACGCCGAGGGCGTCTAACTGCTGATTAGCTACGTAGCCCAGTGGCGCGCTCAAGCCATTGCGGGTGCCGCTAAATTGCGCGCCGTCCCAGCCGAGCGTGCCGTCACGGTGAGCGATGATCGGATAGTCAACTTGCCAGAGCCGGTAGTGGCGCTGCACCGGGGCATCGCTTTGGGTATCGCGGCCCGGGAATTGCCCCCAACTGTCGCGCTCGGGCTGCCAGATAGCGGCAAAAATGCCGTCCGATTGACCTTGCTGCAATTGCAGAATGCAGCGCTTCCACGGCTGACGTTGAAACTCTAGGCTGAGGTTGGCCTGCTTGGCGGCCGCTTGTATTAGCTCAAGCAGTAGGCCCGGGCCCGTCGGGCCTTGATCGGTCACGGCCGAATAGAAGGGCAGCGAGTCTTGCGTCTCGTAGCAAATGCGCAGCACTGGCGGGGCGTCTGCCAGCGCGGTGGCCGGCAGCAATAGGCTTAGCGTGACGAGGTTGAGGCGGGTGTACGACATGGGCTTCTCGCAGCACGGAGCAGACTAGTTGCCTGAGCTTAGCGCAGTTAATGCTGCTCGCTTATGGCGGCGCACGTCAGCCGATTAAAAACCCGCGACCCCAATTGCCTGCAACTGGGCGCGCAGTGCCAGCACCTCCGGGTGCTGAAAAAACCGCTGCAAGGCTTGCGCGCGTGCTGGGCTGATACCCGGTTCGGCTTGCCATTGCGCCACGTTGCGCTGGGCCAGTGTGCTCCAGTTATCGGCCAGCTTGGCCGCGCCGCTGGGTGGCAGGCCGATGGCCCGTAGCCAGGTGCGAAAGGGTCGTTGGCGGGCGGCTTGCAAGCTCTGACTGAGCTGGCTGGCGCTGCGCAGCCCGAAACCGGGTGTGCTACCAAGCTGCTCGGTGGTTACATCCAACCAGTCGAGCAGGCCAGATACGTGCTGTGCTTTGAGCAGCTTGTCCCAAGTGCCGGGGCCGACACCGGGTAGCGCGAGACCCTGCTTGCCGCTGAGCCAAATCAGCCGGGCGCGAAACTGGCTGGCGCAAGCGGGGCTAAATTGCCAACAACTTAGGGCGTGGTAATCGCTGGCCAGCGGCACCGCCAGCTCGGCGCGCTCTGGATTGCGCGTCACCACGCTGTCGAACCTAGGGATAGTCAGGCCGGCGAGGGCGATGGCGACTTGATCGCCGGGGCGGATATCCAGTTTTTGCCAGCGCTGCAAGGAGCCGAGGCTGACCCGGCTAATGCGCCGGTCATCCAAGCGCAGCGGCTGCAGGTTGAGCACCGGGGTGATGCGTCCCGTGCGGCCGATAGTAAATTGCACCGTGCGTACTTGTGCCAAGGATTGGGCGATCGGGTACTTCCACGCCGCTGCCCACTCGGGTGGGCTGGCTTGCCAATGCTCGCCGCTGGGTCGCGTGCTTTGTTTGAGCACCACGCCGTCGCTGGCAAACGGCAGCTCGCTGCGATACCAGGTATCGCGCCACTGCTGGGCTTGCTCGAAGGTGCTGATGGGTTGGCTGAGTTGCGCGGATTGGGCAAAGCCGAGTGCGCGTAATCCGCTAAGGCGCTCACTCATGCTGGCCGGGCCGCTCGGCCATTCCCAAATAAATAGGCCGATTTGTCCAGCCTCGGTGGCGCTCAGGTTGCGTCGCGCCATCAGGCCGGCGACCCTGCCTCGCGCGCCAAGGCTGCCGGCCTTGGCTTGAATATGGCCGGGCAGCCGCCAGTAAAGTTCGCCTTGCAGCAGCAAGGCACCGTGGCTGGCCAGCGGCTGCGTCAGTTCGGGGATTAGCCGAGCGTTGGCCGTCCAGTCTTGCCCGCTGCTGCCGTCGCCACGGCTGATGGCCTGTTGCAGTCGGCCGTCTTGAAAGATCAGGGTCACCGCCACGCCATCCACCTTGGGCTGTATCCACAGCTCATTGCGGGTACTGATCCATTGGCGCGCGGCGCTTTCATCGGCAAATTTGTTCAGGCCGGTCTGAGCGATGGGCTGCTTGATTGGGCCGCCACTGCTGGCCAATGGCTTCTCGGCGGCGCTGTGGGTTGTGGCGGCGGCAAAGCAATCACGCAAGTGAGCTAGCTGGCTGCGCGCTTGGTCGTAGAGTTCATCGGCAATCAGCGCAACGCCTTGGCGATGGTAGGCGTCGTCCCACTGGGCGATTTGCTGGCTGCGCTCGGTCAGTTCGGTTTGTGCTTGGCTCGGGCTGAGGTTCGGGCAGGTGGCGGCGAGCGTGAGTGGGCTCAGTAGGCAGAGTAATACAGTCAGTCGATGGCGCATCGAGAGCATCCTTGCTCAGGGGAGTGATGCTTAGAGCTTAGACGCGCGCCAACAAAAAGCCCCGCACAAGGCGGGGCTTTGGTGTTGCGGCTGGCCTTACAAGCCGGCGGCGCTGCGCAGGTCGGCGGCGCGGTCGGTTTTTTCCCAGGTGAAGGTGGTGAAGCTGTCGTTGCCGACGGTGACTTCTTGCGGGGTGCGGCCGAAGTGACCGTAAGCCGCAGTGGCTTGGTACATCGGGTGCAGCAAGTCGAGCATCTTGGTGATGGCGTATGGGCGCAGGTCGAACACTTCGCGCACCAACTTGATGATTTTGTCTTCGCTGACGGTGTTGGTGCCGAAGGTGTTGATCGAGATCGAGGTCGGTTGCGCCACGCCGATGGCGTACGACACTTGAATCTCGCAGCGCTGGGCCAGGCCGGCAGCAACGATGTTCTTGGCTACATAACGACCGGCGTACGCGGCCGAACGGTCCACCTTGGATGGATCTTTGCCGGAGAACGCGCCGCCGCCGTGACGGGCCATGCCGCCGTAGGAGTCGACAATGATTTTACGGCCGGTCAGACCGCAGTCGCCCACTGGGCCACCGATCACGAAGTTGCCGGTCGGGTTGATGTGGAACTGGGTGTCTTTGTGCAGCAGTTCGGCCGGCAGCACGTGCTTGACGATCAGCTCCATCACGCCTTCGCGCAGGTCGGCGTATTTAACGTCCGGGTTGTGCTGGGTCGACAGCACCACGGCGTCGATGGCCACCACTTTGCCGTTTTCGTAGCGGCAGGTCACTTGGCTCTTGGCGTCGGGGCGCAACCACGGCAATAGGCCGGATTTACGCGCTTCGGCCTGGCGCTCAACCAAGCGGTGGCTGAACACGATCGGTGCGGGCATCAGCACGTCGGTTTCGTTGCTGGCGTAACCAAACATCAGGCCCTGGTCGCCGGCGCCTTGGTCTTCCGGCTTGGTGCGGTCAACGCCTTGGTTGATGTCCGGCGACTGCTTGCCAATGATGTTGATCACGCCGCAGGTGGCGCCGTCGAAGCCGACGTCCGAGCTGTTGTAGCCGATGTCGACGATCACGTCGCGCACCAGTTGCTCAAGGTCGATCCAGGCGGTGGTGGTGATCTCGCCGGCAACAATCGCCACCCCGGTTTTCACCAAGGTTTCGCAGGCCACACGGGCTTGCTTGTCTTTGGCGATGATGGCGTCGAGCACCGCATCGGAAATTTGGTCGGCGATTTTATCCGGGTGTCCTTCAGACACGGACTCGGAGGTGAAGAGGGCGTATTCGCTCATCAGTGCAGTTCCTGTTCTATATAGGTGGGAGTGACCAGTGGGCGGCGAAAGTGCCGCACCTGAATCTGGAAACCATTGCGTAAACCTAGGTACAGACTTTCTTCGGGCGTTAGCCCCGCGGCACTGGCCCAGCGGGCCAGGTCGTCTTGCTCAAAGCCTAGCCAGAGATCGCCGCAGGCTTCGCGGGCCCAGCTCTGGTTGTGGCTGCATAATTCGGTAATCAGCAAGCTGCCGCCGGGATTAACCCGCTGGCTGAGTTGCTTGAGCGCCTCGGCCGGCGCGGCAAAGTGGTGCAGCACCATATTCAGCACCACACAGTCGGCGCTGGCCGGGCTGGTGCTTAAAGCGTCGAGTAACTCTAGTTGAACATTGGCTAGGCCTTCGCGTTCACAGCGCTGACGCGCCAGTTCGAGCATGGCCGGGCTATTGTCCAGCGCCGTCACTTGGGCAAAGCGCCGGGCCAGTTCGGGCAAGAAACCGCCGTCGCCGGGGCCGACTTCCAGTGCGCTGGCGTTGGCTGGGAAATTGAGTGAGTCGAGCAGGCCGAGCAAGCTGTCGCGGTACTGCGGCAGGCCGGCGATCAGATCTTGCTGGGCTTGAAAGCCATCGGCGATGCGCGCAAAAAAGTCTTGGCTGGCCGCGGCGCGCTGGCTGTGCACGGCGCTGATGCGTTGTTGTACATCGGCGGGCAACTCTAGCGCATCGACTTCATCGAGCAGGGCGGCGTGCAACTTGCCGCAAAATAACTCGGTCTGCGCCAGCGCCCGGCGATAAAAAATCGCATTGCCCTCGCGCCGGGTGGCGACCAAGCGCGCTTGGGCCAGCACCTTTAAGTGGTGGCTGATGCCCGATTGGCCGGTGGCAAAAATCTGCGCCAGTTCCAGTACGCCAAAGGAATCGTTGGCCAGCGCGCGCAGCACATTCAGGCGCAGCGGGTCGCCGCCGGCCTTGCACAGGCTGGCGAGTGCATCACTGGCTTCGAAGCGAAGCTGGGCGGCAGGTAAGTTCATGGGTGGCAGTCTAGGCGGGGAAATTTAGCCCCGCAAGGGCAATATCAAAAAATGTTGATATTGCCCTTGCGGGGCGCGCGGGGATTAGCGGCGTGACTATTTACTGGCGAATCAGCCCGATAAGGGTCTTAACTGCGACAAATACCGCCGCAGCGACCATCTGTGATTGCCCCGCCGGGCGCGCTGGGCGAAAATGCCCGCCTTTTTCGACTTCATGTTTCGCAGAATCAGTTCAAGATCGTAGCGAGTGCAGGTCAAGCAAGGCGAAAGCTGGCGAGGACGCGGTGTTTACGGGTTGTAAATGAGCAGTCCGAGCCAGCTTTCAACGCCGCATGACCAAACGCAGTAGATATTGAGCTGTTTCTACCACAGCCCCGTTAGGAGATAAGCAATGCCCAGCCGTCGCGAGCGAGCCAATGCCATCCGCGCACTCAGCATGGATGCTGTGCAGAAAGCCAATAGCGGCCACCCCGGTGCCCCGATGGGCATGGCGGACATCGCCGAAGTGTTGTGGCACGACGTGCTGCAGCACAACCCGGCGAACCCGGACTGGGCCAACCGCGACCGCTTCGTGTTGTCGAACGGTCACGGCTCGATGCTGATCTACTCCTTGCTGCACCTGACCGGCTACGACCTGTCGATCGACGACTTGAAAAACTTCCGCCAGTTACACAGTAAAACTCCCGGTCACCCAGAGTTTGGCTACACCCCAGGCGTTGAAACCACCACTGGCCCGCTCGGCCAAGGCTTGGCCAACGCGGTGGGTTTCGCCCTGGCTGAGAAAGTGTTGGCGGCGCAGTTCAACCGCGCCGGGCACAATATTGTCGACCACCACACCTACGTCTTCTTGGGTGATGGCTGCATGATGGAAGGCATTTCCCACGAAGTTAGCTCGTTGGCTGGCACCTTGGGCTTGGGTAAGTTGATCGCCTTTTACGACGACAACGGCATCTCCATCGACGGCGAAGTGGAAGGCTGGTTCACCGACGACACCCCGAAACGCTTTGAGGCGTACGGCTGGCAGGTGATTCGTCACGTCGACGGGCATGACCCAGAAGAATTGCAAATCGCCATCGCCACTGCGCGCAAGAGCGAGCAACCGACGCTGATCTGCTGCAAAACCGTGATCGGCTTCGGCTCGCCGAACAAGCAAGGCAAAGAAGACTGCCACGGCGCGCCACTGGGGGCTGAAGAAATCGCCCTGACCCGCGCCACCTTGGGTTGGAAATACGGCCCGTTTGAAATCCCTAGCGAGCTTTACGCCGAGTGGGATGCCAAAGCCGCTGGCGCCGCTCGCGAAGCCGAATGGAACCAGCGCTTTGCCGCCTACGCAGGTGCCCATCCAGAATTAGCCAGCGAATTTACCCGCCGCATGAAGGGCGAGTTGCCGGCTGATTTCGCCGCCAAATCGGCTGCTTATGTGCAAGAAGTCGCGGCCAAAGGCGAAACCATCGCCAGCCGTAAAGCTAGCCAAAACGCGTTGAATGCCCTCGGCCCGTTGCTGCCGGAGTTCCTCGGCGGTTCGGCCGACTTGGCCGGTTCCAACCTGACGTTGTGGAAGGGCTGCCAAGGCGTGTCGGCTAACGATGCCAGCGGCAACTACATGTATTACGGCGTGCGCGAGTTCGGCATGAGCGCAATCATGAACGGCGTGGCCCGTCACGGCGGTTTTATTCCGTACGGCGCGACCTTCCTGATCTTTATGGAATACGCCCGCAACGCGGTGCGCATGTCGGCGCTGATGAAGCAACGCGTGCTCTATGTGTTCACCCACGACTCCATCGGTTTGGGCGAAGACGGCCCGACTCACCAGCCGATCGAGCAGTTGGCCAGCCTGCGTGGCACGCCGAACCTAGACACTTGGCGTCCATGTGATGCGGTTGAATCGGCAGTGGCGTGGAAGTTCGCCATCGAACGTGCAGACGGCCCGTCGGCGTTGATCTTCAGCCGGCAAAACCTGCCGCACCAGAGCCGCGACGCTCAGCAGTTGGCCGATATCGCTCGCGGTGCTTATGTGTTGAAAGACTGCGCCGGCGAGCCCGAGTTGCTGCTGATTGCCACAGGTTCGGAAGTTGGCTTGGCCGTGCAGGCTTATGACGCCCTGACGGCTCAAGGCCGCAAAGTGCGCGTGGTGTCGATGCCGAGCACCAGCGTGTTTGACGCGCAAGACGCCGGCTACAAGCAAGAGGTGCTGCCGCTGCAAGTCAGCGCGCGGATTGCCATCGAAGCCTCGCATGCGGACTTTTGGTACAAGTATGTCGGTCTGGAAGGACGGATTATCGGCATGACCAGCTTCGGCGAGTCGGCTCCGGCCGCCGCGCTGTTCGAGGAGTTTGGTTTTACTCTGGAGAATTTGCTGGAAACGGCCGCCGAGTTGCTCGACGTTTAAATCTTCCTGTTGCGTAGGGTGGGCCTTGGCCCACCGAATTGCCGAGCCTATCGGTCATTCGGTGGGCTGAAGCCCACCCTACAGCAGTTGATTTTCCCGCCCTCAACCAAGGACCTTCATGGCCAATCGCCCCTATAAAATCGCCCTCAACGGTTACGGCCGTATCGGTCGTTGCGTGCTGCGCGCGTTGCACGAACGGGGCGCTGGGGCGCGGCTGGAAATTGTCGCGCTAAACGACTTGGCCGATCAGGCCAGCATCGAATACTTAACCCGCTTCGACTCCACCCACGGGCGTTTTCCCGGTGAGGTGCGGGTCGACGGTGATTGCCTGCATATCCAGGGTCAGTGCGTAAAAGTCTTGCGTCAGAGCAGCCCCGAGGCGGTTGATTGGGCGGCCCTGGGCATCGATTTATTGTTGGAGTGCTCGGGGGCTTATCACAATCGCGCCGATGCTCAGCGCTTTATCACGGCTGGCGCGCCGCGGTTACTGTTGTCACAGCCGATGGCCAGCGAGACGGATATCGACGCCACCATCGTCTACGGGGTTAATCAGCAGCAACTGACGGGTCAGGAAGTGTTGGTCTCCAATGCCTCCTGCACCACCAACTGTGGCGTGCCGCTGTTAAAGCTGCTGAATGAGGCGATTGGCCTTGAGTACGTGTCGATTACCACCATTCACTCAGCGATGAACGACCAGCCGGTAATCGATGCCTATCACCACGAAGACCTGCGCCGCACCCGCTCGGCGTTTCAGTCGGTGATTCCGGTGTCCACCGGGCTGGCGCGCGGTATCGAGCGGCTGTTGCCGGAATTGACCGGGCGGATTCAAGCCAAGGCGATTCGGGTGCCGACGGTGAATGTGTCCTGTCTCGACATAACCTTGCAGATGGCCCGCGACACCACGGCCGGCGAAGTTAATCAACTGCTGCGAAGCGCCTCCGAAAGCGGCCCGCTCAAGGGTTTACTGGCCTACACCGAACTGCCGCACGCCAGTTGCGACTTTAATCATGATCCGCACTCGGCCATTGTCGATGGCAGTCAGACCCGCGTTTCCGGCCCTCGGCTGGTCAACGTGTTGGCCTGGTTCGACAACGAGTGGGGCTTTGCTAACCGCATGCTAGACGTCGCCGAGCATTGGCTCGACGCCGCCCACGCACATTAATTGCCTCGACCGGAGCTGTTGTTATGACCGTTTTGAAAATGACTGACCTTGACCTTGCAGGTAAGCGCGTACTGATCCGCGAAGACCTCAACGTGCCGGTAAAAGACGGTGTGGTCAGCAGCGCGGCGCGGATTATCGCCTCCCTGCCAACCATCAAGTTAGCCCTGGAAAAAGGCGCGGCGGTGATGGTTTGCTCGCACCTCGGTCGCCCAACTGAAGGCGAATTTTCCGCCGAGAACAGCTTGGCACCGGTCGCCGCTTATCTGTCGCAAGCCTTGGGCCGCGACGTGCCGCTGGTGGCTGACTACCTCGCCGGTGTCGAGGTTAAGGCCGGCGAGATCGTGCTGCTGGAAAACGTGCGTTTCAACGCCGGTGAGAAGAAAAACAGCGATGCGTTGGCCCAGCAATACGCCGCCCTGTGCGATGTGTTTGTGATGGACGCCTTCGGCACCGCGCACCGCGCCGAGGGTTCCACCCATGGCGTGGCCAAGTTCGCCAAAGTAGCCTGCGCCGGCCCGTTGCTGGCGGCCGAGTTGGACGCGCTGGGCAAGGCCTTGGGCAACCCAGCCAAGCCAATGGCCGCTATCGTGGCTGGCTCCAAGGTCTCGACCAAGCTCGATGTACTGAATAGCCTGAGCCTGATTTGCGACCAGTTGATCGTCGGCGGCGGCATCGCCAACACCTTCTTGGCCGCGGCTGGCCATCCAGTCGGCAAATCCTTATATGAACCTGACTTGCTCGACGTCGCTCGCACCATCGCCGCCAAGGTCAGCGTACCGCTGCCGGTCGATGTGGTAGTGGCCAAGCAGTTTGCCGAGTCCGCTGAAGCCACGGTCAAGCTGATTAGCGAAGTGAGCGAGGACGACATGATTCTCGACATCGGCCCGCAAACCGCCGCCAACTTTGCCGAGCTGCTGAAATCGGCCAAGACCATTTTGTGGAATGGCCCAGTTGGGGTGTTTGAGTTCGACCAGTTCGGCAACGGTACTAAAGTGCTGGCCGAGGCGATTGCCGCCAGTTCGGCGTTCTCGATTGCCGGCGGTGGCGACACCCTCGCGGCCATCGATAAATATGGCATTGCCGAGCAGATTTCCTATATTTCCACCGGCGGTGGGGCTTTCCTCGAGTTCGTCGAGGGCAAAGTTCTGCCGGCAGTCGAAGTGCTGGAGCAGCGCAGCAAGGCGTAATCCGCCGTTGCGCTGATTGGATAGGCTGTGTACCCGTTAGCTGTTGCAGGTTGATTTTGTAGGGTGGGCTTCAGCCCACCGCCGCGCGATAAGGGACTTGTTGGGCTGAAGCCCACCCTACTTTTTGCCATCAGCACTTAACGGGTACATAGCCAGTTGATAAGGAGCTGCGCCGATGCACAAACATTTAGTCATGCTGGCGTTGCTCGTCAGCCTTGGTGCTTGCGTGAGCCAGCCAGCGCCGTCGGCTGAGTGGACACGCTGGGTCTGCGACTCGCAGGTTGAGCTGGATTGGCGCGCCGATCCGGCCTTACCGAGCCGCATGCAAGTGCGCCTCGGCGGCAGCGACCAGCTCTACCAACTGAGCCCGGAACCTGCCGCCTCGGGCGCGCTCTACAGTAACGGCGTGTTGGCCTTGCACACCAAAGGTGATGAAGGTCTGCTGTACTGGGTGGCTAACAACGACTTGATCGGCCGTGGCTGCAAAGCCCCAGGCAAATAATTTAACTCGCGCAGACGCTCAGCGCTGCGCGCACGGCTAGACACACAAGGGAGACTGCAACTATGGCACTTATCAGCATGCGTCAGATGCTCGACCACGCCGCCGAATTTGGCTATGGCGTACCGGCATTCAACGTCAACAACCTCGAGCAAATGCGCGCCATCATGGAAGCGGCGGATAAGACCGACTCGCCGGTGATCGTGCAGGCCTCGGCTGGTGCGCGTAAATACGCCGGCGCGCCGTTTTTGCGTCACCTGATTCTGGCCGCGATCGAAGAATTCCCGCACATTCCGGTGTGTATGCACCAAGACCACGGCACCAGCCCGGATGTGTGCCAGCGTTCGATCCAACTGGGCTTCAGCTCGGTGATGATGGACGGCTCGCTGAAAGCCGACGGCAAAACCCCAGCCGATTATGACTACAACGTCCGTGTGACCCGCGAAACCGTAGCCTTCTCGCACGCCTGCGGCGTCTCGGTGGAAGGTGAGTTGGGCTGCTTGGGTAGCTTGGAAACCGGCATGGCTGGCGAAGAAGACGGCGTCGGCGCGGAAGGCGTGCTCGATCACAGCCAGATGCTCACTGACCCGGAAGAAGCCGCTGACTTCGTTAAGCAAACTCAGGTGGATGCCTTGGCCATCGCCATCGGCACCAGCCACGGCGCGTACAAGTTCACCAAGCCGCCAACCGGCGACATCTTGGCCATCGACCGGATCAAAGCGATTCACGCGCGCATCCCTAACACCCACTTGGTGATGCACGGCTCTTCGTCGGTACCACAAGAGTGGCTGGCGATCATTAACCAGTACGGCGGCGACATCAAAGAAACCTACGGCGTGCCGGTGGAAGAAATCGTCGAAGGCATCAAGCACGGCGTGCGCAAGATCAACATCGACACCGACCTGCGTCTGGCTTCCACCGGTGCCATGCGCCGGATGATGGCCGAGCAGCCGAGTGAGTTTGACCCGCGTAAATTCTTCGGCGAAACCGTTAAGGCCATGCGCGACGTGTGCATCGCCCGCTACGAAGCCTTTGGCACCGCCGGTAATGCCTCGAAGATCAAACCGATCTCCCTCGAAGCCATGTACCTGCGTTACGCCAGTGGCGAACTGGCCGCCAAGATCAAGTAAGGCTTAACGGTTACAGACAAGATCCCGCTTTCGAGCGGGATTTTGCGTTTAGGGCTGGGCGTTTAGCAGCGGTTGGATGAACTGCATAATCGCCGCCGCCACCCGTGGCGTATCCCGTGGCGACAGAATTGCCCCGGCCAATACATGGTGCGAGTCATCTTGGGTGTCAGTCAGCGCCAGCAACTGTTTGGGCGTCGAGCCGAAGCGGGCAAACATCTGCTCGGTGGCAGCAGGGCTGACCACCTGATCGTCGGCTGAGTAAATCATCAGCAGCGGGGTTTTGATGTTTTGCACGGGCAATTCATCCACGTAATCCACCAGTCCCATCATCGGCAGCAGTGCTTGGGTCGGGAATCTATGGCTCCAGTAGCGTGCCTGCTCGGCGTTGCGCGGCTGCCAGTGGTGCTCGGGGCCAATCAACAGCGGGGCAAAATGGCTGGCCCAGGGCCACGTTAGCACCTGCGCGGCGGGGTCTTTAGGGGCGAAATTCGGCGAGATCATGGCGTAGGCCAGCACGCTTTTGCTCTGTGGCTGAGTCGCCAGCCAGGTGGCCAAGGTGGCGCCGGTGGAGGTAGCAATCACTATGACTCGCTCACCCAGTTGCGCGCCGATTTGCAGGGCTTCTTGGCTGTCGTTTAGCCAGTCATTGATGCTCGCCTCGGCCATCGCCGCGCCGCCGCGACCATGGCCGCTGAGGCGGGTGTAAAACAGATTGGCGCCGAGCTGTTTGGCGAGTTCATCACTGAGCGGCGCGGTTTCTTGGCGGCTGGCGGAAAACCCGTGCAGGTAGATCACCGACAGCGCGGTCTTGCGTTTGTCTGGGTAGGCCCAGACGATGGTTTTCTCGGTGTTCGGGGTTATATCCGGGTAAAGCGCCTCGCGGGCGGCTAGGTACTGATCGAGGTCGGTGGGCAGTTGTAGCGTGCGCAATTGGGTGTCGAGTGGCACCCGTGGGCCGCTGAAAAACACCACAAGCAGGGCGGTCACTAATAGCAGGCTAAAACCTAGGGGTTTGTGCATTGGCGTTCTCTGTCTGGCGTGGATGTTCATGCTCGGCGCTTAAGTGGCTATAGTTAAAACACCCTAAGGTTGGCCCGTTCAGGCATACCGCTGCATGTCGAAAAAAATAATTCAGTGGCTAATGTGGCTCGGTCTAATGTGGCTGGGTTTGCCCGCGAGCGCGGCGCAAAAAATTCAGTTGCTGACGTATTACCACGTGCTGCCCTATGCGGTAGATGGCGTAGCTACGGCCGACAGTTATACCGTGCGGCTGGCGCAATGGTTAAGCCAGCAGTCGGCCGGGCGCTATCAGTTTGTGCCCCGGCAAGTACCGAAGAAGCGTTTGCAGTACATGATAACTAAGCCTGACTGGTTGGGCGTAGTGGCTTGGGTCAAGCCGCTGTGGGTTGAGGATGCGCAGCGCCAGCGTTATCTGTGGTCGAGTAGCCTTATGCACGACAGCGATCTGCGCGTGTCTCGGCAGGCGGATAAAGTCATATTTGACCAAGGCCGCCCGCTGCAAGCCGCACGCTTTGGTGGCATCAGCGGGCATTTCTACCCGAGTTTAGAGGCGCAGTTCAAGGCGGGTTTGCTGACGCGTGAAGACGCCCAAAATGAACTCAGCAATGTGCTCAAATTGCAGCATAAGCGCGTGGATGTGATTTTATTACAGGCCAGTTCTTTATCCCATATACGCGCAGAAGTGCCTGATTTTGACCGCTGGGCCTATGTCGATCCGCAGCCGCAAGCGGAGTTTGAGCGCTTTCTGTTTACCAGTCGCAGCCATCCAGAGCTGATGGCCTTTATCAATCAGGTGCTACCCAAGCTGATGCAAGACCCTGCGTGGGTCGCGGCATTGCGGCCAAGTGAACAATGAAAACTCCGGGCCGTCGATGGGCATTTCGCCAGCGCTTAGCGTTGCTTACGGTGGGGGCGTGGCTGTTGCTGAGCGGCTTGAGCAATGCGTATGCGCAACCGCTGCTGCGAGTGTGCATTCCTGACGTGGACCTCCCGCCGCTGACCTTTGTCGACCATGACGGTCAGGCCCAAGACCTGATCCGCGACGCGGCAGCGGCGCAGGGTTGGGCGGTTAAGTTTGAACCTGTGCCCGTGCGCCGTTGTTTGGCTGGGCTGGTTAGCGGGCGCTATGACGCAGCGGCGCCGATTGCCGCCACCGTTAGCAACCAAGCAAACATGGCATTCCCGCTGTTGGCCGGCACACTGGATGAGCGCTACGCCCTGAATGAATTAGTCGGGGTGGTCTACCGGGCAGTAGGTACTAGCGCTAATTGGGATGGGCACAACTTTAGCGGCTTGCACACGCCGGTACTGTTCCCAGCGGGCATCCGGGCGGCGGCCGATCGACTCGGGGCGCTGCAGGTGGCCGGCGACGACAGCGCCAAAGGCACCTACCAAATGGCCCAAATGCTCTTGCACGGCCGTGCCCAGTTGGCAGTTGGGGTTACCGACGACGTGCAACTGATGCTGGAAAATCCTGAGTTTGCTAAACGTATCGAGGTGCTGCCGCAGCCTTTTATGCGGGCGCAGGTATTTATGGCGGTGAATCTGCATTTTTACGCCGAACATAAGGCTTCGATTGATGCCCTCTGGGCCGGCATTGGCCAATTGCGTGCGGCTCCCGAGTGGCCCGAACGTGCGGCAGCGTTAGCGCGTTAGCGCGTTAGCGCGGCCTCGGCTAAGGCGCGCGCGTTTGGCCGCGACTGCTACGCTCAACAGACGCGGTCAGCTGCTGGCTTCAGGGCCTAACAGCTTGGCTCGGTGTCTCAAGCTCTGGAGCTGACTGCCGATAGCTAATCCGGCGAGCAAAGCTGGTTGCACGCTGTGCTGCGGCTCGGCAGGCCATCACAGATCAAGCATGAAGAGGTAGATATGGGTTCGTTTAAAACCATTCGCGCGCGTTATACGTTAATTCTTGTGTTGTTTATGTCGGTTATTTTTATCCTCACCGAGGAAGGCATTCGACACTTTATTACCCCGCGCCTGAAAGCCTCCGAAGAGCAGCGTGTGCTGAGTCAGGTCAACAAAATTGCCGAGACGATTTTGTTTGAGCTGGCCAAGGTCGAGGCGCAGTCGCGCAGCATTACCCAAACCATACCGCTGCTCGACAGCGACACTATTGATAGGGTGGTGCCGGGGCTGGTCGACCAATATGGCGATCCTAAGGTGTTTGGCGGTGGCATCTGGCCGTTGCCGCAAAAGCGTTCGGAGCGCGACCAGCACAGCACTTTTTACCATCGCAATGCCTCCGGCCAACTGCAGGTGAACACCTTCTGGAACTCCGCCGCAGCGCCGAAATACTACGAGCAGCCTTGGCATCGTAATGGCATGCAGGCCCCTCGTGGCCAGTGTGCGTGGGCGGCCGCCTATAAAGATGACGCCAGCGCCCAGCCGCGCACCAACTGCGCCATGGCGATTTTTAAAGACAATGCCCCGTATGGCGTATCGACCATCGACGTGACCTTGGGCTTTTTCAATAAGCTGGTGGCCGAGAAAGAAGGAGAAATTCAAGGCGAAGTGATGCTGGTCGAACAAGACGGCAAAATCCTTAGCAATCAACCGAGCAATAGCAGCGAGATAGTCCTAAAAAATGTCGCAGACCTAGCCTCGCGCTCGGCCTTTATTGCGCAGATTCAACAGGGCTTGCGCCAAGTCGGCCAAGGCCAGCTCGTGCGTGCGGAGTTTCAGCATAGCGATGGCGAGGCGTGGAGCTTCTTTTTGCAACCGGTCGAGGGCACACCGTGGTTATTGGCCGCGGCCTTGCCGACCCGCTTACTCACGGTAGAGAGTGCCGGGGTGCTGAAAACCTTGGCCATGTTGCAAGTGCCGATGGTGATTCTACTGCTGCTGTTTATGCTGCTGTCCATGACGAAACTGCTGCAGCGCTTGCATGTGCTGCGCAGCAATATCGATTCGCTGTCGGCCGGCGATGCCGACCTGACCCGGCGCATCGCCCTTAAAGGTGCTGACGAGATGGACGCGGTGGGCAACTCGGTGAACCGCTTTATCGCCTACCTGCAAGGCATGATTGCCGACGTGACTGAGGCAACCGCGCTGATCGCCGATGAGTTGCGCCAGTTGCAGCAGCAATCACGGCACACCAACAGCGTGCTCAATCGCCACGCCAGCGAGACCGATCAAGCCGTTACCGCTATTACCCAAATGAGTTCCACGGCCGACACCGTGGCGCACAACGCCACCGAAACCGCGAGCTTCACCCGCATCGCCAATGAGAATGCCGAGCACTCCAAAGTGGTGGTTGCCGAGGCCTCGGCCAGCGTGCTGGCGTTGGTGGTGGAAGTTGAAAGCGCCACGGCGCGGGTCCAAGAAATGCAGCAAGACGCCCAGCGTATCAATGATGTACTGGGGGTGATCGGTGGCATTGCCGGGCAAACTAATTTGCTCGCGTTGAACGCGGCCATTGAGGCCGCGCGTGCCGGTGAACAGGGTCGTGGCTTTGCCGTGGTGGCCGATGAGGTACGAGCGCTGGCGGGGCGCACGCAACAGAGCACCTCGGAGATCAACGAAATGCTCGCGCGCTTGCAGCAAGGTGTTAGCTCGGCGGTGCTGGCCATGGAGAAGACCAAGGCCAGTTGCCAAGCCACCGCCGATAAAACCGCGCGGGTAAACCTCGGTCTGGATGACATGGCCTCCTCGGTGGGGCGTATTCACGACCTCAGCGCGCAGATTGCCAGTGCCGCCAAGGAGCAAAGCTACGCTACCGAAGAGATCAATAAAAACATGGTCGCGATTCGGCATATTGTCGATGATCTGGTGGTCAGTGGTGAAATGACCGACAAGAGCACGGATGCCTTGTTAGCCTCAAATCAGCGCATGGTTGAGTTGGTTAATCGCTTCAAAGTGCGTTAACCCACACTGGCGACGGCGGCAGTCTGCCGGCGTCGCTGGCCGCGGGGTAAACTGGCGCGAATCCAGTCACTCGATACACGCGCATGAACCCGCTTAAATACCTCAAAGCCTACCCGCCGCACCTACAAGCGCAGGTGCAGCAACTGATCGCCAGCCAGCGTTTGGGCCACTACCTGAGTGAGCGCTACCCAGATCGCCATCCGGTGCAAAGCGACAAGGCTCTGTACGCCTACACCATCGAACTTAAACAACAGCATCTGCGTAACGCAGCGAGTATCGACAAGGTGTTGTTCGATAATCGCCTCGATTTGACCCATCAAGCGCTGGGGCTGCACACCGCGATTTCGCGGGTGCAGGGCGGCAAGCTCAAGGCCAAAAAAGAAATCCGCGTAGCCGCACTGTTTAAGCAGGCGGCCCCGGAGTTCTTGCGCATGATAGTGGTGCACGAGTTGGCGCACCTTAAAGAACAGGAGCACAACAAGGCGTTTTATCAGCTCTGTGAGTACATGCAGCCGGGTTATATGCAGCTCGAATTCGACCTGCGCCTGTACCTCACTTGGCGTGATTTACCCAGCAGTCCCGCGCCGACATAACGCTCGGGGTGAACTACCCTTAGGACAATTGCCGCTAGCAGGACATTGTCGTGAGTGAAGGAGTGGGCTATGCGAGTTGTGCGTCAGCCGTTGCCAATCGAGGTGTTGCCGTGACGGGGGCAACATCCGATTACGCCATTTATCGGCAGGTGGTCACCCAGTTAATGAGCGGCGAGGAGCAACTGCCCAGCTTGCCAGCCATTACCTTGGAAATTCGTCGGGCCTTGACTGACCCAGAGGTGTCGCTGGCGCAACTCAATCGGCTGATTAGCCGCGATCCGGCCTTAAGCGCGATCTTGATGAAGTACGCCAGCAGCGCCTTGCTGCGCACCCAGTTGCCGCCCAAGAGTTTGCTCGACGTGTTGCGGGTGCTAGGCATCGCTCAGGTCGACCGGATTACCATGGTGCACAGCGTCAAAAGCCTGTTTACCTTGCACAGCCCGGCGCATAAAAAACTGTTTTTAGAGGCTTGGGAGCGCTTGGTCCTGAAGGCCAGCAGCAGCGCATTTTTGGCTAGGGTGGTCGGCCATGTGCCGCCGGACCAAGCCTTGCTGGCCAGTTTGCTCAGTGAGGTTGGCACCTTGGCGGTGCTCTCGGCGTTCAAAAATGCCGCCGAAATCCCCTCGCCCGAGCTGTATTACAAACTCTGTCGTGAGTACAGCAAGTCGCTGGGGGTGATAGTGCTGAAGAAGTGGGCGGTGGACGACGCTTACATCAAGGTGATTCGCCATGCTGGCGATTGGCACTACCACGAGCGCGCCGAGCTTGAGTTGGTCGACCTGATTAACCTGAGCCTGTTTCATGCGATCAAATTAGTCGGGCGCACCAGCGACTTGCCACCCCTGACCGAACTGGCGGCCTATGGCAAATTACCGGCGCCGCTGGACTTTATCAGCGACAGCGGCGAACTCGTGGTGCTGGCCAGTCATAAGGCCGAGATTGAGGCTATTGCCGCGACCTTGCGTTAACAGCCCGTTGAAAAACTACCTCGACTTAGGCTTGCTGCCTTGCCTAGGTTTTGCAACGGCCTGTTAAGGCTGCTTGCGCGATACTGCCGCGGCCTGGCCACGGCCCGTTAATGCCGGCGGCGCCAACTGCCGAAGATCGCCGCAAAGCGCTGGCCGGTGCGTAGGCTCTCATCGGACAGTACATCCAGCAGGTCCGCCAGGCGCTTGGATTTCACCACCGCATAGGCGGTGATTAGCCCGGTGCCGGTCAGTGCGGCCAGGAAAAACAGCGAACGCTGCAACAGCGGTGCATCGGCATCGGCAAAGATATTCATGCCGAGAAAGCCGGTGGCCACGGTGCCAACCAAACTCAGGGTGGTGACCACGGTTAAGCGCATCACAGTGGTGGACTGGCGGCGCTGGGCATCGCTGTCGAGGTAGTCGACCATCTCGCGAATTTCTGCCTTGATCTCGGCATACAGGGTGTCGTTGCCCAAGCGCGTGGCACACAGCCGGTACACCGCCTGCAGGTGCGGGGTTTCCGAGAGTTCGTGGAACCAGTAGCGGTGGGTGAAGCGTAAAAACGCCTCAAAGCCGGCACGAAACCGCCTTTTAACGCGGCGGATCGACTCGGGTGAGCGCACATCCAAGCGTTGCATGGCATCGGCCAGTAACTGCGAATACAGCAGCAGGGTGGCGCGGTGAAAGTGGTTGACCAAAAACAGCAGTCGGTATTGATGACGAAACTGCGCCAACATGCCGCGCTCGGCATCCAAGAAGAACGCTGAATGGGCATCCCCTACCACTAGCAGCGCGCGGCCGCTGCAGAGCATGCGGGTGTTCGGCCCTGCGGCGCTATTGCTCCAGTAACGGTCATAGCAATAGCGCGCCTCGAATTCGCGCACCTCGGGGCTTTGCCGGGGCAATGCCTCGTTGGGATGCAGGGTGGCAACCAGCCCGAGGCGCACCCAATACTCATCGCTCAGCGCCCGTGGGTTATCCAGCGCCAAGTAGGCCAAGAGCGGCATGCGGTGGTATTCGATTTGGCGAAAACGCAGCACCTCGGTCTGCGTAGTCGGCTCCAGCACCAGCGGTTGCAACAGAAAGGCCCAATGCGAGGAGATGGTCGGGGCGCGGTGTTGCACGGCAAAATCGAGAAACTTATCTCGCTGATCGGCATCCGAGCTGGCCAGCACTGCGCCGTCGCTGTCTAGCCACTCGACCAGCAGGGCGTTATGAATGCCGTTGCCATCCTCATCCCAGCCGGTTGGGTAGGCCCGGCCGAAGCGATAGAGTAGGTCGTGGGCGATGCTCAGCGGCAGGTCGTGGGCGTGTAGTTCCACTTGCAGCAGTGCCACATCGACGTCATCCAGCAGGCACAGCTCGACTCGCTCCACCTGCAGCAGTAGCGCTGGCTCGCCTTCATGCAGGGTGATCCGCAACTGGGCAATATCGCTGCGCCGAAACGCACTGAGCGCCGATTCACTGTGCTGGCTTGGGTCGTCGCCGATTGAGCGACTTTCGCCATATAAAAAGCGCTGTGCGTGGGGTAAAAACGACACGAACTCTTTGTAATGGCGCTCGCTAAAGCGTTGTTGGTCGCCACTAAAGGCGCTCATATAGGGCTGCCAAGCGCCGGTGCAGAGCACGCTGTGCAACTGTTCGCGCGGCACTCGGCTGCTGTTCGCGTGCCTGGCCGGCAACAGTTGCAGTGGCCAGACCAGAATTTGCCGAAACTCACGCACCTGTGGCTCGGGTTGCGCGTTGGCGCAGGCATCAATAGCGGCTGTAGTCACACAAACCTCACGAAAGGGCTGAACAAATGCCAGAGGCTGCGCTAACGGTAGATCGGTGTGTCGGGGTTAGCAATTTAACCGCAGTAGATTGCCACCTTAGGCGTTACACATATTGCGCGGCGGCAAAGCCTGAGGCCCAAGCCCATTGGAAGTTAAAGCCACCGAGTTGGCCGCTGACGTCCAGCACCTCACCGATAAAATACAGCCCCGGCGCTTTTAGCGACTGCATGGTCTTGGACGATACTTCGCGGGTATCGACGCCGCCCAGGGTCACTTCGGCGGTGCGATAGCCTTCGGTGCCGGCCGGCAAGAGCGTCCAGTTGGCCAGTTGTTCGGCGATCGCGGCGAGTTCGGCGTGGGTGTATTGCTTGAGCGGTTTCGACTCGAACCATTGCTCGGCCAGCAAGCCGGCCATCTTCTTGGTGAACAGCTCGGCCAGCAGGGTTTTCAG
Source organism: Pseudomonas sp. (assembly GCA_044354115.1). GTDB lineage: Bacteria > Pseudomonadota > Gammaproteobacteria > Pseudomonadales > Pseudomonadaceae > Aquipseudomonas. Next base: position 17,986 of record JBILAR010000013.1, on the reverse strand, counting down.
CTCGGTATTCGGCCGCTCGGCTTGTTGCTCGGGCAGCCATTGCGGCAAATCGATATGCGGCAGCAGGTTGATCTGCACCGCGTCGCCCGGCTGCCAGTAAGAGGAAATTTGCAAAATTGCCGGGCCACTGAGGCCGCGGTGGGTAAACAAAATATTCTCGCGAAAGCTCATGCCGTTGCAGCTAACCAAACAGTCTTCCACCGAGGTGCCGGACAGTTCTGTGCACAGCGCTTTGAGCTGCGGCTCGGTGATGGTGAAGGGCACGAGGGCGGCGCGGGTCGGCAACAGTTGATGGCCGAACTGCTGGGCCACCTGATAGCCAAAACCGCTGGCACCCAAGGTCGGAATCGACAGTCCGCCGGTGGCAATCACCAGTGACTGGCAGCTAAAGGCGCCGGCGCTGGTCTGCAGTTGATAGCCGCCGTTCGCCAACGCTTCAATCTGCTTAATCTCGGTGTCCAAACGTATTTGTACGCCGGCATCGCGGCACTCGGCCAGCAGCATTTCGAGGATGTCGCTGGCCTTATTGTCGCAAAACAGTTGGCCGAGTTTTTTCTCGTGATAAGGCACGCCGTACTTGGCCACTAAGGCGATAAAGTCCCATTGGGTGTAACGGGCCAAGGCCGATTTGCAAAAGTGCGGGTTGGCCGAGAGGAAGTTTTCAGGCTCGCTGTACAAGTTAGTGAAGTTGCAACGCCCGCCGCCAGACATAAGGATTTTCTTACCGGCCTTGTTGGCGTGGTCGAGAAGCAACACCTTGCGCCCACGGGCACCGGCGCTGAGTGCGCACATAAGGCCGGCGGCGCCGGCGCCGATTATGATTACGTCAAAACTGTTCACGCCGTGTCCCCGAATGCCGATTCCGATACGGCGCGCATCTTACGCCATCGTGGGTGCTTCGGCTTGACCGGCCAGCGCCAAGCAGCAACGCCCACGGCCTTGTTGCTTGGCTTGGTATAGGCGCAGGTCGGCTTGGTGCAGCAGGCTGCTGAGGTCTTCCTGGCCTTGATACACCCCGGCGCTGAACGACAGTGGCGGCGCATTGTGGGCGTAGTGCACGTTGGCGCATTGCTGGCGCAATTGGTCGAGTTGGGCGCCCAGTTGCTCGGCTGGCAACGGGCTGAGCAGGGCGAACTCTTCACCGCCCAAACGGCCGATCAACGTTTGGCCGAAGGCCGCTTGCAGCAGCTGAGCAAAGCCAATTAAGGCCGCGTCGCCGCTGGCGTGACCGTAGTTGTCGTTGATCCGTTTAAACAGGTCGAGGTCGAGCATGGCCACGCTAACCGGCCGCTGACTGCGGGCGGCGGCTTGCAACAGGTGCCCGGCTTGCTCGTAAAAGGCCCGGCGGTTGTACAGGTTGGTGAGGCTGTCGATTTGCGCGCTACGCTGCAAGGCTTGCAGCATTTCGCGCCGCTCCAGCGTCGAGGTGACCCGGCAGGTCAGCTCTTCTGGGCAGAAGGGCTTGCGCAAGAAGTCATCGGCACCGTGCTTGATAAACTGCGCGGTGAGCGAGCCCTTGCTGTCGGCGGATAAGCCGATAATGCACAGGTCGAGCCGTTTAAGTTTTTGCCGCAGCAGTTTGGTCAGCTCAAAGCCGCTGAGGCCGGGCATGCTGTGGTCGGTAATCAACAGGTCGAAGTCCGGCTGCTCACGCAAAATGCGCAAGGCTTGTTCGCCGTCTTCGGCCTCGTGAATTTGATACAGGTGCGAGCGCAATACATTGCGGATCAGGTGGCGGGTGGGTTGCGAGTCTTCGGCGACGAGAATCTTGATCGAGCGGTTACGCTCCAGCCGATGCAGCAGGCGAAAGGCGTAGTCGAAGGAGTACTGATTTTCTTTTTGCACATAGTCGACCACGCCCTTGAGCAGCATCTCCTCACGGCGTTGCTCGTTGTAGGAGCCAGTGAGGACGATGCACGGCAGTTGATAGTGCAGCACCACATCGACGATCTCGCCGTTGGGCGCGTCGGGCAAATTCAGGTCGATAATGGCTGCAAACAACAGCTCGGCCGAGGTTTCCAGCATGACCTGCGCCTCGGCCATGGTCGCGCAAAACAGCGGCTGCAGATCAGGCTGTTGATGGAACATTTTTTCCAGAATCTTCAGCACCATCGGGCTGTCTTCAACGACCAATATGTTGCGCACAACGGACTTCCTGTTGTTGTTTTAGGCATCGATGATGCAGTGGTGGATTGTTCGCTGCTGGGCTGAATCCACCCTACGTCCGCTTTGCGTGTTCCCTGCCGGCGCGCAGATTTACAGAATCCGCACCCGCAGCGAGCGACCTTTGATCTTGCCTTGATTTAAGCGTTGCAAGGCCTGCTGAGCAACTCCGCGTTCCACCGCGACAAAGGCTTGGAAGTCGAAGATGGCGATTTTACCCACCTGCGCGCCGGGTACCCCAGCGTCACCGGTCAGGGCGCCAAGAATGTCGCCGGGGCGGACTTTGTCTTTACGTCCGGCGCCGATGCACAGGGTTACCATCGGCGGTAACAGTGGCGCGCCACCTTGCGCCTTGAGGCTGTCGAGTTGCTGCCAGTTCAGTGGGCCTTTTTGCAGTTCTTCGATGGCGCGGGCGCGATGGCCTTCGGCCGGTGCCACGAGACTAATCGCCAGACCTTTTTCGCCGGCGCGGCCAGTACGACCGACGCGGTGAATGTGGATTTCCGAGTCGCGGGCCAGTTCGACGTTGAGCACCATGTCGAGGGATTCGATATCCAGGCCACGGGCCGCTACGTCGGTGGCCACCAATACGCTGCAACTGCGGTTGGCAAACATCGCCAGCACCTGGTCACGGTCGCGCTGCTCAAGGTCGCCATTTAAGGCCATGGCCGAGATGCCGCTGGCGGTCAGGTGGTCGACCACTTCTTGGCATTGCTGCTTGGTAAAGCAAAAGGCCACGCACGACTGCGGGCGGTAGTGGCCCAACACCTTGCTCACGGCTTGCAGGCGCTCGTCCGGGGAGATCTCGTAGAAACGCTGCTCGATCTGGCTGTCGGCGTGCATGGCCTCGGCTTTCACTTGCTGCGGGTCGCGCATAAACGCCGACGCCAGTTGCTTGATGCTGCTCGGGTAGGTGGCCGAAAACAGTAGGGTTTGGCGCTTGCTTGGGGTTTTGCTGAGGATGTCGGCAATCGAGTCGTAAAAACCCATGTCGAGCATCCGGTCGGCTTCATCCAGCACCAGCGTGTTCAGCCCGTCGAGCTTCAAGGTGGCCTTGCGCAGGTGTTCCTGAATCCGTCCGGGGGTGCCGACGATGATGTGCGCGCCGTGCTCCAACGAGGCGATTTGCGGGCCAAAAGGCACGCCGCCACAGAGGGTTAGCACCTTGATATGGTCGGTGCCACGGGCTAAACGGCGGATTTCTTTCGCCACCTGATCGGCCAGTTCACGGGTTGGGCACAGCACCAAGGCTTGGCAGCCGAAGAAGCGTGGGTTGAGCGGGTTGAGCAAGCCGATGCCGAAGGCAGCGGTCTTGCCGCTGCCGGTTTTCGCTTGAGCGATCAGGTCCATGCCCTTGAGAATCACCGGCAGGCTTTGCGCCTGAATCGGCGTCATGGCGGTGTAACCGAGGGATTCTAGGTTAGCCAGCATGGCGGCAGATAAAGGCAACGAGTTAAACGCGGTGGTGGTCACAGGCATGTCCAGCAAAAAAATGTCGGCCAGTGTAACAGGGGGCGCGTCGGCATGGCCGTCCGTGCGACCGAGGGGCGGCCAGTGCAGACGCTCCGGGAGTTAAATATTTTTGCTGCTGGCAGTCTGCCAGTGGCTTTGTTCGCCTAAGCTAGGAACAGTTGTTTAACTCATGTGGTTGCCATCGTGCTCAAACGCATTGCCGTCGCCGACCTCTGCCTAGGGATGTATATCAACGAGTTCTGTGGCTCGTGGATGGAACATCCCTTCTGGAAGGCCAAGTTTGTCTTGGATAACGTCAAAGATTTACAGCGCATCGTCGACAGTGGCGTCGACGAGATCTGGATCGACACCGACAAAGGCTTGGATGTGCCGCTTGGCCAGCCTGCCGTCAGCGAAGCCGAGGTGGCCGCGCAGGTGGAGGCTAGCTTATTGGCGGTGGCCAGCGCGCCGGTTATTGCGCGCGTAGCGCTGGATGAGGAGGTGCGCCGCGCGCACAAGCTGTGCGGCGCCGCCAAGCAAGCCGTGGTGGCGATGTTCAGCGAAGCGCGGATGGGCAATGCGATAGATGCTGCGCAGGTAACCGAATTGGTCGAGGAGATCTCCAGTTCGGTATTGCGCAATCCCAACGCCTTAATCAGTTTGGCCCGGCTGAAACACGCCGACGAATACACCTATATGCATTCGGTGGCAGTGTGTGCGCTGATGATCGCCCTCGCACGCCAGTTGGGGTTGGCTGAGGAGCAGGTGCGCGAAGCAGGGATGGCTGGCTTGCTGCATGACATCGGCAAAATGATGATTCCCGATGTTATTTTAAATAAACCCGGCAAGCTAACTGATGCCGAGTTCACTACCGTGCGCAGTCATCCAGAGGCCGGCAACAGTATTTTGCTTGGCAGCGAGAACATCACGGCGATGGTCCTCGACGTTTGCCTGCACCACCACGAAAAAGTCGATGGCAGCGGTTATCCACACCGTTTAAAAGGCGATGAAATCAGCCTGTTTGCCAAGATGGGTGCGGTCTGCGATGTGTATGACGCCATCACCTCGGATCGGCCCTATAAACGCGGCTGGGACCCGGCCGAGTCAATTCGCAAGATGGCCGAATGGTGCAAGGGCCACTTCGATGACGCGGTGTTCAAAGCCTTCGTAAAATCGGTGGGGATTTACCCCACCGGCTCCTTGGTGCGTCTCGAGAGCGGTCGACTCGGGGTAGTTATGGATCAGCACGAAACCTCCTTGCTGACTCCGCGGGTCAAGGTGTTCTTCTCGGCCAAGTCGAAAACCCCCTTGCCGCAGCAAATTATCGACTTGGCCAAGCTGGTGGGCCGCGAGAAAATCATCGGGCGTGAGTCGCCAGAAGATTGGAATTTCCCCAATCTCGATGAGTTGTGGTCGGAGTTGCCTAATCGTAAGGGCTCGCATTTCGATTGAAGCTTGCGCCCAATCGGCCGTTAACTCTGATCGAGACATGGCGCGCGGTTCACGCCATCATTGACCTCTGTATTGATGCGAGCGATGGCTAAAGTGTTAAAGCGAATTCCGGTGACTGAGGCCCGTGTGGGCATGTACGTGCATGAGTTGTGTGGCTCATGGATGGACCATTCGTTCTGGAAAAATAAATTCCTGCTCGACAGCGACAAAGACCTACAGCGCCTGCAAAGCAGTGCCATTCGTGAACTGTGGATTGATACCCACAAGGGCATCGATGTACCGGGTGGCGATAGCCATGCGGCGGTCGAGGCGGCCACCGATGCGCGTTTGTTGGCGGCGGAAGCCGAGGCCCCAGTCAAGGCGCGCCCGCAATTGGCCGATGAAATGGGCCTCGCGCTAAAACTCAGCGTGCGCAGTAAAGAACGCTTAGTCAGTTTGTTTGCCGGCATGCGCAGCGGTGAGCCGATTGATAGCGTGCAACTGAATGCGCAGGTCGATGAAATTACCCTGTCGCTGCAACGCCACCCGCATGCGCTGATCAGCTTGGCCCGATTACGCTCGGCCGATGAGTACCAGTATCTGCATGCCCTGACGGTGTCGGCGCTGATGCTGGCGCTGGCCCAGCAGTTGGGCATGAACGAGGCGCAAGTCAGTGAGGCGGGGGTGGCCGGCTTGCTGCACGACATTGGCGAGGCGTTGATGCCAACCGAGCTGCTGAATTGTCCGGGCAAGCTCAGTCGAATTGACACGGCGCTGCTGCGCGATCACCCGGCATTGGGCGCCGAATCCTTAGAGAAGCAAGGCCTCAGTCCGGCGTTGGTGGATGTGTGTTTGCATCATCACGAAAAACCCGATGGTAGCGGCTACCCCGATCGCCTAGTGGGCGAGCAAATCAGCTTGTTGGCGCGCATGTGCGCGGTCTGCGATGTGTATGACGCGCTGACATCCGATCGTCCCTATCAAAAAGGCCTGGATCCGGCCGAGGCCATTCGCAAGATGGCCGAATGGTGCCCGGCGCAGTTCGACGACAAGGTGTTTCGCGCCTTTGTTAAAACCATCGGGATTTACCCGACCGGCGCCTTGGTGCGATTGGAGAGTGGCAAACTCGGGGTGGTGCTGGAGCAAAACGAGCACTCGCTGCTAACGCCCAAGGTTAAGGTGTTTTTCTCGGCCAAATCCAAAGCGCCGATTGAACAAGATATTCTCGACCTCAGTAAACTGGTTGGCCGCGAGCGCATTGTCGGCCGCGAACCACTGGAAGACTGGGGCTTTCGTAACCTCGAAGAACTCTGGTCGGGCGAGCGCAAGGGCCGCGCGACCTTGTTTGGTTGAGCGTTTGGATTGAACTGATAGCGCAGTCTGATGATCTATCCAGACTGACCGATGGCCACTTTTTGGAGCCCCCTTGATGAAAGCCTTTTTGCTGCTGTTCAGCCTAGTGTCATTGCCGGCTCTGGCTGGCGAGCCGACCTTGTACGGCCGCTATGAGCGCATCGGTTTACCCGAGCTGAACACCAGCCTCAAAGCCAAGATGGATACCGGCGCGCAAACGGCTTCGTTGTCGGCCCGCGATATTGAGCTGTTTAAACGCGATGGTGAGGCCTGGGTGCGGTTTCGCCTGGCCGCCAAAGACGCCGACGATAAGCTGCACGAACACGTGCTGGCGCGCATCAGCAAAATCAAAAATCGCGCCGATGAAGGCGAAGATGACTCCAGCGCCGCCGAGGTGTCCAAGCGTCCGGTGATCGATTTGCAACTGTGTTTGGGCAAGCAGTTGCGCACCGTGGAGGTCAACCTGACCGACCGCAGTAGTTTCAATTATCCGTTGCTGATCGGTGCCAAGGCGCTGCGCGAACTGGAGGCGGCCATTGACCCAGCCAAGAGCTTCACCGCCGGCAAGCCGAAATGCAAATAGCGCCGTTTTACCGGCCTTCGGTTAATCGCGCGTTGACCGCAACAGAGGCTTTCGGCACCGTGGCGACTTAAATCCAGCCGAGTTGCCCCGCCATGGCGCAGATATTAATCGTTGAAGATGAAGCCGCGATTGCCGACACCCTGATCTACGCCCTGCAAAGTGAGGGCTTTAGCACCCAGTGGCTGACGTTGGCCGGCGATGCCTTGGCGTTGCAGCAACAGACCCCGGCCGATTTGTGGATTCTTGACGTGGGTCTGGCCGATATGACGGGCTTCGAGGCCTGCAAGCGCTTGCGCCGCTTTAGTGAGGTGCCGGTGCTGTTTTTAACCGCGCGCAACGCCGAGATCGACCGGGTGGTGGGGCTTGAGATCGGCGCCGACGATTACGTGACTAAACCCTTCAGCCCGCGTGAAGTGGCGGCGCGGGTTAAAGCCATTCTTAAGCGGGTGCAAGCACGGCCACTAGAGGCCTTAGCCGCGCCGGAGCAAGGGCCATTTCAGCTCGACCTCGAACGGGTGCAAATTCATTATCAGCAACAATTGCTGGTGCTCACCCGCCACGAATTTCGCTTGCTGCAAGCCTTGCTCGGCCAGCCCGAGCGAGTGTTCTCCCGCGAGCAACTGCTGGACGCCGCCGGCGTGGCCAGCGATGCCGGTTACGAACGCAGCATCGACAGCCATATCAAAAGCCTGCGGGCTAAGCTGCGCGATATCGCCCCGAGTGCCGAGCCGATCCAGACCCATCGCGGGCTGGGTTATAGCCTACGACTGGTTTGAGCCGCGATCGGCAAGCGTGTGCCTTGTGGCCGCGCATGAATCTGGCTAATGCCGCCGGCCTGCCGGAGCGGGCGCTGCCCTGACCTTCGCTCACGACACTTTTAGGATGGCTGCTCATGCCGCTCGGTATAAGGATTTTCCTGGTTTACTTCTGCTTCGTCGGCCTGGCTGGCTGGTTTGTGCTGAGCACGGTGATGGACGAAATTCGCCCCGGCGTGCGTCAGTCCACCGAAGAAACCTTGGTGGATACCGCCAACCTGCTGGCCGAGTTGCTGCGTGACGATGTACGCACTGGTCAACTTGATCAAAACCACTGGCAGCAGGTGTTTCAGGCCTATGGCTTGCGTCAGCCGCAGGCGCAGATCTGGGGCGTGGCCAAAGATGTCCTGAGCAACCGTATTTATGTCACCGATGCCGCCGGCAAGGTGCTGATGGACTCCAGCGGTGCGGCGGTCGGCGAGGATTATTCGCGCTGGAACGATGTCTATTTAACCTTGCGCGGTCAGTACGGTGCGCGCTCGACTAGGGCCGTAGCGGACGATCCGGATTCCTCGGTGATGTACGTGGCGGCGCCGATCAAACAAGGTAGCGAGATCATTGGCGTGGTCTCCGTGAGTAAACCCAGCAGTAGCCTGCAACCCTATATCGAGCGCTCGCAGCGGCGTTTGGCTTGGTTTGGCGCCGGCTTGATCGGCCTTGGCTTGTTGGTCGGCGGTTTGTTGTCGTGGTGGCTGAGTGGCTCGTTGCGCCGCCTCACCGGTTTTGCCCAAGCGGTGGCGGCGGGTGAACGCAGCCCGGCGCCGCAGTTACGCGGTGGTGAATTGGGCCAGTTGGCGGCGGCGCTGGAGCATATGCGCAGCGAATTGGAGGGCAAGGCCTACGTCGAACGTTATGTGCACACCCTGACCCACGAACTGAAAAGCCCGCTGGCGGCCATTCGTGGCGCTGCCGAGTTGCTTGAGGGCGAGATGCCGGCCGAACAACGACGGCGCTTTGTTGGCAATATCCAGAGCGAAAGCGCGCGCTTGCAGCAATTGATCGAACGTTTGCTGCATTTGGCCTTAGTCGAACAGCGTCAAGGGCTGGAGGAGCGGGTGGCCGTGCCGCTGCGTCAGCTAGTCGCTGAACTCCTACAGGCGCAGGCGGCGCGCCTCGAAAGTGCGCAGCTCAAGATCGAAAACCTGCTCGATGACACCCAACAATGGCTTGGTGAGCGGTTTTTACTGCAGCAAGCCTTGGCCAATTTGCTTGATAACGCCCTCGACTTTACCCCCGAGGGCGGCCGGCTGTGCTGGGCGGCGCAGGTGCACGGCGCGCAGCTGGAGCTGTGTTTGTTTAATCAAGCCGAGGCGATTCCGGACTATGCCCTGTTACGGCTCACTGAGCGTTTTTACTCCTTGCCGCGCCCCAAAACAGGGCGCAAGAGCAGCGGCTTAGGGCTTAACTTCGTGCAGGAAGTGGCCAGCCTGCATGGCGGCACACTGAATGTGGCGAACGTGCCGGGCGGCGTTGAGGTGCGTTTGAGTTTGCCCTGGGCTTAGCTGGCACCTGCACGGCGCAGTATGCGTGCGCGCAGGTCGCATCTATGCCATTGGTGATATTCCTGCTTAGCTAAACAACTGCTAAGTTATATCCCTAACAGCGCCGGCCGCAGGCGCGGAGCGAAGGACTGGCTGCAGTTGGCCGAAATCCTGCTAGTCATAAACTTCTGCTATAAAAAATAGAAACAAGGGAGTTGTTGTATGAAAGCTATTGCCGAAATCCTCAAGGGTAAAACCCACGTCAGCATCATCAGCGTCAGCCCGGAAATCACCGTGCTGGAGGCGATTACCTTGATGACCGACACCGACATTAGCGCCTTGATGGTGATTGATAATGGCCAGGTCGCCGGCATCGTCACCGAGCGTGACTACGTGCGCCGGGTGGCGCGTATGCAACTGTCGCCGCATAACACCCGCGTCAGCGAAGTGATGACGCGTAATCTGATTACCGTTGTGCCGAGCGATCACACGCGCTTTTGCATGCAGTTGATGATCGAAAAAAACCTGCGCCACTTGCCTGTGCTGGAAGACGGCAAACTGGTTGGCCTGCTGTCGATTCGCGACTTGGTCAAAGACGTAGTGGCCGAGCAAGAAGGCTTAATCAATCACCTCGAACAATATATTCGCGGCGCTTAACGCCGCGTATGCGCAGTTAGCCGCGTACAGCGGCGGGCTGCGCGGCTAATGCTGGCGCGCTTCACCGAGTCTGCACAAAGTCTCCATCTGCGCTGCATATTCGCCGCATCTAGCCTGCTCAAACTCTCCCCATCGGCCACTCGGCCACTCACGGGGAGCATTACCAATGAACCGCAATTTAGCCATCAAGCTGGGCGTCATCGCGCTGCTGATGTTGTTACTGATGATTCCGCTGCTGATGATCGGCGGCATGGTCAGCGATCGCCAGCAACTGCGCGACGGCGTGCTGGCCGATATCGCCCGCAGCTCCAGCGGCGAGCAGCACCTCACCGGGCCGATTCTGGTGGTGCCGTACCGCAAGACGCTGCGCGAATGGAAAACCCACGAGAAAACCGGCGAGCGTTACCTCGAAGAGCGGGAAGTGCGCAGCCGCCTGTATTTTTTGCCCGAGCAATTTCAGCTCAGCGGCCATGTGCTCACCGAAGAGCGCAAACGTGGGATTTATCAGGCGCGGCTGTATCACAGCGATAACCAAGTCAGTGGCCACTTCCAAGTGCCGGCGCAATACGGCATTAGCGATGACTATGCCGACTACCGCTTTGAGCCGGCGTTTCTGAGTGTTGGTATCAGCGATATTCGCGGCATCGAAAACGACCTGAAGCTGCGCCTGAATGACACCGAAATTACCTTTGCTGCGGGCAGTGGCGACCGCTTGCTGGCCAATGGCGTACATGCGCCACTGGCCAGCATCGACAGCGTCAATGGCCAGCGCTTGAACTTTGCCTTCAACCTTAAACTGCAAGGCACCGAGCAACTCTGGGTGACCCCGGTGGGCCGCGAAACCAAGGTGCAACTGAGCTCCACTTGGCCGCACCCAAGTTTTGTCGGTGAGTTTTTGCCGGTTAAACACGAGGTCAACGGCAACGGCTTTCTCGCCGATTGGCAGACCAGTTTTTTCGCCACCAACTTTGCCGAAGTGCTCGACGACTGTGCCAACGACAACAATTGTGAGGCTTACAACAGCCGCGAATTTGGCGTGAGCTTTGTCGACCCGGTCGACCAATACCTGAAAACCGATAGAGCGATTAAGTACGCGCTGCTGTTTATCGCCCTGACCTTCGCCGGCTTCTTCCTGTTCGAGGTGCTTAAGCGCTTAGCTGTGCACCCGGTGCAGTACGGCTTGGTCGGCTTGGCGCTGGCGCTGTTCTACCTGTTGCTGCTGTCGCTGTCTGAGCACCTACCGTTCGCCACCGCCTATGCCATAGCCGCAGTGGCCTGCGTGGCGCTGCTGGGGGTGTATTTGGCCTCGGTGCTGCACAGCGCCCTGCGCGGGCTGGGCTTTGCCGTCGCCTTGGCCGCCCTGTACGGCATGCTTTACGGGCTGCTGCGCGCCGAAGACTACGCCCTGCTGATGGGCTCCTTGCTGGTGTTCGGCTTGCTGGCTGGGGTCATGTTGCTCACCCGTAAGCTCGATTGGTATGGGGTCGGCAAGCCCGAGGCGAGCGGCGCCGTATAGGTCACCGCTCGGCTCCGAGCGCAGCGTGTGGCCGCACAGTGGTGGCCTCTTCGCTGCGCTCAGGAGTCCACCCTACTTCCACCCCGTCGGCCATAGGTTCGGCCGGCGGTTGTTGGTTTGCTTTTTTGGAGAGTGCGATGTTGCTGCTAATGCGGGTGTTGGCTTGTTATCTGTTGGCCTTGGTGCTGGCGGTGGTGGTGTTAGCGGGGCTGATGTTTAGTCAGCAAATGGATTTGATTAAACAGCTGATGGGGTCGGGCAAGCTGCTCAGCGAGTTGGCCTTGTATCTACTGCCAGGCAGTTTTTGGCAGGCATTAACGGGGGTTCACGACGCCGGGCAAAACCCCGCCGTGCAGTCGTTTTTGCAGCTCTGCGTGGCGCTCGGCCAGCTGGCCGTATTGCCGGCGTTGGGCTTGTATCGTCTGTGGTATCGAGTATGAGCGGGCACGTTGGGCTGCGCGAAGATGCCCGCATAGGCGCGTTACTGGCGGCGCAAATTGCCCGTTTGTTTGCGCCTGCGCAGCGGCTTACGTTAAGTCATTGTGTCGGCGACAACCGGCAGATGGCCTTAAATGAACCCCCCTTAAATATCGGAGGCAGTTAGATGCCCTTTACCCCAATTCATCTAGGCCCCGGTGCCGTCTTCAAGGCCATCGGCGGCCGGCATTTTAGTTTTATGGTTTTTGCTGGCGCGCAGGTGTTGATGGATATCGAGCCACTGCTCGGCATCATTCAAGGCAGGGATGTGCTGCATGGCTATTCCCATACCCTGCTGGGCGCGCTGCTGATTGGCTTAATAGCCGCCATCATTGGCAGGCCGATCAGTCAGTTTGTGCTGAGTTTTCGCAAAATTCCGCATTACCCCTTCACCTGGCTGGCGTCGTTCTCGGGCGCGTTGCTCGGGACTTTCTCCCACATAGGCTTTGATGCGGTCATGCACAGCGACATGAATCCGTGGTGGCCGCTTGCGCAAGGCAACCGCTGGCTCGACTTCATCTCAATCGACGCGCTGCACCTGCTTTGTTTGGCACTAGGGGTGTGCGGGGCGCTGGTTATTGCTGGTAAGTTTTATTTCTATAGCCGGGCGTGAATGCGCACGAGACCTTCGCGCTTGTCGCATGCGTTTGATCTGCTGGCTGAGATCAAGGACGGGGCAATTATTTTTGGCGACAGAGGCATAAAAAAGGCTCTGTACCAGTTACGTGTTGAGGTGTGTGGGCCGTTTAGGCGATGCCTAGTGCGCGGTAATTCGTAGGGTGGGTTAGCGGCGCGGACGGTGGTTGTTTGCATCACCGCGCAAGCCGTGCGCCACGTAACCCGCCATGCGGTTTGCTGGTCGAGCGCCATGGTGGGTTACGGCGCGGTCGGGTTTTGCGTTGTTGGTAGGCCGTGGTTCGCGCAATCCCCATGGATGGGGTGAATGCCGCAAGCCCGCCGGGAGCGGGCGCGGCCTAACTCACCCTACAAAAGCTGTGTGCAGCACATAACTGGTACAGAGCCATAAAAAAACCGCCCCGAGAGGCGGTTCTTCACAGCAGCTACAAATTACAAACCGTTGGCGGCTTTGAATTCGCGGCGACGACGGTGCAGTACCGGCTCGGTGTAGCCGTTAGGCTGCTTGGTGCCTTCAACGACCAACTCAACAGCGGCCTGGAAGGCGATGTTGCTGTCGAAGTTTGGCGCCAATGGGCGGTATTGCGGGTCGTTGGCGTTCTGACGGTCAACCACTGGCGCCATGCGCTTAAGGGTTTCCATCACTTGCTCAAGGCTGACTACGCCGTGACGCAACCAGTTGGCGATGTGCTGGCTGGAGATGCGCAGGGTGGCGCGGTCTTCCATCAGGCCGACGTCGTTGATGTCTGGCACTTTCGAGCAGCCAACACCGTGGTCGATCCAGCGTACAACGTAGCCGAGGATGCCCTGGGCGTTGTTGTCCAGTTCGTTCTGCACTTCTTCGGCAGTCCAGTCGGTGTTTGGTGCCAACGGGATGGTCAGAATGTCGTCTACCGAGGCGCGCTCGCGCTTGGCCAGTTCGGCTTGACGGGCGAACACGTCAACCGAGTGGTAGTGCATGGCGTGCAGGGCAGCGGCGGTTGGCGACGGTACCCAAGCGGTGTTGGCACCGGCCATTGGGTGGGCGATTTTTTGCTCAACCATGGCGGCCATCAGGTCAGGCATGGCCCACATGCCTTTACCGATTTGCGCGCGACCTTGCAGGCCGCAAACCAGGCCGATATCGACGTTCCAGTTTTCGTAAGCGCCGATCCACTTCTCGGTTTTCATGACGCCTTTGCGCACCATGGCGCCGGCTTCCATGGAGGTGTGCAGTTCGTCGCCGGTGCGGTCGAGGAAGCCGGTGTTAATAAACACCACGCGCTCGCTGGCAGCCTTGATGCACGCCTTGAGGTTGACGGTGGTGCGCCGCTCTTCGTCCATGATGCCGACTTTGAGGGTGTTGCGGGTCATGCCCAGTACGTCTTCAACGCGGCCGAACAGCTCGTTGGTGAACGCGGCTTCTTCTGGGCCGTGCATTTTTGGCTTAACGATGTACATCGAGCCGGTGCGGCTGTTTTTGCGCGAGCTGTTGCCTTTCAGGTCATGCAGGGCGATCAGGCTAGTAACCAAGCCGTCCATGATCCCTTCTGGTACTTCGAAGCCGTCTTTGTCGATGATTGCGTCGATGGTCATCAGGTGACCAACGTTACGCACGAACAACAACGAGCGACCGTGCAGGGTCACAGTGCCGCCGTCAACGCCGGTGTAGCTGCGATCCGGGTTCATGGTGCGGGTGAAGGTAGTGCCGCCTTTGGCCACTTCTTCAGCCAAGTCGCCCTTCATCAGGCCCAGCCAGTTCTTGTAGATGACCACTTTGTCATCAGCATCAACAGCGGCGACTGAGTCTTCGCAGTCCATGATGGTGGTCAGGGCAGCTTCCATCAGCACGTCTTTAACCCCGGCGGCATCGGTTTGGCCGACTGGGGTGCTGGCGTCGATCTGGATTTCAAAATGCAGGCCGTTGTGCTTGAGCAATACGGCGGTCGGTGCTGCGGCGTCGCCTTGGAAGCCGATCAGCTGGGCGTCGTCTTGCAGGCCGCTGTTGCTGCCGCCTTTGAGGCTGATCACCAGCTTGCCAGCTTCGATGCGATAAGCCGTGGAGTCAACGTGCGAACCGGCGGCCAAAGGAGCCGCTTGGTCCAAGAAGGCGCGGGCGTAAGCGATGACCTTGTCACCACGAACCTTGTTGTAGCCTTTGCCTTTTTCCGCGCCGCCTTCTTCGCTGATCACGTCAGTGCCGTACAGGGCATCGTACAGCGAGCTCCAGCGGGCGTTTGAGGCGTTCAGGGCGAAGCGTGCGTTCATCACCGGCACTACCAGCTGCGGGCCGGCCAGACGGGCGATTTCTTCGTCGACGTTTTCAGTGGTAATGCTGAAATCCGCCGGCTCTGGCAGCAGGTAGCCGATTTCTTGCAGGAAGGCTTTGTAGGCTGCGGCGTCGTGCGCCTGGCCTGCGCGGGCTTGGTGCCAGCCGTCGATTTGTGCCTGGATCGCGTCGCGCTTGGCCAGCAGGGCGCGGTTTTTCGGTGCCAGGTCGTTGATCAGCGCTTCTGCGCCGGTCCAGAACTGGTCGGCTGCAATGCCGGTACCGGGAATCGCTTCGTTGTTGACGAAGTCGAACAGGACTTTGGCGACCTGCAGGCCACCGACTTGAACGCGCTGAGTCATTGCTTGCCTCTCTCTATCGAAATCAACTCTAAGAACCTATTTAAGCTCTGTTGCAGGCGGCGCAGCCACAGGGTGGGCGATGCTCGCGACGACCTTGAATAGGTTCTAAACCGGGCCCGGGCGGCCATGTAGTCAGGTGCGGCGGATACTACATGATGCAGCCGAAAAAATCAGCGGGCGGCAGTCGCGGTGCGACTAACTGCAGCCATGTGGTCATGTATTGTGCTGTCTATACTGGCGTAAATCGATCATTTGGAGCGCTTATGGCCGTTACAGCCGCTACAACAACAGACCTTGCGGCGTTACTGCCGTTATTTGCCGGTTACTTAGAGTTTTATCAGGTGCCCCGACCGGTTGCGGATATTCGCCGCTTTTTGCAGGAGCGGCTGACCAAGGGTGATGCGCAACTGTTTATCGCCCGTGACGCACAGGGTGAAGCTCAGGGCTTTGTGCAGTTGTACCCGCTGCAGGCGTCCTTGGCGCTGGCAAGTTCGTGGTTGCTCAGCGATCTGTACGTGGCGCCTAGCGCTCGTCGCCAAGGGGTAGCTGAATCTCTGATGAACGCCGCCCGCGAACATGCGCAAGCCTCAGGTGCGTGCGGCTTGCAACTGGAAACGGCCAAGACCAATCTGGCCGGGCAGGCGCTCTACGAGCGTTTGGGCTATGTTCGTGATGAGCTTTATTACACGTATTGGCTGGCGTTGCCGGGGGACTAAGACGTGGCGCAGCAGGCTTATTTATCAATGCAGGCAGGGGAAATTGAGCATGGATCATCTGGTACTGACGGTAATAGCCCCTGATCAACCGGGGCTGGTGGAAAAAGTCGCGCAGTGCATCGCTGCCCACGGTGGCAACTGGCTGGAGAGCCGCATGTCGCGCATGGCCGGGCAGTTTGCCGGGATTCTCAAGGTGGCGGTGCCGGCCGAGGCTTACGACGAATTGGTCGAAGCACTGCAAGGTCTCAGTGCTCAGGGGATTCGGGTGCTACTGGCGCAAAGCGGGATAGATCCGTCCTGCACCTGGAAGCCGATTTCGCTGGAGCTGGTCGGTAACGACCGGCCGGGCATAGTGCGCGACATTACCCGCCTGCTCAGCGAACACGGGGTCAACCTAGAAAGCCTGCACACCGAAGTGCGGCCGGCGCCGATGAGCAGCGAGCCGTTGTTCCATTGCGAGGCGTTGTTGGCCGTGCCGCTGAGCCTGAAGCTAGAAGTGTTGCAAGAGAAGCTGGAAGCCTTGGCCGACGAAATGATGGTCGAGCTCAGCCTGCGTACCGAAGGTTAACGGCGCTATGGGCAGGCGTGTCGGTGGCTTTTTGCGGTGCCGGCGCTGTCGGCGCGCCCTTTGTAGGGTGGGTTAGCGCGCCACGCAAATGCTGAGCTCCTGCTCGTCGTTTGAGCGCGCGTAACCCACCGAGCGGTTGCAGGCTTAACGAAATATCGGTGCAGCCACTGGCGGATTGTTCGCTACGCTCCTGAATCCGCCCTACATCCGCCCCTTATCAGTCCTGCAGCCAACTTCTATGCGGCGCGGCACGGCTAGTGTTGGTGTTTGTCGCTAGGTTGGTAGTCGCACACATGCCGATGGTACTGCGGCGTGTGGCTGTCTATGGGCTGGGAGGGGGCGAGGGGTGGCTTGACCGGGTTGAGGTAGCAGCGCGAATCCACAAAGACTTGCACCAAATCGCTGTCGAGCAGCCCGGTTTTCACCTCCGCGTGCAAAATATTCAGTGCCTGCTCAAGCGGTACTGCCGCTTTGTAGGGGCGGTCCGAGGCGGTCAGGGCGTCGTAGATATCGCAGATGGTCATGATTTTCGAGCCATACGGAATCGCTTCGGCGGTCAGGCCTTTCGGGTAGCCGCTGCCATCGAGTTTTTCATGGTGCGCGGCGGCAATTTCGGGAATCCGCCGCAGTTCGGCCGTCCAAGGGATCAGCTGGAGAAACTCGCGGGTGTGCACCACATGCCGCTCGATCTCACTGCGTTCTTGCTCAGTCAGGCTGCCACGGCGAATCGCCAGCGCGCAAAATTCGCTATCGGATAACAGACCAATCAACTGATTGTCGTGGCTCTTGACCAGCTCGCTCTGGATCACCTGCAGGTGCTGGAAGTCGCCTTCGGTCAGCACGCTCGGCTCGTTGGCTTTGAGGATGTCGTCTAGGTAACTGTCCAGCCGGGTGCACTCCAGCGCCAACTCGGTTTCCCATTGCAGGCGCTGCTCATCGCTGAGTCCGCCGTGGTGCTGATAAGCGTGCAGCATGCGTTTTAGCGTCTGGTTTTGCAGGCTCTGCTTGGCCAGCGCCACCCGGTAACGCAGGTTGTCGATAACCGGAACTGGCAGTTTCTTGGCCTTGGTCAGCACGTGCTCACGCACGCCGACCTTGCCAAAATCATGCAGCAGCGCGGCGTAGCGCAGTTCGCGCAGGCCTTCGGGATTCAATGCCTGATTACGCACAGCGGCCATTGGCGCGTGCGGCAGTTGCTCGGCGAGGGCGATGCACAGGTCCGCAACCCGAAACGAATGGCCGCTGGAGGTCGGGTCACGTTGCTCAATGGCAAACACCGAGGCCTGCACGAAGCCATCAAACAATTGGCTGATATCGTCGAGCAGCTGACGGTTTTCAATCGCCACCGCCGCTTGACTGGCCAGCGCCCGCAAGGATGCGGCCAAGCTCTCATCGAAGGGGATCAGCTCGCCGGCGCCGGGCAAATCGGCCTGTCGCTGGCAGTTGATAAACTCCAGTACGCCAACCACTTCGCGATGGTGATTGAGCATCGGGATGGCCAGCAGTGACATGGTGCGATAGCCCATCT
>JBILAR010000027.1:0-34602 GCA_044354115.1 Pseudomonas sp. | reverse complement strand
GGAATGGCGTAGGCGTCGGCGATATTCAGCTCGGTGCTGGTCAGCGCCACGTAGCCGGCAATCGAGGCTTTGGTCAGCGGCATGCGCTGCTCTTGAAAATGCGTAGCGGTCGAGCTGTTTTGCGTCAGCTTGAACACCAGTAACGGTTGCTCGGCGGTTTTTTTGTCGACTAAAAATAGCGAGGCGGCATCGCTATTGGACAGCCGCCGACCTTCGGCGAGAATCTTATTGAGCAGCCGCTCGAGGTCTTTTTCCGCCGACAAGGCCAAGCCCACATCAATCAGCTTTTGCAGGTCGCCATCTTTGCGCTCCAGCGCGTTACTCAGCTGGCGGGTCTTGCGTTGCAGCTGCACTTGCGCGGCGGCAAAGCCAAAGAGTGCCAGCAGCTCGGTCTCATTAGCGGCGGCCGGCAAGGGTAAAACCCCGCACGGCGGCTCAAAACCCACCAAGACCACGTCGCAGGCTTGCCACTCGGCCAGCGGTTGGCAGGCCAATAGGTGGCGGTCGAGCAGCAGCACATCGAGGCGGTCGGGCGTGATTTCGCTGGCCTCAGCGATGCTGGTTAACGCCGCGCCTTCGCGGTGCAAGCGCGCATACAGATCGGTGGCGGCAAACAGCGCGCTGTGGCCCACCCGGTAACTGATGTTCATTGCAAACTCCCCGCGCCGGCGCAACTGTGCGTTGCCTGCCGGTTTGAGTATTGCAGTACAAACGCCAGCCTTCCATGCGCGCTGGTCGGGTGGTTTTGGGCAATGAGCGGACAGCTTTAACCACTGCCGTTGCTTATTTGGGCGGTAAAATCGGTAGGGGTTAAATCGCAGGCAAGAAAAAACCCCAAGGAATTTAACTTCGCTTGGGGTTTCTCGGTATTTGTGGTGCCCGGAGAAGGAATCGAACTGTTGTCTGTTGGCTTCGTATTAGCTGGAGATTTCAGGTGGTAGGTTTTTTATCTACTCGCAAATCTACTCGCTTTTTACATGCAATCCTCTTCCATGTTGAATCGTTACCTTGTCATGCCAGTAACTCCTAGGCCATACCGGGCGCAAAAGTTTTTTATGATTGGCTCGGTAAACGGTCAGATTGTTGTTTGTCACGAATGACAACAACCGGCCCAGTTATCGTTATCACTAAGCATTTCACGCTTCAGCTTTTTCGGCCGCAAACCGCTTCGCCATGTAGTCCAGTGCTTCTTGCTCTGCTGGATGAACAGTCTTCTGCGTTGCAACTATTTTGATTGCCGTCTCTAGGACTGTTGCTTTGGTTTCTGCCGGCCGTTTGGCTAGGCGACCTATTGCAAGCTTAAAGGCATGAAGCGTAGGGGTCTCCATCTCGGTCAGCATGTCGCCAACCAGTTTATCTGTGATGCTTGTATCGCTAGCCATCGACCTGCATGCCTCAGCAATAACCGTCTTTTCAGCAGCTCTTAGCTGGCCATCTGCTTTGCCCATGTAAAGCAGGACTCGCAGGGCGTCGTACTCATCTTCGTAAAGCTTATCTGTAGAGAATTCTGGCGAGCTTTCATACTTAGCCTTTAAGAAGGCAGTCACGTCGGAGATTGCTTCACCTGTTTGCTCATCTACACAGCTCTTGATCCTGTCAGACCTGAATGTCCGAGTCGCATCTCTTAGTCGACAGTAAGCAATGATCAATGCGCCATAAGGCATCTCGCCAAACTTGCGGACTTCAATTGATCGCGTGGAAACCTCGCCGCTACCGTCTTGGTACTCAATCCGAAACTCTGCATGAACAGGGATAGGTGATGGCACCTCCCAGAATGAGCCTTCCCAGCTATCGGTAGCATTGCGCTCATCCATTGAGCCCTCTAAGTCTTCCCGAGATATCTCGTAGGAAATGGTGATGCCTGGCATCTCTGCCTTTGGCATTGTTTTTGGTTGTTGCTTTTTAGCCAGCGTCGCCATGTGGCTAGACCACGCCACTACGCCAATACAAATACCTAAAATCAGCCCAAAGACGAATCCCATGTTGCCTCCTGCATGCGCTTAGTCCTAATTGAATCGGAAGACTAACGCCAAGCTCCAGCGTTGTCGTTACTTGTGGTCGCTGTGAACGGTACCGCAGTCCGTGAGCTAAAGGGGACAGGTTTATTTATTGCGCCCCCGTCCATTTTTGACCATTAGCTGCCTGTTTCTGGCTTGCCACAGCTAGCTGCTCATTGTGGTGTAGGCGAGCCAGCAAATGAGATGCATGCAATTTCGTAGTGGTATACGCCACGCATACCGCATGACTTTCGCAGGGTAAAGGTTCCAGTGGGTCGGGGCGAGGCAAGTTGGCTTTCAGGAGGCTGCCGGAGGGGAAAGAGGGGTGGTCCAGAAATGCTCCAGACGGCATAAATCGCAGGCAAAAAAAAACCCCAAGGAATTTAACTTCGCTTGGGGTTTCTCGGTATTTGTGGTGCCCGGAGACGGAATCGAACCGCCGACACGGGGATTTTCAATCCCCTGCTCTACCGACTGAGCTATCCGGGCAACGGGGCGCATTAGACTGTTTTTACGGGTAGCTGTCAAACGTTTATTGAAAAATACTTAGCGATTACCGCCGCTTACGCATTTTTTGCCTTAGGCGCTGGGGGGCACGTAGCCGTCGGCTTGGGCGTACTCTTCGCCGGACAGGTACTTGTCCATCTCGGTTTGCAGGAATTTGCGGTCTTCGGCATTCATCATGTTTAGGCGGCGTTCGTTGATCAGCATGGTTTGGTGCTTTTGCCATTCGTCCCAGGCTTGCTTGGAGACATTTTGGAAGATGTCTTCGCCTTTGGCACCGGGATAGGGTGGGCGCTCAAGGCCTGGTAGCTCTTGTTTGTGTTTGCGGCAGTTAACGGTGCGGCTCATGGCAGTTCTCCGGTGTTCAGTTGGCCTGCCGAGAGGTGCTCGGCGGCGCGTTTCAGTAGTTTTTTGACCGGCGCGGCTAGGCCGAGGCGCGGTGGGTTGGCGAGGTTATACCAGAGCCAGTCGCCCTCGGCCACGGCGCTTACCGCGTGTTCGACGCGCACCAGTTGTGGCTCGATGGTCAGTTGGAAGTGGCTGAATGTGTGTTTAAGCGGCGCCATGGCGTGCTGTTGGCGCAGGGTCAGGCCGTGTTGTTGAGCGAAGGCGCCGAGCTGCTCGCTGCTGTGCAGTTCGGGCAGGCTCCAGAGGCCGCCCCAGAGGCCGCTGGGTGGGCGGCGATAAAGCAAAATCTCGCCGTCACGGTTGGTTAATAGCGGCATTAAACAGTGCTTTTGCGGCAATTCTTTGCGCGGCTTGGGGATTGGGTAGCGCGTTTGCAGGCCGAGCATCTGCGCTTGGCAACCGCTTTGCAGCGGGCACAGCAGGCAGCTGGGTTTGCTGCGGGTGCAGAGGGTGGCGCCCAGATCCATCATCGCTTGGGTGTAGTTATCCACCCGCGCACTTGGGGTCAGTTGTTCGGCCAGCGCCCAGAGCTGCGCGGCAACTTTCGGCTCGCCCGGATAACCCTCTTGAGCCGCATAGCGGGCCAGCACCCGTTTGACGTTGCCGTCCAGAATCGGTGCGCGCAGGCCCATGCTCAGGCTGGCGATGGCGCCGGCGGTGGAGCGGCCGATGCCGGGCAGTTCGATCAGTTGTTCGACCGATGCGGGGAATTGTCCGGCGTGTTCGGCCACTACGATTTGCGCGGTTTTTTGCAGGTTGCGCGCGCGGGTGTAGTAGCCCAGCCCGGTCCACAGGTGCAGCACTTCATCGCTGGGCGCGGCGGCCAGTGCCTGCAGGTTCGGCAAGGCGGCCATAAAGCGCTCGAAGTAACTGAGCACGGTGCTGACTTGGGTCTGCTGCAGCATGATTTCCGAGACCCACACCCGGTATGGGTTGATGCCCTGTTGCCAGGGCAGGTCTTTGCGGCCGTGCTGGTCGTACCAGTTGAGTACGGCCGCGCCGAATTGCTCAGGGCTCATCGGTTGAACAAGCTCCTGGTGGCCGTCTATCCGAGCGTCTAGCGTCGAGTCGCGACTGCATTGCTCAGGAATCATCGGTTGAACAAACCTTTGAGCGCGTCTTTTAGTTCGGGGCTGACTTTGTCGCCGAGTTTTTCTTCGATTTTATCGCCGAGTTTGTCGGTGGCCAGTTTGCCGGCAATTTTGCCCAAGCCGTCTTTGTCTACGCGGCAGGCTTTGGCGCCCAGCTCCAGCGGGCCCCGGCAGAGCAGTGGCCATTCGAGGCCGATGTAGTGTTTGTTGATCTGGCAGGCGGGGTCGGGCATGGCGCTCTTGTCGCCTTCGATGATGATGCCGATGCGGTAATCCATGGCCAGTACGCGCAGGTCGAGGCTGCCATTACCGTTGACGCTTAGGCCTTGGATGCGCACTTTTAGGTCCGGGTTGCTGGCCACGCCGTTAGTGATACCGAGGCTGCCGCCGAGCGAGGCAAAGGGCGTGTCTTGGCCATGCGTGGCGCCGCTGAGGGTTTTCTGGTTGAGGGTGGCGATGCCTTGGCAGAGTTGCTGTTCGAGGTTGGCGTCAAACAACACGCCGTCGCTGATGGCAAAACTGGCGTCGCCGTTGAGGTTGTCGACCCAGGCTTTTTGGCTATTGCCGCTGCTGCGCAGGTCGGCGTTGAGGTCGAGTGCGCCGCTGAGGCTGGGCTTTTGCCCGAGGCCTTTGAGCAGTTGCTCGGCGGCGATGCGGCTGAGTTTCACCTGCATGCCGAGTAGTGGGTTGGCTGGCTGTACGTCGAGGCTGGCGCTGCCGTTGAAATTACCGCCATACAGCTGGCCGCGCAGCTCGTTGAGCTTGAATACGCCGTTTTTACCGCTGGCGCTGAGGTTGAGGTTGTCGATTGGCAGCTGTTGCACTGTCAGTTGGCCAAGGCTGAGGCCAAGCTGCATGTCGAGGCTGCGCAGGCGCTCAATCGGCAGCAACTTGGCTTCGCTCCAGGCTTGCTCGGTAGGTGCGCGCGGCAGGTCGGTGGTGCCGGCTTGCCCGGCGGCGGCCAGCACGTTTTTGACTTCGGCTTGGCGGGCGCTGGCGCCTTCGTTGTTGGTGGCGGCTAAATAGCGGTCGAGGTTGAGGCGGTCGCCTTTGAGTTGCAGGCGCAGGGCCTGCTTGGCGAAGTCGCTGATGGCGAGGCTGCCGGTGAAACTGCTGTCATCCAGCTGCAGTTTTAGCTCATTCAGGCTCAGGCTGTTGGCGGTGCCTTGCAGGCGGCTGACAAGCTCGAATTTGCTCAGGGCGGTGGCGTCGCTCATGGCCGGTAAGGGCTGACCAATGCTCGGCAGAAACTCGCGCAGGTTGAGTGTGGCAATCGACAAACCGCCTTCTAGCTCGGGCTGGCTATCGAGGTTGCGGATTTTCAGTTCGCCAAGGCCGCGCATCTGGTTTAGCGACAGCTTGATGCCGCTCCATTCCGCCACCTGTGCCACTTGGTCGAGCAGTAACTGGCCTTGGGTGGCGAAGGTCAGGCTCTTGCCTTGCAGCGGCTCGCCGGTCAGTTCGCCAGACAGTTTCAGGTCTTCAAACTGATAGCGCTTCAGGGCGCGGTCGAAACGCAGTTGGCCTTGCAGTTCGGTGCGCGCGTGTAGTGCCGGTTGGTTGCTGGACAGCAGAGCGGTCAATTGCACGGGGATGCTGGCGCCCTCGCGAATCGCGCCGCTGCTCAGCTGGATGTTCTCGGCGCTGTATTGCTGGCCGCTTTTTGCATCGTGATAGGCAATGCGCGAGTTGGTCAGGCTGAGGCTGTCGATGTCCAGACGCAGTGGTTGTTTGTTGGCAGCGGGCGGCGTAACGGCGGCGCTATCGGCGGGTGTGGTGGTGCTTGCAGTGCTCGCTATAGGCTTGGCCGGATGGCCAATATCTTGCCAGTTGCCGTGGCCTTGGGCGTCACGCTCAAGGCTCAGATTGAGGCCGTCGATACGGATATCGCTCATCTGTACTTCGCGGCGCAGCAGCGGCAACACGCGCACCGACAGGCCCAGCAGGCGCAGGTCGGCAAACGGCTGGGTAGGGCTGGCAGCGCTGGCCAGACTGGTGTCGGTGAGTTCCAGACCTAGCCAGGGGAACAGACTCCAGCCGATATCGCCGTTAATGGTCAGCTCAAGATTGGCCTTGTCGCGGGCAATTTGGCGGATTTGGTCTTTGTAGTCGTTGGGGTCAAACAACTGGGTCAGGGCAAAGCCCAGTGCTACTAGGGTCAGCAGTAAGCCGAGAACAATCAGACCCGCGAGTTTGCCGAGCGCTTTCATGGACCAGTCCTTTAGTGAGAGCAATTACAAAAAATAAGCGTGATGGCGCGAGTATACCGTGCCCTTAACCAGCGCTGGCGGGCGGGCAGGCGTGCATTTTGGATGGCCAAGTGGGCGGGTGGTTCCCCGTTGTGGCTGCGCGAGTGTTGCTGTTAGGCGTGTAGGTTGGGTGAGCGCAGCGTAACTCGACGCCGTGTGTGGGCTGTGTGTGGATTGTGCGACCCGTCGGCAGCAATGCTGGGTTACCCCGTTGCGCAGCTAAAGCAGCCTACCGGATGACCGGCGCTGGTAGCCGGCAAAGGCTTGGCCCGCCTATAATGGCCGCCTTTTGCGCAAGCTAATTCTGGAGCTGGTGATGGCCGAACGTACCGCATGCGTCGAGCGCAACACGCTGGAGACCCAAGTTAAGGTCTCGATCAATTTGGATGGCAGCGGCAAGGCGCGCTTTGCCATTGGTGTGCCTTTCCTTGAGCACATGCTCGACCAGATCGCCCGTCACGGGCTGTTCGACCTGGATATCGAGTGTAAAGGCGACCTCGAAATCGACGATCACCACACCGTCGAAGACGTCGGCATTACCCTCGGTCAGGCCTTCGCTAAGGCCATCGGCGATAAGAAAGGCATGACCCGTTACGGTCATTCTTATGTGCCGTTGGACGAAGCGCTGTCGCGGGTGGTCATCGACTTCTCCGGGCGTCCGGGTCTGCAGATGCATGTGCCCTTTACCCGCGCGGTAGTCGGCGGCTTCGATGTCGATTTGTTCCAAGAGTTCTTCCAAGGCTTCGTCAATCACGCCTTGGTTTCTCTGCACATCGACAATCTGCGTGGCACCAACACCCACCACCAGATCGAAACCGTGTTCAAAGCTTTTGGCCGCGCGCTGCGCATGGCCTGCGAGCTGGACCCGCGGATGGCCGGGCAAATGCCGTCGACCAAGGGCGTTTTGTAAATGCAAACAGTGGCCGTCATCGACTACGGCATGGGCAATTTGCACTCGGTGGCTAAGGCGCTGGAGCACGTCGGCGCCGGCAAAGTGCTGGTGACCAGCGACGCCAAGGTGATTCGCGAGGCCGACCGGGTGGTGTTTCCCGGCGTCGGCGCGATTCGCGATTGCATGGCTGAAATCAAACGATTGGGCTTCGATCAGCTGGTGCGTGAAGTCAGCGTCGACCGGCCGTTCCTCGGCATCTGCGTGGGTATGCAGGCACTGATGGAGCGCAGCGAAGAGAACGATGGGGTCGATTGCATCGGCCTGTTCCCAGGGCAAGTGCGTTTCTTCGGCAAGGGCATGGTCGAGGATGGCGAGCCACTGAAAGTCCCGCACATGGGCTGGAATGAAGTGGCGCAGACGATCCAGCATCCGCTCTGGCACAACATCCCCGACATGGCGCGCTTCTACTTTGTGCACAGCTATTACATCGAAGCCGGCAAGCCGGCGCAGGTGGTTGGGCGCGGGCATTACGGTAAAGATTTTGCCGCCGCCTTGGCCGAAGGCTCGCGCTTTGCTGTGCAGTTTCATCCGGAAAAAAGCCACAGCCACGGCCTGCAGTTGCTGCAGAACTTTGCCGCCTGGGATGGTCGCTGGTAATGAGCCGGGTCAAGAAGCCAGTCGAGCCGGTTTTCCAGTTCAGCGCCCAGCAGCGCGGCGTGCTCGGTCAGGCGATTAAAGGCTTGATGGCCGAGCGCTTCGAGCTGGAGATGGGCGGCTTTGAGGCCGAGGAGTTGCTGGATTTCTTTATTAAGGAATGTGGCCCGCTGATCTACAACCAAGCGGTGCTGGATGTGCAGGGCGTGCTTAAAGAGCGCTTCGAGAGTATTGAGTCCGACCTCTGGGCGCTCGAGAAAGGCTGAGCTGTTGACCACCCGATATTTAACTTTTTTGCGACTTAAGTAGGTTTGCCGATGCTGATTATCCCCGCTATCGATCTCAAGGACGGCGCTTGTGTGCGTCTGCGTCAGGGCCGTATGGACGACTCCACGGTGTTTTCCGATGACCCAGTCAGCATGGCCGCCAAATGGGTCGAGGGCGGTTGCCGTCGTCTGCATTTGGTCGACTTGAACGGCGCCTTCGAAGGCCAGCCAGTCAATGGCGAAGTGGTCACCGCGATTGCCAAGCGTTACCCGCATTTGCCGATCCAGATCGGCGGCGGCATTCGCTCGCTGGAGACCATCGAGGCTTACGTTAAAGCCGGCGTCAGCTACGTGATCATCGGCACCAAGGCCGTCAAAGATCCACAGTTTGTGACCGATGCCTGCAAGGCGTTTCCGGGCAAGGTGATTGTTGGTCTGGATGCCAAAGACGGCTTCGTCGCCACCGACGGCTGGGCTGAGATCAGCACGGTGCAGGTGATCGATCTGGCTAAACGCTTCGAAGCGGACGGCGTGTCGGCCATCGTTTATACCGACATCGCCAAAGACGGCATGATGCAGGGCTGCAATGTCAGCTTCACCGCCGCGCTGGCCGCCACCACCAAAATTCCGGTAATCGCCTCGGGCGGCATTCATAACCTTGGTGATATTCGCGCCCTGCTGGCGGCCAAGGCGCCGGGCATTATCGGCGCCATCACCGGCCGGGCGATTTACGAAGGCACCCTCGATGTGGCCGAAGCGCAGGCGTTCTGCGACAGCTACGGCGGCTAATGTAGGGCGGGTGAAACCCGCCGCAACCGACGTAATCTATATCGGTGGGTTGCACCCACCCTACGGAGCACCGTATGGCTTTAGCTAAACGCATCATCCCTTGCCTCGACGTCGACAACGGTCGGGTGGTTAAGGGCGTCAAGTTCGAGAACATTCGTGACGCCGGTGACCCGGTAGAAATCGCCCGGCTGTACGACGAGCAGGGTGCCGACGAGATTACCTTTCTCGACATCACCGCCAGCGTCGACGGCCGTGACACCACTTTGCACACGGTCGAGCGGATGGCCAGTCAGGTGTTTATCCCGCTGACCGTGGGTGGCGGCGTGCGCTGCGTGCAAGACATTCGCAACCTGCTAAATGCCGGCGCGGACAAAGTTTCGATCAACACCGCGGCGGTGTTTAACCCCGAGTTTGTCGGCGAAGCCGCTTCGCGTTTTGGCTCACAGTGCATCGTGGTGGCCATCGACGCCAAGAAGGTCTCCAAACCCGGTGAAACGCCGCGCTGGGAAATCTTCACCCACGGCGGGCGCAAACCCACCGGGTTGGATGCGGTGCTCTGGGCCAAGAAGATGGAAGAACTGGGTGCCGGTGAGATTCTGCTCACCAGCATGGATCAGGACGGCGTTAAAAGCGGTTACGACCTCGGCGTGACCCGCGCCATCAGCGAAGCGCTGGGGATTCCGGTGATCGCCTCTGGCGGGGTCGGTAACCTTGAGCACTTGGCCGCCGGCATCATCGAGGGCAAGGCCTCGGCAGTGCTGGCCGCGAGTATTTTCCATTTTGGTGAATACACGGTGCCTGAGGCCAAGGCTTATATGGCTAGTCGTGGGATCGTGGTGCGCTAGAGTTTTTAGCGTAATGGGTTTACTTGCTGGAGCGTTCTTATGTTGCAACGTCTGATGTTGGCTCTACTCACTGCGGGAGTGTTGTGCACTGCTGTTGCGCACGCCGATGTACACGAAAGCCCAGAGCTCATCCTGCTCACGGAGAACTTCCCGCCGAACAACATGGCTGCGGAAGGTAAAAACTATGCCAAGGATGAAAATATCAGCGGTATTTCCGCCGATCTAGTGCGTGAGATGTTTAAGCGTGCCGGGGTTAAATATCAGCTAACCCTGCGCTTTCCTTGGCAACGGATTTATACCCAGGCGCTGGAAACCCCAGGCTACGGCGTGTTCAGCACCGCGCGTCTGCCTGAGCGGGAGAACGATTTCAAATGGGTTGGCCCGCTCGGCCCGGATGATTGGGTGCTGCTGGCCAAGGCTGACAGCCCAATCAGCATCAACAGCCTAGAAGACGCCAAACAGTACCGGGTCGGTGCCTACCAAGGCGATGCGATTGCCGAACATTTGACTCAACAAGGCTTGCAGCCGCTGACCGTATTGCGCGATCAAGAAAACGCCAAGAAGCTCCAGCGTGGCGATATTGATCTGTGGGCCACGGGTGACCCGGCCGGTTTCTATTTGGCTCGACAAGAGGGCGTGAGCGGCCTGAAGAGCGTGCTGCGCTTTAATACCGCGCAACTCTATCTGGCGCTGAACAAGCAAACCCCGGATGCAGTGGTGCAGAAGCTGCAAGCGGCCCTTGAGCAGATGCGTGCCGACGGCTTTGTTGCCGAGGTGCTTAAACGCTATCTCTGATGGGTTTGATTTAGGCGATGTACTCGTTAGTGCTGGCTTCGCTTGAAGGCTGGGTTAGCCGTATCGCGGTGTAACCCAGTAACGGATACGGCGAGATTCAAGCGGTAAGCGGGTTGTCGCCAAGTGCTGGTGGTTCGCAGACTCACCACCAGCACCCAGCTCGGTGCTTACCTAACCTGCACCACCACTTTACCCACGGCGCGGCGTTGGCCAAGGGTGTTGATCGCCTCCGCCGCTTGCGCCAGTGTAAAAACCTGTGAGACCAGCGGCTTTATTTTACCTTCGGCATACCAGGCAAATAACTGGGCAAAGTTGGCCGCGTTGTCTTGCGGTTGGCGTTGCGCGAAGGCGCCCCAGAACACCCCGAGCACCGCCGCACCCTTGAGCAGGCAGAGGTTGACCGGCAATTCCGGGATGCGTCCGCTGGCAAAACCGACCACCAGTAAGCGGCCGTTCCAGGCGATGGAGCGAATGGCTTGATCGAATAAATCGCCGCCGACCGGGTCGTAAATTACATCGGCGCCTTGGCCGTTAGTCAGGCGTTTGATTTCTTCTTTAAGATTGCTCGCGCTGTAGTCGATCAGCTCATCGGCACCGGCAGCTTTAGCTACCGCGAGTTTCTCGGCGCTGCTGGCGGCGGCGATTACTCGTGCACCCAAGGCCTTACCAATTTCCACGGCGGCTAGGCCAACGCCGCCGGAGGCACCCAGCACCAGCAGGGTTTCGCCCGGTTGTAAGTTGGCCCGCTGCTTGAGGGCATGCATCGAGGTGCCGTAGGTCATGCCGAAGGCGGCGGCGCTGTTGAAGTCCATGGCTGGCGGAATCGGCATGACGTTATAGGCCGGCACCGCCACCTGTTCGGCAAAGCTGCCCCAGCCGGTCAGCGCCATGACCCGATCGCCGACTTTTAAGTGGCTGACTTTCTCGCCGACGGCGCTAACCACGCCGGCAGCTTCGCCGCCCGGCGAGAACGGGAAGGGCGGCTTGAACTGGTACTTGCCTTCGATGATCAGGGTGTCGGGGAAATTCACCCCGGCCGCGTACACATCAATCAGTACCTCAGTCTTTTTCGGCTCAGGGCTGGCGATTTCTTCCAGCACCAATGTTTCGGCGGGGCCAAAGGCTTTGCAAAGCACGGCTTTCATCGACAGTAATCCTCGGTTAGTTATGCCCAGACAGTGCCGCAGCCGGCGGCCTCGGGTCAACGAGCATGGCCGGCTCTGATGCTGCGGTATAAGCATTGGGCTTGGGGGATGGCGCGGCAATGGCTATGCTAGGCCATGCCCCCTTACTAGGAATGACTTCTGTGAAAGCCTTGATCGTGTTGCTGCTGGCCATATCTCTGCCGTTTTCGGCCTTGGCTCAAGAAAAAAAGGAAGAGAAGGAGGGCGAAAACGCCGCGCCGAAAATCATCTATGTCGGCATAGTCCCAGCGCTGGTGGGTAACTACAGCTCGGGCATGAAGATGAAGTTTTACAAGGCCGACATCTCGCTGAAAGTCACCGGCAGCGAGGCGGAGGAGAAGGTCAAATACCACGAGCCACTGATTCGCAATCAGCTGGTGCAACTGTTCTCCCAGCAGACCGATGAGAGCCTCGGCACTCAGGACGCCAAAGAAAAACTGCGGCAAGAGGCGCTTAAGCAGGTTAAGCAGGTGTTGGAGCAGGAAGAAGGTAAGCCCTATGTGGAAGACCTGTTGTTCAACAATCTGATCCTGCAGTAAGAAAGCTACTGCGCTCGGCCATGCGGCGTTGGCGGAACGAAGCTTTTGTAGGGTGGGTTAGCCGCGCAGCGGCGTAACCCACCAGCGGTGTCATGTTCGCCGAGGTTAAGTGGTTGGCCCGTGGTGGATTGTTCGCTGCGCTCCTGAATCCACCCTACCAAAGCCAAGCTGCCGCTCACGAAGTAAGCCCGATCAAGCCGCCAAACTCTTGCGAAAGCGCGCCAGCGCTACGGCAAAAAACACTAATCCGATGCTTGTCAGCGCCAACAACTCGGGCCAGATCAGGCTCAGGCCGGCATCGCGGAACAAGATCGCCTGCGCCAGACTGACAAAGTGGGTCGAGGGCGAGATCTGCATTACCCACTGCAGCCAAGTCGGCATGCTGTCCAGCGGGGTGGTGCCGCCCGAGAGCAGCAGCATCGGGATAATCACCGGGATGCTCAGCAGGCCAAATTGCGGGATCGAGCGTGCCAGCGTGGCGAGGAATATCCCCAGCGCGGTGCTGGCAAACAGGTACAGCGCGGTGACCGCCAAAAACAGCGGTTGCGGGCCGCTGATGGGCACGCCAATCAGCCATTTCACCACCAACTCCAGCGACACCCAAGTGCACAGCACCACTACTAAGGCGTTGCTCCAGACCTTGGCCAGCATGATCTCCAGCGCCGTCAGTGGCAGCACCAACAGGTGGTCGAGAGTGCCGTGCTCGCGCTCACGCAGCAGCGCGGTGCCGGTGAGGATGATGGCCAAAATGGTGATGTTATTGACGATTTGGATCACTGCGAGAAACCAGCCACCCTCTAAATTGGGGTTGAACAGCGCGCGGGTGGTCATGCCGATTGGGCTTTTCGGCGTTTGCCCGCTGTAGTCGCTGAGTTCACGCTGAAAAATTCGCGCTAGATAGCCGGCCCCCATAAACGCCTGACTCATGGCGGTGGCGTCGACGTTTAATTGCACCTGCGGCTGGCGGCCGGCCAGCAGGTCGCTCTGAAAGTTCGGCGGCACATTGAGCACGAAGGTGAACTGGGCGCGGTCCAGCGCGTTGTCCATTTGGTTATAGGCCAGTGGCACCGGCGCTTGAAACTCGGGTGGCAGCAAGGCTTCGGCCAGTTTGCGCGACAGCGCGCTGCGGTCCTCGTCGACGATCGCTACGCTGGCGTTGTGTACACCCATGATCGAACCTTTGGCGGGCATATAAATGGCCACGCTGAAGGCGTACAGCAGAAACAGCAGCAACACTTTGTCGTGACGCAGGCTGGTCAGTTCTTTTAGGCCAAGGCGGTAAATATGGGCGAGACGCGGCATGTTAAGCCTCCTGCTTTTTCAGCAAGGCCACGCTTAGCGCGGTGAATACCGTGAAGAAGCCGAACAAGGCCAAGCATTGCGGCCAGAGTTGCCGTAGGTCCAGAGCCTTGGTGAAGGTGCCGACGGCGATGTCGAGAAAGTAGCCGGCCGGAAACAGGTTGCCCATCAGCGCCGCACCGCCCGCGAGCGACGAGCGCGGCACTATCAGCCCGGAGAACTGAATGGTCGGCAAGCTGGTGAGAATCATGGTGCCGAGAATCGCCGCAATCTGGGTTTTGGTGAAGGCCGAAATCAGCAAGCCGAGGCTGGTGGTGGCCAGCACATACAGCAGGCCACCGAAGGCCAGAGTGAGCACGCTGCCCTTCAATGGCACGCCGAACAGCCAGCGGTTGACCGCCACCAGCAAGGCCAAGTTGAGCAAGCTGACGGCGATATACGGCAGCTGTTTGCCGAACAAAAACTCCAAGCGGCTGAGCGGGGTGGCGTAAAAATTACTGATTGAGCCCAGCTCTTTCTCGCGCACCACCCCCAGCGCCGTGAGCATGGCCGGGATAAACACCAGAATCAGCGCCATCACGCCGGGGCCTATGGCGTTTACGCTGATGACATCTTGGTTGTAGCGAAAGCGGGTTTCCAAACCGGCGCTGGCAGCCGGCACCTGGGCCAGACTGCTGCTGGCGGCGAAGTTGTGCAGGTTGGCCAGATGCACCGCTTCGATGTAATTGCGGCTGGTCTCGGCGCGAAACGGCATGCTGCCATCCAGCCACACCGCCACTTGCGGCTGGCGACCGGCATACAGGTCACGGCCAAAGCCGGGTGGTATTTCCAGCACGATTTTCACGTCGGCGCGTTGCAGGCGACGGTGCAGCTCTTGCGGTGAGCTGACGGTGGCTTGCTCCTCGAAGTAGCGTGAGCCGCGAAAGGCCTCCAGATAGCTGCGGCTCTGCGCCGAGTTGTCTTGGTCGAAGGCGGCGAAGCGCAGGTGCTCCACGTCCAGCGAGATGCCGTAGCCGAAGATCACCATCATAAACACCGAGCCGAGCAGGGCGAAGGCCAAGCGCACCGGATCGCGGCGCAGTTCCTTGCCTTCGCGCACCGCCACTGCCCTCAAGCGGCGCAGGCTAAAACCTTGGCGCGGCGCTCGCAGCGCGCTGACGGCGGGGCTGGGTGCGCTGTTGGAGGTGCTGTTAGGTGTGGATGTGGGTGCTGATGTGGCGCTGGCGGCTGCGGGCTGTTCGGGCTGGCCCTGCGCCTGCAGTAGGCAGCTGACGAACGCCGCCTCCAGATTTTCACCGGCATACTGTTGTTGCAGGGCGCTGGGCGTGTCGCAGGCCAGCACCTTGCCGGCATGCATCAGCGAGATGCGATCGCAGCGCTCGGCTTCGTTCATAAAGTGGGTGGACAGAAAGATGGTCACGCCTTGCTCGCGTGACAGCTCGATCAGCAGTCGCCAAAAGTCATCACGCGCCGCCGGATCGACCCCCGAGGTAGGCTCGTCGAGAATCAGTACTTCCGGCTGATGCAACACCGCCACCGCCAGCGACAAACGTTGCCGTACCCCCAGCGGCAGCGCGCCGGACAGCTGCTCGGCCACCTCGCTGAGGCCAAAGCGCTGGATCAGGGCTTGGCTGCGCGCTACGCCCTCTGCGGCTGGCAGGTCGAACAAGCGCGCATGCAGTTCGAGGTTCTGGCGCACGCTCAGCTCGCCATACAGGGAGAAGCTTTGCGACATAAAACCGACCCGCTTGCGCGTGGCTAGGTCGTTGGCGTCTACCGTTTTACCAAACAGTTTGGCGCTGCCTTCGCTGGCCGCCAGCAGCCCGGTGAGCACCTTCATGGTGGTGGTTTTGCCGCAACCGTTGGAGCCGAGAAAACCAAAAATCTCGCCACGGCGAATGGCGAAGCTGACGTTGTCGACGGCGGTAAAGTCGCCAAAACGCAGGCTTAACGCCTCGGCCTCGATGGCGATTTCCGCCTGCGCGGCGGCCAGCGGAGCAATCACCAGGGGTTGCTGGGCGGCGGCATGATTACCTTGAAAGTGAGTGAAAGCCGCATCCAGCTTGCCACTCGGGGTGGCGGCGGCCAGCTCAGTGGTCAGGCCTTGGGCCAGTAACCGGCCACGGTCGAG
The DNA here is from genome assembly GCA_044354115.1 of Pseudomonas sp. GTDB lineage: Bacteria > Pseudomonadota > Gammaproteobacteria > Pseudomonadales > Pseudomonadaceae > Aquipseudomonas. Next base: position 18,959 of record JBILAR010000027.1, on the reverse strand, counting down.
CATCAGGCAATGCTCAAACTGCGCGGCTTCTTCCATATAGGCGGTCGCGACCAGTAGGGTCAGTTGCGGCCGTTGCTGGCGCACCTGCTCAATCAGCTGCCAAAAGTGCCGGCGTGAGAGTGGATCGACGCCGGTGGTGGGCTCATCGAGAATCAATAAATCGGGGTCGTGGATCAGCGCGCAACACAGCCCAAGCTTTTGTTTCATCCCGCCGGACAACTTGCCGGCCGGGCGTTCGGCGAAGGCGGTAAGGTCGGTGGCGGCCAGTAGCTCGGCCATCCGCGCGCGGCATTGGCTTTTGCTCAGGCCAAACAAGGTGGCGAAGAACTGGATGTTCTCGGCAATCGACAATTCGGGGTAGAGGTTTTGCCCCAGCCCTTGCGGCATAAAGGCAATGCGCGGGTAAAGGCTGGCGCGGTGTTGGCGATTGCTGATGGCCCCGCCTAGCACCTGCAGTTCACCGCTTTGGAGGATTTTCACCCCGGCGATCAGCCCCAGTAGGCTGGATTTGCCCGCGCCGTCTGGGCCTATCAGACCACAACGGGCACCGACCGGCAGCTCGAAGCTGATCGCACTGAGCGCCTGTTGTTGGCCATAGCTATGGCTCAGGTCGCGGGCCGTAAGTGCCAGTGCGCTCATTGCAGGTTGGCCGGCCACGCTACGGCGTTGCTGCGCACATAGCCGACCCCGGGCATGCCGGGTTTGGCTTGCGCTGTGGCGGCCGGATCAGACAGGCGCAACTTAACCCGGAACACCAGTTTCTGGCGCTCGTCGCGGGTTTCCACCTCCTTGGGGGTGAACTGCGCCTTGGCCGCCACAAAGCTGATTTTCGCCGGCAGGGCGTGCTCGGGCAGAGCATCCAAGAGCACCCGCGCTTCGTCGCCAAGGGTCAGGCTGCCGGCCAGTGCGGCGGGCAAGTAGAGGTTCATGTACAGCTCGTTGGCGTCGATCATCAACAGCACTCGTCCACCGGCACCGAGCACTTCGCCGGGTTCGGCTAAGCGCAGTTGGATGATCCCGTCGATAGGTGCCAGCAGGCTGCTGTCGTCGATTTCACTGGTGAGTTGCGCCACCTGCGCCTCGGCCGCGCCAATCGCTGCACGCAGCGCGCCGACTTGCGACTGCGCCGCATGCACGGCGGCGTTGCTGGTTTCTAGGCGCGACTGCTGTTGCTCAAGCAATTGCCGGCTGGCGTAGTTGCGCTGGAACAGCTCAGTGGTGCGCTTGAGTTCTAGGCTGGCGAGGCGTTGTTCGCTCAAGCGAAATTGCACCGTGGCTTCGGCGGCGGCCAGAGTCTCGGTGGCGCGCAGCACCTCGGCCTCGGCTTGATGCCGTTGGGCTTGCAAGGTGCGGGTGTCGAGGCGCGCCAGCAGTTGGTTTTTGCTGACCCGGTCGCCCTCATTAACCAGCACCTCGGCCAACCGTCCGGGCGTTTTACTGGCGATTTGCACCTCGGTGGCTTCCAGTCGGCCGTTAGCCATACTCAGGCCAACCGGCAGTCGCGCTTTATAAGATTGCCAATAACCAAAGCCGGCCACCGCCAGCAATACCACCACCAGAGGGATAGCCAATAAACGGGCTGGGCCGTGGGTTTTCATGCGTACAACTCCTAGCACTGAGGCTATTGATTCTGCGGTTTAAGCGCCATGCCGGTGTTGATACCCGTCAATCAGCGGCGTGCTTGGGCGTTTAACGTAACGCCAGCACCGCTTGCCATTGCTCATCGGTGACCGGCATAACCGATAAACGACTGCCTTTTTGCAGCAATGGCATGGCGCTGAGGGCGCTCTGCTGGCGCAATTGAGCTAAGCCCAGCACGCGCGTGAAGGCCTCGCGATACTCAACCGTTACTGCGCTCCAGGGGTTTTTCTCGGCGCTGGCTTTGCCATCGAAATAGGCGCTGTGTGGGTCGAGCGCCGTGGGGTCGCTAAAGGCGCTGGCGCTGATCAGACCTATCCCGGCGATACCCGGTTGCGGGCAGCTGGAGTGATAGAAGAAAAACCCATCGCCAACCTGCATCTGGCGCAAGAAATTGCGCGCCTGATAATTGCGCACGCCATCCCAGCGGGCGCTCGTCAGGCGTTTTAGGTCCTGGATCGACAGTTCTTCGGGTTCCGATTTCATTAACCAATAGGCCATGGGTGAACTCTTTTGCCGGGCTGTTGACCAAGCTGCAGGTGAAATGTGTGGGCTTATCGACACTTGGCGCTTGGCAAAAAAATTGCACGTACGTGCCTGTTATTGGACAATAACGCCGATCAAATCAATGCCATTGGACGGCTTATAACAATAATCGACGCGGATAACTGCGCGAAGCTGTCAAACACGGGGATATTGATGAAACGTAAGCCAGATATTTTGTGGATTTTAGTCGCCGTTTTCGGCTTGGGCGTGGTCACCAGTGCCTACGCACAGAGCTACTGGGCGCACCAAACTGAAGCGCCGAGCAGCCTAACGGTGCCAGTGGATGCCCAGCGCTAAGCCATTTACTGTCTAAGTGATTCACGGCCAGCGAGCGGTTTAAATTACAGTTAAATCGCTTAGTCGTAGCCGCAGCAAGTTCTAGGGCGTTAATACCAAGCCCGATCCGTCACCGTAGCCGCTAGCGCTACGTCCCAACTGGCCATGGCCAGTTTCTCGACCTTTTGACATTCGTGTGCCACGCCAACTAGCTGCGGTTTTTGTGGCTGCGTGCGTAATGCGCGATAGGCCAAACTACGGTCATAAAAGCCGCCGCCCATGCCTAGGCGACCACCCTCAGCATCGAAGCCAACCAGCGGCAGCAAAATTAAATCCAGCGCCCAGACCTTGCGCTGTTGGTGGCGATTGGCCCGCGGCTCGGCAATTTTAAAGCGATTAAACCGTAGCGTTTCGCCGGCGCGCATCCGCTGAAACACCATCTTGGTTTTTGGCCAAGCGCTGAGCACTGGTAGATAGGTGGCTTTGCCGCGTTGTTGGGCGGCGCGCAGCAGCGGGCGCGGATCAATCTCGCCATCGCTGGGTAAATACAGGGCGATGTGCCGGGCGCGGCGGAACATTGGATGCTGGGCCAGTTGTCGATACAGGTCGCGGGCGGCGCGTTGTTGCTGGCTGCGGCTGAGGGCGCGGCGGGCGGCGCGTAATTGGCGGCGGAGTTGCGCACGGCTGGGTAGGTTGGTTTGCTTCATGTTGGATAACTGACGGGATTAGCACTTATTGCAGAGCCTGCGCAGCGCAGGGCGGGTGCTGTGCGGCGGTGGCGACGCACCACGCGCAGTAAGAAAATGACTCCCCGGAGTGCCGCTGCCGGCTTGGCCCTTGAACCCGAAAGTTCAAGGTGGAGGTTGCAGGAGGCGTTAAGGCTTTCCGTCAAGCGGACATGCACACCGACCTCAACGTGCAACCCCCGGGGTTGTGCGAATCGGCTCAGGGACATCGCCAACTGGCGCACACACCAGGGAGGAGTTGGCAGTATACCCCCGACTTCTGCTCGTGGGTATGCGCAGTTTTTATTCGCCTGGCTGCGGCTCGGCATCGCTGGCCAGCGCTTGGTCGACACGCCCGAGTAAATCGCGCACGCAGTCGCGGGTTTGCTCGGCGTCGTGGTCGAGTTGCTGTTTTTTATGCAGCAGGTCGTGGCTGATATTCAGGGCGGCCATCACGGCAATCCGGTCGGCACCTATGACTTTGCCGCTGGCGCGAATTTCGCGCATCTTGCCGTCCAGATAGCGGGCGGCACCTTCGAGGTTGGCTCGCTCATCGGCGGGGCAGGCGATGCAATATTCTTTATCGAGGATATGCACGGTGACGCTTTTGGCTTGGGTCATGAACTTTGCTCGAGGTCCTTGAGACGCATAATCATCGATTCGACCTTGCTACGGGCCAATTCGTTCTTTTCAATTAATTGCCCGCGCTCCTCGCGCCACACTTTAGCGCTCGCCAGCAGTTGGCGATTTTGCGCTTTAAGGTGCTCGGTGCGCTGGATCAGCAGCTCCAGCTTGGTGGTCAGTGCGCGCAGGTCGGCGTCTTGCATAGGTTCTCTACTTGAGCTCTGTACTAAGCAATCAATAAGCAAAAATGTAGCCGCTAAATATCCACGCCAAAGGCCAAGTTTGCCAAGCGCTTGCGCACCATCAATGGTCTTGGCGCAGCGGGCGGTGCTAGGATAGCCATGTTCATTCTAGTCATTGCGTCGCCAGACGCCTAGCGCAGAAACCTACTTCGATGCCCGCCACTATGCCCACTGCAAACTCGCCGTACGCCGCCTTCGCCGCCTTGCTCACCAGCAATGGTCACCCCGTTTCGCCTGCCGAGTTACACGGCCTGTTGCTCGGGCGCAGCTGCGCCGGCGCCGGCTTTGAACAAAGCAGCTGGCTGCAGGATGCCGCCGAGTTGCTCGACAGCGAGCCGCAAGAGCAGGTGCGCCAAGCCTTGATCGGTCTGCAAGAGATGGTCAAAGGTGAGCTGTCGGGCACTGACGTCACCATCATCTTGCTGCTGCCCAACGATGACGCGCCACTGGCTGAGCGGGCGCTGGCCTTGGGTCAATGGTGTCAGGGCTTCTTGGGCGGTTTTGGTTTGACCGCGCGCGATGCCGCCTTGTCGGCCGAGGCCATGGAAGTGTTGCAAGACTTGGCCGGGATCGCCCAGGTGCAAGACGCGCTGGAAGAATCCGAAGACGGTGAGAGCGACTACATGGAGGTGATGGAGTACCTGCGTGTTGCACCACTGCTGCTGTTCACTGAATGCGCCAAGCCGCTGGCGGCTGTGCCGAAGCCATCACTGCACTAAGGCTGATGGTTGCGCTAATCCGGCGCGGTTAATTAAGTGGTTAATTGAGTAGTACGAGGTCGTTGATGATCAGCATCCCGAAAGCCGAATTCGCCCGCCGGCGCAAGGCGCTGATGGCGCAAATGGAGCCCAACAGCATTGCCATTTTGCCGGCTGCCCCGGTGTATATCCGCAATCGCGACGTTGAGCATATCTACCGCCAAGACAGCGATTTTCAGTACCTCACCGGCTTTCCCGAGCAAGAAGCGGTGCTGGCGTTGATCCCCGGCCGCGCGCATGGCGAGTACGTGCTGTTCTGCCGCGAGCGCAATCCCGAGCGCGAGCTGTGGGACGGTCTGCGTGCTGGCCAAGACGGCGCTGTCAGTCAATACGGCGCCGACGATGCCTTTCCGATTACCGATATCGACGAGATTCTGCCGGGCTTGATCGAGGGTCGCGAGCGGGTCTATTACGCCCTCGGCATTCACCAAGAGTTTGACCGGCACCTGATGGAGTGGATCAACGTGATTCGTTCCAAGGCCCGCCAAGGCGCGCAGCCACCGAATGAATTTGTCGCCCTCGATCATCTGCTGCACGACATGCGTTTGTACAAGTCGGCCGCCGAGGTCAAGGTGATGAAGGAGGCCGCCGAAATTTCCGCCCGCGCCCATGTACGCGCCATGCAAGCCTGCCGCGCCGGGCTGTACGAATACAGCTTGGAAGCCGAGCTGGATTACGAATTCCGCAAGGGCGGGGCGAAGATGCCGGCCTATGGCTCCATCGTTGCCGCCGGTAAAAACGCCTGCATCCTGCATTACCGCGAGAACGACGCGCTGCTCAAAGACGGCGATTTGGTGCTGATCGACGCCGCGTGCGAGATCGACTGCTACGCCAGCGACATCACCCGCACTTTCCCGGTCAGTGGCACCTTCTCGCCTGAGCAGAAAGCCATTTACGAGTTGGTGCTGGCCGCGCAAGAAGCGGCATTCCCAGAAATTGCCCCCGGCAAACACTGGAACGCCGCCCACGAAGCCACGGTGCGGGTGATTACCGCCGGCTTGGTCGAACTCGGTCTGCTTGAGGGGGCGGTCGATGAACTGATCGCCAGTGAAGCCTACAAACCCTTCTATATGCACCGCGCCGGCCATTGGCTGGGCATGGATGTGCATGATGTTGGCGATTACAAAATCGGCGGGCAGTGGCGCGAACTGGAGGTCGGCATGGCCATGACGGTTGAGCCGGGCATCTACATTGCCGTCGACAACCAAAACGTGGCGAAGAAGTGGCGCGGCATCGGCGTGCGCATCGAAGACGACGTGGTGGTGACTAAAACCGGCTGCGAGATCCTCACCGATGGCGTACCTAAGACCGTCGCCGCCATTGAAGCGCTGATGGCAGCGGCCCGCGTGCTTGCACCTGTCGCTGTGCCGGAAACGGCTGCGGTGCTCTGATGAGTCGGGTTCAACTGGCGATTATCGGCGGCGGCCTAGTCGGCGCCAGTCTGGCCTTGGCCCTGCAAGCTGGGGCCAAGGCGCGCGGCTGGCAGATAGTGTTGATCGAACCGTTCGCCCCCGGCAGCAGCTATCAGCCGAGCTACGACGCCCGTTCCACTGCGTTGTCGTACGGCACGCGGCAGATTTATCAGCGTTTGGGCATCTGGTCGAGCATCGCCGAGCGGGCCGAGCCGATCGCGCAGATTCATGTTTCTGACCGTGGCCGCTTTGCTGCCGCCCGTTTAAGCGCCGCCGATGAAGGCGTGCCCGCGCTGGGTTATGTGGTGGAAAACGCCTGGCTCGGCCATTGCCTCTGGCAAGCCCTGGATAAAGACGTGATTAGCTGGCGCTGTCCGGCCGAAGTGCTGGCCCTGCACAGCTTGGGCGACGGTTACCGGTTAACCCTGAATGATGACTCCGCGCTGGACTGTGATTTGGCCGTGCTGGCCGATGGCGGCCGCTCGGGCTTGCGCGAGCAACTGGGCATCGCCGTCAGCCAGCAGGCCTATCAGCAGAGCGCGCTGATCGCCAATATCAGCGTCAGTCAGGCGCACCTTGGGCAAGCCTTTGAGCGCTTCACCGAAGCCGGGCCTATGGCCATGTTGCCGCTCGCCGATAACCGCTGTGCATTGGTGTGGACGCGGCCGAGCGCGGACGCCGAGCGTTTGCTGCAACTGGATGACCGACGCTTTCTGGCCGAGTTGCAAGAGGCCTTCGGTTATCGCCTCGGCGCTCTGCATAAGGTTGGCAGTCGGCATCTGTATCCGCTGGCCCTGACCGAGGCGCAAGAGCAGGTGCGCCCGCATCTGGTGGTGCTCGGCAACGCCGCTCACAGCCTGCATCCGATTGCGGGGCAGGGTTATAACCTGTCGCTGCGCGATACCTTGGAGCTGGCCGAAAGCATCCTCGCCAGCACCGCGCCCTTGGGTGAGTTGGCCTGTTTGCAGGGCTATCTCGAGCGCCAGCGCCTCGACCAGCAACTGACCGTGGGTTTTTCCGATCAGGTCACCAAGCTGTTTACCAGCAGCCAGCCATTGCTGGCCGCCGGGCGCAACCTCGGTTTGCTCGGGCTGGATTTACTGCCGCCGGCCAAACGCTGGTTCGCCCGCCAAGCCATGGGTCTCGGCCCGCGTGCCGATTGAGATAGAAAATGAGTGAAGGCAAATTAGCCCGTAAGGCGCGCTTTTTGCGTTGGGCGTTAAATTTCTATCCGCCGTATTTAGGCGCCGGGGTGCGTGTCCGGCATATCAGCGCCGACTTTCACTGCGTGCAGGTGAAGATGGGCCTGGGCTGGTACAACCGTAACTACGTCGGCACCCAGTTTGGTGGCAGCCTGTATTCGATGACCGATCCGTTTTTTATGTTGATGGTCATGGAGTGCTTGGGCCGCGATTACATCGTCTGGGACAAGTCCGCCAGCATCGACTTTATTGCCCCCGGCCAAGGCCCGGTGTTCGCCGATTTTCGCATCGACGCGGCGCTGCTCGCCGACATTCGTGCGCACACCGCCAATGGCGATAAGTACCTGCCGCAACTGCATGTAGAGGTGCGTGACGGCGCCGGCACGCTGGTGGCGCGGGTACACAAAACCCTTTATGTACGGCTCAAGCCGCGTGCGCGGCAGGTAGTTTAAACATGCAACTACAAGCGGATGTGATCATCGTCGGAGCCGGTATGGTCGGCAGTGCCTTGGCCTTGGCGCTGCGCCACAGCGGCCTGCAAATCATGCTGTTGGACGGCGGCCCGCTGAGCGTTAAGCCGTTCGATCAAACTGGCGCTTTTGAACCGCGGGTCAGCGCCTTGTCGGCCGCAAGCCAGCGCATTCTCGAGCGCTTACAGGTTTGGCCGGGCATCGTCGCCCGGCGCAGCAGCCCCTATGGCGAGATGCGCGTGTGGGACGGCTCGGGCACGGGGCAGGTGCATTTCAGTGCCGCCAGCGTGCATGCCGAGGTGCTCGGGCATATCGTCGAAAACCGCGTGGTGCAGGATGCGCTGCTGGATGCCCTGTATGACGTCGATCTGGGCATTTTGCCCAATGCCCGGCTGGAGCAACTGCGTCGCTCCGGCGATGACTGGCTGCTGACCCTCACCGATGGCCGGCAATTGCGCGCGCCGCTACTGATCGCCGCCGATGGGGCTAACTCGGCGGTGCGCCGGCTGGCCGGTTGCGCCACCCGCGAGTGGGATTACCTGCACCACGCCATAGTCACCAGCGTACGCTGCGCCAAGCCGCATCAACAAACCGCTTGGCAGCGCTTTACTGACGATGGCCCGCTGGCGTTTTTACCGTTGGCCGGGCGCGGTGCCGACGACGCTGAACACTGGTGCTCAATCGTTTGGTCGGTGACCCCGAGCGAGGCTGAGCGACTGATGGCGCTGGACGATGCGGCCTTCCGTTATGCCCTCGGCAAAGCCTTCGAGTGGCGCTTGGGCGAGGTGCTGGAGAGCGATCCACGGCACTCCATCCCGTTGCGTCAACGCCACGCCAAACGCTATGTGGAGCCGGGTTTAGCCTTGATCGGCGACGCCGCGCACACCATCCATCCGTTAGCCGGCCAAGGGGTAAACCTCGGTTTTCTGGATGCCGCCGTGCTCGCCGAAGTGCTGATGCATGCGCTGGAACGCGGCGAAAGCCTCGCCGATATTCGCGTGCTGAGCCGCTACGAGCGCCGCCGTATGCCGCATAACCTGGCGATGATGGCCGCGATGGAAGGCTTTGAACGCTTGTTCCAAGCCGACCCGCTGCCGCTGCGTTGGTTGCGAAATTCGGGGCTGAATCTGGTTGATGGCCTGAATGAGGGTAAAGCCTTATTGGTGCGTCAAGCGCTGGGCTTGTCGGGTGATTTGCCTGAGTTGGCGCGGGCCTAAGCGGGTTCAATGCCTCTGGATGAGCCGATAAATTGATCGGCGACAATTTCCGGTTACAGACTACTTGCTAGAGTAATTGCTAAGCTAAATGCTATTCATTAGTATTTGTTCAGAATTATCACTCTGCCGAGATTATCGCCATGCGCCTGCGCCAGACCTTGCTTGCCACGCTTCCCGCTCTTGCCCTCTCAGGGTTGTCTACACCGCTGCTGGCGGCCGAAGAACTGGTGGTTTATACCGCGCGCATCGATGAGTTGATCAAGCCGGTGTTTGACGCCTACACCGCCAAAACTGGGGTCAAGGTTAAGTTCATCACCGATAAAGAGGCGCCGTTGATGGCGCGTTTGAAGGCCGAGGGCGCTAATACCCCGGCCGATCTGCTGATTACCGTGGATGCCGGCAACCTCTGGCAGGCTGAACAGGAAGGCGTGCTGAAACCGCTCAAGTCGGCAGTTATCGACGCCAATATCCCTGCGCAATACCGCTCCAGCACCGGCAGTTGGACAGGCTTGTCGCTGCGCGCACGGACCATCGTGTATTCCACCGAGCGGGTTAAACCGCAAGAGTTGTCGACCTACGAAGCGCTTGCCGACAAAAACTGGTCGGGCCGCCTGTGCCTGCGTACCAGCAAGAAGGTCTACAACCAATCATTGACCGCCACCCTGATCGAAACCCACGGCGCGGCTAAGACCGAAGAAATCGTCAAGGGTTGGGTGAATAACCTGGCCACCGACGTGTTCGCCGACGACACCGCCTTGTTGCAGGCCATAGATGCCGGTCAGTGCGATGTTGGCTTGGTCAATACCTACTACTTTGCCCGCCTGCAAAAGCAAAACCCGGGCCTCAAGGTCAAGTTGTTCTGGCCCAATCAGGCCGACCGCGGCGTGCACGTTAACCTCTCGGGCGCCGGCGTAACCAAGTACGCGCCGCACGCTGTCGAGGCGCAGAAGATGCTGGAGTGGATGACCACCGCCGAGGCGCAAAACCTGTTCGCCGACATCAATCAAGAGTTCCCGGCCAACCCAGCGGTTAAACCGTCCGCTGAAGTCAGCGCTTGGGGGCCGTTCAAAGCCGACAGCATTCCACTGGAAGTGGCTGGTAAACGCCAGGTCGAAGCGCTGAAGCTGATGGACCGCGCCGGCTGGAACTGAGTTTGCGCGCTGAATAGAACCGGCCCTTGAATCGCCCACAACGCCCCGCCTAAGTGCGGGGCGTTGTGCTTATTGCAGCTTGAGCAGGTTGTGCTTGAACACGTCGCCGATGGCGGCCGTCATCACGGCGGTAGACACGCCAAACATCAGGATGCCATTGGCGGCTTCGAGGGCGCTGAGTAGGCGCCAGCCTTCGGACAGCACCACGTCGCCATAGCCCAAGGTGGCAAAGGTTACCCCGGAGAAGTACAGCGCCTGGGCAAAGTTGTCGAACTCGCCGAGCAGCATAAATAGCCACGCCCAAATGGCCATTTGCAGGCAATTACCCAGCAGCAGTAAGAGCATCACCGCTGACAGCAGCAGGATGTCCGGTAGCATCGAGTGCGGCGCTAGGGTGTAGGGCCGAAAGCGCAGGTACAGGCGCATGCAGAGGCCGACCAGCATGGCCTGCATGATCAGGCAGAGCAGAATCACCGGCAGGCCGGTCAGTAAATTAAGCAGCATCGAGGTTCTCTGGGTTGGGCTGTGGGCGCTGGCTGCGTCTTTGCCGATGTTGGTCGAGCACATGCACCATCAGGCAGGCATACAGGGTCACGCCGATAAACAAACTCATGCGCACCGCGAAGGCGGTATACACGTCTTTGCCGTTGTTGCTGTCTTGTACCGATTGGCCAAGCAAGATAATCATGGTGGTTAGGCAGTTGAGCCAAAACGCCGGGCCGTATTGGCTGGGGCTGAGGGCAAAGAGTTTGCGCGCCAGCAGTAGGCCAAACAGCAGCATCCACAAGTAGAACATCCACAGGTTGACGAACAGCCCCAGCGCCGACCAAAACAGCATCGCCAACACGCCGCCCAGTAGAGTGGAGCCGAGCATCACCCGTCCGGCGTCTTTGGCCGAAGTGGTGCAGCTTTGCTGACCCAGATTGACCGCCTGCATGATGATCGGCATATAACTGGCCGGGTTGATCAGCGCCAACAGATACGCGGGTAGCACCACCAGCGCGGCGCGTAACGCCACCCAGTTCGCCTCATGGGCTGGCAGCGCCGGCTTGACGGGCGGCTGTGGCGAGTTAGCCGGTTCGGGGAATAAGCGGTGACTGAGCAGCACCACCAGTACGGTCAGCAATAGACCTTTGGCCAGCGCTTCGATGACCATCAGCGCGAGGCCAAAATCCGTCGCCCCGGCAGCGGAGATCATGGTCAAACCGACCACCATAAAGGTCGCCAGCAGCGGGTTACCGCCGCGCAAACCGAAGCGGAAGGTGGCGAACAAGCACAGGCCAATCACCAGCACGCCGGTCATGGCGTAGTAGCGCAGCAGCGGAATCAGCAGCAGGCCGCTGCCAGTCAGCAGCATCATGATCAGCGTCAGCCCCAGCCCGGCTTTCAGTGGCAGCGGCTTAGTTAGCGCGCTGAGCAGGGTCGCGCATAACAAGGGGGCGATAAACGGGATCGGCAAGTCCAAGCCAAAGCTCAGCGCCAAGCACAGGGCCACGCCGCTGGCCAAACGCAGGGCACGCTGGCTGCGGAAGTCGCGGCTGCTCACCGACACTGGCCACTCTTAATAGGCATACGACAGCCAGCTCATGACCCGCATAAACACCCGACCGAGCAGATTGAGCGGGTTGCCTGAATGGGGAAAGGCCATGACCTCGGCTTGGCCGCCGACGCGGATGCCGCGCAGGTTGCTCAGCTCGCCGGGAATAAACTCCACCAGCACCGGGAAGCGTTGCGCCGGCCGCAGCCAATCGCGGCTATTGCTGACCGTTGGCAAGCTGCCGGGTGGGGTGCTGGAACCGACGCTGACGCCGTAACCGATGCTGCGCACGCGCCCGGCGAAAATCTGCCCCGGCAGGGCGTCGAGCACTATGGTCACCGAGCTGCCCGGTTGCAGATGGCCGAGGTTGTTCTCGGTCATGTCGGCATTGATCCACACGTCATGGATGGCGATCAGGGTCATCAGCGGGCTACCGGCGGCGGCGAACTGGCCGGCGTCGATGTGCAAGTCGGTAATTACCCCGGCGGCGCGGGCGCGCACTTGCGTGTTGGCCAGATCCAGTTCGGCCTTGGCCAAGGCCGTGGCGGTGCTGCGCAACTGGGCGTTGTCGGCCTCATTGCCGCCTTGTTGCTCTTGAGCGCGGACTACTTCGGCGCGGGCGGCGGCCACTTGGCTGTTGGCCTGTTCGCGGTTAGCCCGCGAGACTTCCAGCAAGCGCAGCGAAATGGTGCCCGGGTCTTCTTTGTACAGGCGTTCGAGGCGGTCGCGGTCTTGCCGGGTTTTTAGCTCGTTAGCCTCGGCGGCGCGCAGCGAGGCTTTGGCCGAGTCGATCCCGGCGGTGCTGGCGCCGATTTGCCGGCGCATCGACTCGAGGTCGGCGCGGGTGCGCGCGACCACGATCTGATACTGCTCGGGGTCGACCTCAAACAGCAGGTCGCCGGCCTTAACGTCTTGATTGTTGTGTACGTGCACGCGGGTCATCCGGCCAGCCACTTCGCTGGCCACCGGCACCACAAAGGCCTGAACCCGAGCTTGCTGGGTATAGGGGGTGTAACGGTCGGCGAAAAAGTACCAGAGCAAACTCAGGCCGATCAGCACCGCCACCCACTTGGCGCCTTTTTTCACTGGGTCGGCGGGCGCGCCGGCAGGGCTGCTCGGCGTGGGCACGTTGGCGGGTTGGGATGCGGGCTCGGCCGGTGCTGCGGTTGGCGTGTTCTCAGTCATGTATTGGTACCTGTGCGGATGGCGCTGCGCTCGGGCTGGATGGCTGCGCAGGTGGCGCTAAAAGGTCGCCCCAGTCGGTGCGTTGTTGCATCTGCTCGCGGGTGGCTGGGTCGATTAACGGCTGGCTGCTGTACCAACCGCCGCCGAGGGCTTTGTACAGGGCGATCAAGCTGCTGACCGCGTTGCTGCGGCTGACCAGATAGCTGTCTTGCTGGATCAGTAAGGCGCGCTGGGCGTCCAGTACCCGTTGAAAATCTGAGTAACCTTCGCGGTATTGGGCGCTGGCCAGGGTCATCGAGCGCTGCGCCGAAATCGCCGAGTCGCGCAAAATTTGTTCCCGTTGCAGGGCGGCGCTCAGGCCGCTGGCGGCATCGTCGGCCTCGCGCGCGGCTTGCCGTACCGCATCGCGGTAGGCCTCAATCAGTTGCTGCAAACGGGCATCTTGCACGCGAATATTGTTGGTCAGGCGGCCTTGATCGAAAATATTCCAGCTCAGGCTCGGGCCTGCACCCATATCGAAGTTGCTTGAACTGCCGTCAAGCGAGCTGGCCGACCAGCCGATGCTGCCCAGCAGGGTCAGCGATGGATACAGGTCGGTTTCGGCTACGCCAATGCGCGCCGACTGGGCGGCGGCCTTGAGTTCGGCGGCGCGAATATCCGGGCGGCGCAGCAGCAGGTTGGCCGGGATGTCTTGCAATACCGCACGGTCAATCAGTGGGATAAGCCCGGTTTTGCTGGTGAGTTCGGGCAGCGGCCCGGGCGGGCGACCGATTAACGTAGCCAGTGCATTGCGGGTGCGATGCACTTGGCTTTCAAATTCAGGGATGCTGCTCAGGGTGCCTAAGTATTGGGTTTTCGCCTGTTGCAAATCGAGCTCGGCGTTCTGCCCGCTGCTGAACAATTTTTCAGTTATTTCGTAGCTGCGCTTTTGTTGCTCGGCGTTGTCGCGGGCAATTTTTAGCCGCGCCTCGCTGGTGCGCAGGGCGAAGTAGGTTTCGGCCATTTGCGCGCGGAGCAAAATCAGCACGTCTTGATAGTTGGCCTCGGCGGCAAAGTAGCTGTCATCGGCGGCTTCAATCGCCCGGCTAAAACGCCCCCAAAAATCCAGCTCCCAGCCGACATCGATACCGGCGCTGTGCTGCCAGATGCGACTGTCGATGGGGCGGTCACCGCCGGACTGGTTGCGGTCCAGATAGAAACTGTCGGCCCGCGCTTGTTGCAGTTGCGGGTAACGTCCGCTCTGGGCCACGCCCAATTGTGCACGGGCCTCAATCACCCGTAAGCCGGCGATTTTCAGGTTGGAGTTGTGCGCGTCGGCCTCGGCGATTAAGCGCTCCAAGACCGGGTCGGCAAACACCTGCCACCACTGTGTTAAGTCGGGCTGTGGTTGCTGCTGGCTGACCTGCGCCAGCGCCGGGCTGTTCCAGCTGTCGATCCACGGCAGCTCTGGGCGCTGAAAATCCGGGCCTAGCTGCACGCAGCCAGACAAAGCCAAAGCGCCCAGCAACAGCAGGCGCGCAGGGGAGAATAAATGCACGAGTAGGGCTCCCGCCAAACAGGGCTCGGCGCGGTTGCGCCAAGCCACAGGGTTAACCTTGGCTAGTAGTCGCGGGCTCGTCGGCCTCGGCGGGTTGATCGTTCACCCACTGCCAGAACAGCTGGTAGCCGACCGCGAGCATCACTGGGCCGGTGAACAGGCCGATGATGCCGCTGGTGATCATGCCGCCCAAGGCGCCGATCAGAATCACTGGCATCGGTACGGCCACACCGCGCGCCAGCAACAGCGGTTTGAGCACGTTATCGACCAGACCGGCAACGAAGGTGTAAATACCGAAGGCGATGGCCGCTACCGTGGCACCTTCGGTGGCAAATACAAAGCCAATCACCGGGATGGTGATCAAGGTGACGGGCAGTTGCATGATGCCCAGCAGCAATATCGCCAGTGCCAGCAGGCCGGCGCCCGGAATACCCATCACCACAAAGCCGGCGCCCACCAGCAACATCTGGATAAAGGCGATGCCGACCACGCCTTGCGCCACGGCGCGAATGGTGGCGGTACAGAGTTCGGCAATATCGGCACCTTTTTGCGGGCCAGAGACGCGCGCGGCGATCAGCACGGCGCTGCGGCTGCCGTTCTCGCCGTAGGCCATCACCACCCCGGCAATTACCAAGGCGAAGACAAACATCAGCAGGCCCACGCCAGCCCCGGCCAGCTTACCCAGCAGGCTCAGGCTTGGGCCTTTCAGGTGCGGCGCAACGGTTTGCAGTAAACCGGTGAGGTCGGTGGCGGCTTGCAGCCAGAAGCCGTGCAGGGTTTTACCGATTATCGGCCAAGCGGCCACAGAGTCGGCCGGTGGCGGAATGTGGAAGGTACCGCTCTTGATGACTTCCATGCTCTGTTGGATCGACTCGGCCATCGAGGTGCCCATCAGGTACACCGGCACCAGCAGGATGCTGATACCAATCAGCACAATCAGGCTGGCAGAGCGGGCATCACTTCTGCCCAGCTTACTTTTCAGCAGGCCATGTAGCGGATACAGGGTGATGGCGAGGATCACCGACCAGAGCATCAGGTCGAGAAAAGGGTGAAAAATGTTGAAGCACGAGATCACCAGAATGGCGATCAGCCCGGCGCGAATCAGCACATCAAGCAGGCCGCGCGACAGCACCTTCTCGTTTAATGGGGTGGGTAGCATGGGGTCGCTCCTAGCGGTCGTGGGCACGGCTGTGGTTAGCCGGCTGCGCACGGCGGCGCAACGGGCGACCGATGGTAGCCCAAAGGCAAGGGCGGCGGGAACTGCCGATGGCATAGCTGCAACG
Source organism: Pseudomonas sp. (assembly GCA_044354115.1). Taxonomy (GTDB): domain Bacteria; phylum Pseudomonadota; class Gammaproteobacteria; order Pseudomonadales; family Pseudomonadaceae; genus Aquipseudomonas. The sequence continues at coordinate 3,156 of JBILAR010000027.1, read as the reverse complement.
CCGCGCAGGGGTTGACCGGCGACAGCTATGCGCCAGCGCATCCAGCGGCCTGTGTGGGCAGGTCGCCGGTTTGCGGGGCGGGTGCTAGGCGTCGAGCGCGCCGGCCGGGCCAAAGAACTCGTAATGGCATTGCTCGGCCGGCACGCCGAGGCTTTGTAACTGGCGTTTGACGTTGGCCATAAACGGCTTAGGGCCGAGGAAGTAGGCGTCCAGATCGCGTTGCGCCGGCAGCCATTGGGCCAGCAGTGGCTCGGTTAAAAAACCGCTGGCGTGCTGGGCGTCCTCGGCGCGTGGCTCGCTGTAGCAATAAAAACGCTGCAACTGCGGATGCTTGGCCGCCATGCTCTCCAACCAGCTGCGAAACGCATGCACGCCGCCGTGGCGGGCGCAGTGGATAAAGTGAATGTCGCGGCCAGTGCTGAGCGCCTGTTCGAGCATCGCCAGTGCCGGGGTGATACCGACGCCTGCGGTAATCAGTGCCAATGGCTTGCTGGATGGGCGCAAGACAAAGTCGCCAGCCGGTGGGAACAGTTGCAGGATATCGCCCTCGGCGACCTGATCATGCAGGTAGTTGGACACCCGGCCGCCGGCCTCGCGCTTGATGCTGATGCGGTACTCACGCTGATTGGCCAGCGCCGACAGCGAGTAGTTGCGGCGTACTTCTTCGCCGTCCAGTTCGAGTTTTAAGCCGATGTATTGGCCGGGGGTGTAATCCAGCACCGCGCCGCCGTCGGCCGGCACCAAGTAGAAAGAGGTGATTTCCTCGCTCTCGGTCTGCTTGCGCGCCACCCGAAAATCCCGCGCGCCACGCCAGCCGCCGGGGCCTGCGGCGTTAGTGGCGTAGGCCTGCTCCTCGGCACCGATCAAAATGTCAGCCAGTTGCTGGTAAGCCACGGCCCAGGCGGCAATCACCTCGTCGGTGGCGATCTCGGCGCCCAGCACTTCGCGAATCGCGCGCAGCAGACAGCTGCCAACAATCGGGTAGTGCTCGGGCAAAATTTGCAGCGCCACGTGCTTGTTAACGATTTGCCCGACCAGCGGGCCAAGCGCGGTTAACCGATCAATGTGCTTGGCGTACATCAGCACCGCGTTGGCCAAGGCCCGCGACTGCGCACCACTGGCTTGGTGGGCCGGGTTAAACAGCGGGCGCACTTCGGGGTATTCGCTGAGCATGATGGCGTAGAAGTGCGCGGTCAGGGTTTCACCGCCGGACTCCAGCAGGGGCACAGTGGCTTTGATGATGGCGGTTTGCGCGGGGCTTAGCATGGTGGTGGTTCCTTCAAGACAGGTTGAGTTCTACACTGGCTATATCAGGAAGCGTGCCAGTATTTAATTTGTTATAAATCAGCAACTTAGTTTTTAGTGATGTCATTTGGACTGCTGTGCGCTTGGGTCAAATAGACTGTTTCGAGGTGAAAATGACTACTAATGCGTTGCTCGCCAGCCTCTTGCCCTTGGTGGCTGATCTGGCCCGCGAGCTGCCCGAGGCGGAGCGCTATCGGCGTTTACTCGCGGCCTTGCGTGAGCTGCTGCCCTGCGATGCCAGCGCTTTGCTGCGGCTGGACGGCGAGCAATTGGTGCCCTTGGCGGTGGATGGCTTGAGTGCCGACACCCTCGGGCGGCGTTTTCTGGTCGCCGAACACCCGCGTTTGCAGGCGCTGCTGGCCAGCCCGCAGGCCACCCACTTTGCCGCCGACTGCGAGCTGCCCGACCCTTACGACGGCTTGGTCGAAGGCCATCAGGGCCATTTACCGGTGCATGACTGCCTCGGCTGCGGCCTGTACCTAGACCAGCAGCCGTGGGGTGTGTTGACCTTGGATGCGCTCAATCCGCAGCGTTTCAGCGCCGCCGACCTGAGCACCTTGGAGGCTTTTGCCAGCCTTGCCGCAGCCACCGTTAAGGCCGGCGAGCGCATGCAAACGCTGGCGCGCCGGGTCGAGGCCGAGCAGCAGTTGGCGCAACTCTACAAGCGCGCCGCCGCGCAACTGCAGCCGCGCGAAATCATCGGCCAGAGCCCGGTGCATAAAGCCTTAATGGCCGAAATCGAGCTGGTTGCCGGCTGTGAGTTAAACGTGCTGATTAGCGGTGAAACCGGCGTCGGTAAAGAGCTAGTCGCCCACGCCATTCATGCCCAATCGGCCCGTGCGCAGGCAGCGTTGGTCTGCCTAAACTGCGCGGCGCTGCCCGATACGCTGGTGGAGAGCGAGCTGTTCGGTCACGTGCGCGGAGCGTTTTCTGGTGCTGTGACGGAGCGTCAGGGCAAGTTTGAATTGGCCGACGGCGGCACCCTGTTTCTCGATGAGGTGGGCGAGCTGCCGCTGGCGGCGCAGGCCAAGTTGTTGCGGGTGTTGCAGAGCGGCCAGTTGCAGCGGGTCGGCTCCGACCGTGAGCACCGGGTTAATGTGCGAATACTGGCGGCCAGCAATCGCAACCTCAGCGAGGAGGTGCGCGCCGGGCGGTTTCGCGCCGATCTCTATCATCGCCTGAGCGTCTACCCGCTGCGGGTGCCGCCGCTACGTGAGCGCGGTCGCGACGTGATCCTGCTGACTGGCTTTTTTCTCGAGCAAAATCGCCCGCGCTTGGGCTTGCGCAGCCTGCGCTTGGGCGCCGATGCCCAGGCCGCACTGCTCAGCTATCACTGGCCGGGCAATGTGCGCGAACTCGAACACCTGATCGGCCGCGCCTCACTAAAAGCCCTCGCCGCGTGCCGTGAGCGCCCGCGCATGCTGACCCTGCAAGCCCGTGATTTGGATTTGCCCAGCAGCCAGCCACCCAGCGATACCGCCAGCCCCCCAGCCGAACCCGAAGCCATGGCTGGCGTGCTGGGCGGCGGCGAGCTACGCCAAGCGCTGGATGCGTATCAGCGGCAATTTATTGCGGCTTGTCTGGAGCGTCAGCATGGCAACTGGGCGGCCACCGCCCGCGAGCTGGGACTGGACCGCGCCAATCTGAATCGACTGGCGCTACGTTTGGGGCTTAAGTGAGCTGGATTGCGGCGTAATTGCACACCGGCGCGCCTTACCGGGCGGGTTACTTGTGCGCCCAGCATGGGCGTCATCCTAGAGGTGAAAGTCCTCTCTTAAGCTGGCCACAGCGAATGAAGCAAAGCGCAACGGCATGAGGGCGACCGAGTGTGGGAAGGAAGCGTGGAGCGTA
>JBILAR010000132.1:0-7948 GCA_044354115.1 Pseudomonas sp. | reverse complement strand
TTTGACATATGAATAACATATTTAAGCAGAACCCATCGAAGCGTTAAACACGGAACATTTTCCAGCTTTACAACCCCATGCTTAGACTCTATCGGCAAATACAATCGCCCCTCACACTCATCCACGATGGCCGCTCTACCCTCACGCGTAATAAATGACTCCGGAATTGCCTCCCAGCCATTGTCGACAATTAAATCTTGAACGTGCAGGGAACTAAAATGGGACATCTTCGATCACCTTTGAACCCGACACTGTTAGCCAGTACGCCTTCATCGCGCCTTCGGCTTGGCCTTGGTAGTCAATATAAACGTCCTGCGACTCACGCCCCGTGTCCCCACGCAGGTACATTAAAATGGCCCGAGTTTCATCCTCGGGTGTCCCTTGCCTCCGCAGTTCCCTATAGAGATTGTCAGTAAAGGTATGCCGCAATGATTTGGCGCTGAGGTTGCCAGGCAGGCTATCTGGATAGGCCTTTCTGACTCGTTTGAAGATGGCTTGCACGCTGGACTCAGAAAGCGGCAGTCCGTCCCGACTCAGAAAAAAGAAGCTATTACTTTCCCTTTTTGCCCGCCGCACGGCGAGCTCCCTAGAGTTCATGGCATAGTCATTCAGTAGCTTTGCGAAACGAGGGTTGTCGAGCACCAGAATTCGACCGGCCCGTTTAATCGAGGCGGGGCGAGAACGCGAGTCCTCTGCTGAAGGTCTGCGCCGGCGCACATTAACATTACTCAGAGCGCCAAACTCAACGTCACACAGACGAAGACTCAGCACTTCACCGGGACGCAACCCATACAACAGCATCAAGCCAACAATTAGGAAATTTCGAATGCATATATGGACACTGCGCACAGGCTTAGAAATACTGGGATCCAGAACATCCTGCAGAAAGCGCGCCTGCGCTGCGGTCAGTCCTTTTTTTATTCCTCTCTGCGGCGGCTCTGGACTTATGAAAGCGTTATGTAGCCACTGAATAACTTTTTTCTGCACTTCATTTATTTCGCCCCTGCGCTCCGCCCCCAGATCACGCTCACCCCGAACAGTATCAAAACACCAGTCGAGATAATTCAACACTGTGGAAATGCGCTTATTGGTGGTGTCCGGCCTAACGACCAACTTAACGACCTTCCTACCTTGCTGCTGGGTGCGACGGAGGTATTCAACCAAACTACTGACAAAGGCTTCCGTCCAATAACGCGCCGAGCGAATCAACTCAAATAAATCTACACGCTTCTCTTCCAGCCAGGCATAAAGTGGGGTCAACTCTTGCAAGTTGCGAGTCAAGGTATTCAGAGATCTATGCCGCCGGTACAGAACCCATTCGCAAACCGCAACGACAGGCAAACCTTGACCGTCCAACAACATTGGCAACCGTACACCACTTTCAAATTTAACTTTAGTGATTTGCATAACGACGACTCATGATTAATGAGTCAAGTTGTAGTAGCAAAGAACAAACACGTCAACTCAAGAATACAAATTCTTTGTTGCACCCGCAACTTGTCAATATATATATAATTATTTTTACAATTAGTAACTCTTCTTTCTTGCAAAAAATACACCCAAAAAAAAACCCAGGAAATTTTACACTTCCTGGGGCTCATTCTTTAAAATTCATATTAGTTTCAGAGCATTACACACCTTAAGCTAACAGAACTTATAAATATCTGGGCTAGAATGGGATGTCGTCATCGAAGCTGTCGTAGTCCGGCGCCGGCTGTGCCGCTGGTTGCGGGGCTGGACGCGATTCACGCGGAGCCTGCTGCTGTGGCTCGCGCGGGGCTTGCTCGCGTTGTGGCTGCGCTTGCGGGCGCTGCTGGCGCGGAGCGGAATCATTACCACCCTCGGGACGACCACCGAGCAGTTGCATGGTGCCTTGCATGTCGACGACGATTTCCGTGGTGTAACGCTTGATGCCGTCTTTTTCCCACTCGCGGGTTTGCAGCTTGCCTTCGATATACACCTGCGAACCTTTACGCAGGTATTCGCCGGCAATCTCGGCCACTTTGCCGAACAACGACACGCGGTGCCATTCGGTCTTTTCGACTTTCTGCCCGGTTTGTTTGTCGGTCCACTGCTCGCTGGTCGCCAAGCTCAGGTTGGTGACGGCGTTGCCGTTGGGCATGTAGCGTGTTTCTGGATCTTGGCCACAGGTACCGACCAAGATGACTTTGTTAACTCCGCGAGCCATAACCTTCTCCTCTCTCTACGTGCATGCTTATGCAGGCATCGGCGCCGCTACGATCAAGCGCTCGATACTGCTGCGATCTACTTGTTTAGTGTCAATTTTGACATAGATGGCCGCCTCGTCAGCGACCATTACCGCATCCGTTACACCCGTCAAACCCTGTATACGCGCAACCAAAGCGCCGTCGGCCAGTGCCGCAGGCGTGAGTGGCAGACGCAAACTGGTGACGTAAGGTGGTTCTCGCATAGTAACAGCAAAGCCCAACCACAAGGCGCAGAGCCCAGCACAACCGGCAAACACCCAGCCTAAACCGCCGTGCTGAAACAGCCAGCCGCCGAGAATACCGCCGACTGCCGCACCGAGAAACTGGCTGGTGGAATACACGCCCATGGCAGTGCCCTTGCCGCCCGCCGGTGCAACCTTACTGATCAGCGACGGCAGGGACGCCTCGAGCAAGTTAAACGCGGCAAAAAACACGATGGTGCCCAGCACGAGCGCCCGCAGACTGTGGCCGAACCACCAGAAGAACAGCTCACACAACAGCAATACCAACACCGAGCCGAGCAACACGCGCTTCATTTGCCGTTGTTTTTCACCATAAATAATAAACGGGATCATGCTGAAAAAGCCCACCAGCAAGGCGGTCAAATACACCCACCAATGCTGTTCTTTGGGTAGCCCACCGCTTTCGACCAAGGCCAACGGCAAGGCGATAAAGCTGGCCATCAATACCGCGTGCAAGACGAATATCCCTAGGTCCAGCCGCAGCAAATCTGGATGACGCAAAGTCGCCGACAGTGCCTGCTTGGCCACCCCTGACTCGCGATGGCGCAACTGACTCGCCGCGCGCGGCACCACCAGCGCCACAATCAACACACCCAACAAGGCCATGGCTGCCGTGGCTTCAAATAGGCCGGACAAACCATAGGCACGGGTCAACAGCGGGCCAACCACCATGGCCACGGCAAATGACAGACCGATGCTCATGCCAATCATGGCCATTGCCTTGGTGCGGTGCTGCTCACGGGTCAGATCAGACAACAAGGCCATCACCGCCGCCGAGATGGCACCGGCGCCTTGCAGCACGCGCCCAGCGATAACGCCCCAAATGGAATCGGCCGAGGCTGCCATAAGCGCGCCTGCAGCAAAAATAATCAGGCCGATATAAATAACCGGCAATCGACCAATACGATCGGACAACATCCCAAAGGGGATTTGCAGCACCGCCTGGGTCAGGCCATAAGCACCGATGGCCAAGCCGATCAGTGCCGGGGTGGCATCGCGCAGCTCCATACCATAGGTGGCCAACACTGGCAACACCATAAACATACCCAACATGCGAAAGGCGAAAACCAACGCCAACCCCGCGGCTGCACGTGTCTCACCAACACTCATGCGATCGTTATGCAGATCGTGCACGAACAAACCCTCTAGCGGCTATTAACGTAAACGCGCAAGCGCGGGCGGCGGCAATTCTAACAGCCGCGCCCGCTGCACGCACGGCGTCGATGCTTTGCCGCAAGCAACTGGCGCGCCGTATACTCACTGGTTTACGCTGCCACGCGAGATCGCCCATGGACAAGATAGTGATTCGTGGGGCGCGCACCCACAATCTGAAGAACATTGACCTGACCCTGCCGCGCGACAAGCTGATCGTGATCACCGGCTTGTCAGGTTCGGGCAAGTCGTCACTGGCCTTCGACACCCTGTATGCCGAAGGCCAGCGCCGCTACGTCGAATCGCTGTCGGCCTATGCTCGGCAGTTTTTATCGATGATGGAAAAACCCGACGTCGACACCATCGAAGGCCTGTCGCCAGCGATCTCTATCGAGCAGAAGTCCACCTCGCACAACCCGCGCTCCACCGTCGGCACCATCACCGAAATTTACGACTACCTGCGCCTGCTGTACGCCCGCGTAGGTCTGCCGCGCTGCCCCGATCACGATCTACCGCTTGAAGCACAGACTGTTAGCCAGATGGTCGACCAAGTGCTGGCGCTGCCGGAAGGGCGCAAGTTGATGCTGCTGGCACCAATTGTGCGCGAGCGTAAAGGCGAGCATCTGGCGGTGTTCGATGAGTTGCGCGCGCAAGGCTTTGTGCGCGTGCGCATCAACGGCAAGCTGCACGAATTAGATGAACTACCGAAGCTCGACAAACAAAAGAAACACAGCATCGATGCCGTGGTTGACCGCTTCAAATCTCGCGGCGATCTGCAGCAGCGCTTGGCCGAGTCATTCGAGACAGCCCTGAAACTGGCTGACGGTTTGGCACTGGTCGCCCCCATGGACGATGAAGTCGGCGAGCAAATGATCTTCTCCGCCCGCTTCGCCTGCCCGGTCTGCGGCCACTCGATCAGCGAGCTAGAACCCAAGCTGTTTTCTTTCAATAACCCGGCCGGCGCCTGCCCCACCTGCGATGGCCTTGGGGTAAAGCAGTTCTTTGATATCAAACGCCTAGTCAACGGCGAGCTAACGCTGGCCGAGGGCGCGATTCGCGGCTGGGACAGACGTAATGTGTATTACTTCCAGATGCTCGGCGCACTTGCCGAACACTACGGCTTTAGCTTGGACGTGCCCTACCAACAGCTAAGCGCCAGCGATCAAAAAGCCATACTGCAGGGTAGCGGCAGCGAGCACATCGAGTTCCGCTACCTAAATGACCGGGGCGATATCGTCAAACGCTCACACTCCTTCGAGGGCATAGTGCCCAATCTTGAACGGCGCTACCGCGAAACCGAATCGCAAACAGTGCGCGAGGAACTCAGCAAATTTCTCAGCACCCAGGCCTGCACAGATTGTCGCGGCACACGCCTCCGACGCGAAGCGCGCCATGTGTGGGTCGGCGAAAAAACGCTGCCCGCTGTCACTGGCATGCCGATTGGCGATGCTACCGAATACTTTGCCGGGCTTTCGCTAACCGGCACGCGCGGTGAAATTGCGGAAAAAATCCTCAAAGAAATCCGCGAACGCCTGCAGTTTTTGGTCAATGTCGGACTGGACTATCTAACCCTCGATCGCAGCGCCGATACTTTGTCGGGCGGCGAGGCGCAGCGCATTCGCCTAGCCAGTCAAATTGGCGCGGGCTTAGTCGGGGTGATGTACATCCTTGATGAGCCGTCGATCGGCTTACACCAGCGCGACAATGAACGGCTGCTCGGCACCCTGCGCCATCTGCGCGACATCGGCAATACCGTGATCGTGGTCGAACACGACGAGGATGCCATTCGCATGGCTGACTACGTGGTCGATATCGGCCCCGGCGCGGGCGTACATGGCGGACGAATTGTCGCCCAAGGCACAGCCGCCGAAGTAATGGCGCACCCCAACTCGCTCACCGGAAAATACCTGTCTGGCCGAGTGAAAATCGCCGTGCCGGCCAAGCGCACGCCACGCAACAAAAAACTCGCTTTGAAGATCAAGGGCGCGCGCGGCAATAACCTGCGCAACGTCGATTTAGACATCCCGATTGGCCTGCTAACCTGCGTAACGGGTGTGTCTGGCTCGGGAAAATCGACCTTGATCAACAACACCCTCTACCCGCTCAGCGCCACCGCCCTAAACGGTGCCACCACCCTCGAGGCCGCTGCCCATGACAGCTGCGACGGCCTGCAGCATTTGGACAAGGTGGTGGATATCGATCAAAGCCCGATCGGCCGCACGCCGCGCTCAAATCCTGCGACCTATACGGGCCTGTTCACGCCGATCCGCGAGCTGTTTGCCGGAGTGCCTGAATCTCGCTCGCGCGGCTACGGCCCCGGACGTTTCTCCTTCAACGTCAAAGGTGGACGTTGCGAGGCCTGCCAAGGCGATGGCTTAATCAAGGTCGAGATGCACTTTTTGCCGGACATCTATGTGGCCTGCGATGTATGCAAAAGTAAACGCTACAACCGCGAAACGCTGGAAGTTAAGTACAAAGGTAAAAATATCCACGAAGTGCTGGAGATGACCATCGAAGAGGCAAGGCCATTCTTCGATGCCGTACCCGCGCTGGCGCGCAAGCTGCAAACCTTGATCGACGTAGGTCTGTCTTATATCAAGCTCGGCCAGTCGGCGACCACACTGTCCGGCGGTGAAGCGCAGCGGGTGAAGTTATCCCGCGAGCTGTCCAAACGTGACACCGGCAAGACCCTGTATATCCTCGACGAGCCGACCACTGGCTTGCACTTTGCGGATATTCAACAACTGCTCGATGTGCTGCATCGCCTGCGCGATCACGGCAACACCGTGGTGGTGATCGAGCATAACCTCGACGTCATTAAGACCGCCGACTGGCTAATCGACCTCGGACCTGAGGGCGGATCCAAAGGCGGGCAAATCATCGCGGTCGGCACGCCGGAAGAAGTCGCCGCGATGCCGCAGTCGCACACGGGATTCTTCCTTAAGCCGCTGCTAGAGCGTGATCGCGCTTAATCCTTCATCGCGAAATAAAAAAGGCCGAGCAGTAATGCTCGGCCTTTCTTTTAGCTGCGCAACTTAACTATCGAGGCGCACAAACCCCACTCAGGGTCGAAATCAACCACCAATACGCACAGAATTATTTCAGGCAACAAAAAACCGGGCACTAGGCCCGGTTTTTTGTGCAGATTGACGACTTACTCGGCAGTAACAGCTACTGCGCCAGCAGAACGATCAACCAACTCGACGTACGCCATAGGCGCGTTGTCGCCAGCGCGGAAACCGCACTTAAGGATACGCAGGTAGCCGCCCTGACGGGTGGCGTAGTGCTTGCCCAGGTCATTGAACAACTTACCAACCATAGCTTTCGAACGAGTACGATCGAAAGCCAAACGACGGTTAGCAACGCTGTCTATTTTAGCCAAAGTGATCAGCGGCTCAGCAACGCGACGCAGTTCCTTGGCCTTAGGCAGGGTAGTTTTGATCAGCTCGTGCTCAAACAGCGACACCGCCATGTTTTGGAACATGGCCTTACGGTGCGCGCTGGTGCGGTTGAGGTGACGACCACTCTTACGATGACGCATGGTTAAATTCCTTACCGAACTCTCGCTCAGTGATTACGACGATCAGGCCGTGGCCTTCTCGTCTTTCTTAAGGCTTGCCGGCGGCCAGTTGTCGAGGCGCATACCGAGGGACAGACCGCGTGAGGCCAGAACATCCTTGATCTCAGTCAGGGACTTCTTACCCAAGTTCGGAGTCTTCAACAGCTCTACTTCGGTGCGCTGAATCAGGTCGCCGATGTAGTAGATGTTTTCCGCCTTAAGGCAGTTGGCCGAACGAACGGTCAGCTCAAGATCATCAACCGGACGCAACAGGATCGGATCGATCTCGTCTTCCTGCTCGATTACCACAGGCTCACTGTCACCTTTAAGGTCGACGAACGCAGCCAACTGCTGTTGCAGAATGGTTGCGGCACGACGAATAGCCTCTTCAGGATCGAGAGTACCGTTGGTTTCCAGATCAATAACCAGCTTGTCCAGGTTAGTGCGCTGCTCAACACGGGCGTTTTCTACAACGTACGCGAGGCGGCGAACCGGGCTAAACGAAGCATCCAGCTGCAAGCGACCAATGCTGCGGCTTTCGTCTTCATCGCTCTGACGTGAGTCAGCCGGTTCATAGCCACGTCCGCGGGCAACGGTAAGCTTCATGCTCAACGCGCCGTTGGAAGCTAGGTTAGCAATGACGTGATCGGGGTTAACGATCTCGACATCGTGATCCAGCTGAATATCGGCAGCAGTAACCACACCCGAACCTTTCTTAACGAGGTTCAGCGTAACTTCGTCACGGCCGTGCAGCTTGATAGCCACAC
>JBILAR010000006.1:0-82387 GCA_044354115.1 Pseudomonas sp. | reverse complement strand
GGTGTATTTGGGCCGAGCCCGTCGGTAGATTTTCGCTTTGCTTGGGTCTTTTATAATCAAAAGCCGACGCTTTGCTGCGGCTGACAATTCAATACGCGCTAGGCCAAGCGCCCCTTTTCAGCAGGCCGAGCGCAATCATTGCGTAGCGGGTTGAGCGGCAGGATGCCGCGAGAGCTGTGTTGGGCCATGGATGGCCCGTCGCAGCGTGCCCACGGAGCAATGATTGGGTGAGGGAAGTCGAGCGCAGCGAGACCCGGATGGCAGGGGCAAGCCTTCTTGGTTACTTCTGGGGCGACTGCCAGAAGTGACTCGCCGTAAGGGCGAAACCAATTGTTCAAACAAAACCACCGCGGCGTTCGAGCATCAATTTTGAGAACGCATTCAGCAGCACTTGCCTGTGGCCGCTGCGCACGGGAGACTTGCCGCCGTCATTCTGTATGCCCGGGCAACGCTGGTTTTGCCCGTCAGCCACCCTCTGAGTCATTTATGCCCGCGTTGTATCGCCCAGTGCTTCGTCCCCATAGTGCGGCCTTAAGCCTCTGGCTCGGCAGCTTAATCTGCACCTTGGCTACGCCGGTGTGGTCGCTGCCATTTAATCTCGGTGAGGTGGAGGCCAACCTCGAATCGCGCTTGGCGTTAGAGGTTAAGTGGGCCATGAGTGCGCCGGATAAGGCGCTGATTGGCAGCCGCAATGGCGGCTCGGCGGCGAGCCAGACTAACGACGATGGTCGGCTGAACTTTGCCCGTGGCGATGCCTTTTCTAAGCGGTTTAGCGGTTGGCATGCCTTGCAGTTGCGTCAGGGCGATAGCGGTGTGTTGGTCAGTGGCCAGTATTGGTACGACTTCGCTCTTAAGGATCAATCCTTGCCGCTGTATGCCATTGACGATGCCGGTCGCCAGTCCGGCGCTCAGGCTTCGGGCGGCGAAATTCGCGAGGCTTACGCTTATCACAACTATCAACTGGCCGGCCCGCAAGGCGATTTACCGGGGGCTGTGCGGGGCGGTAAACAACTGCTGCGCTGGGGCGAGAGTCATTTGCTGGAGAACCCGCTCAACAGTATCAATCCGCTCGATCGGCAAAGCTTGCAGCGGCCGGTCACGCCGATTGCTGAGGGCGCGCTGCCGGTCAACTTGCTGCACTTCAATCAACAGCTGAGCAGCAGTCTAAGCGCAGAGCTGTTTTATCAGCTCGACTGGCAAGCCGATGTGCAGAGCAATTGCGGCACCTTCTTTGCCGTGAGTGATGTGCAGCCGCCAGGCTGTACTCAGCGTCTGGCGGTGGCTGGCTCGGACTTTACCGCGCAAGCCGCTGCCGGTTATCGCTATGTGCCGCGCTTGGCTGACGACGATGCCAGAGACAGTGGCCAGTACGGGCTGGCGCTGCATTGGCAGTTGGCCGCCTTGGCCGATAGCGAGCTGGGCCTGTTTGCGCTGAATTACCACAGTCGCGCCGCCCTGTTTAATAGCCAAGTGGGTCAAGGCGCGGCGGCGGATGCGCTGAGCCAAAGCATTAGCGCGCAGTATCAACTGAGTTACCCCGAGGACATCCGTCACTACGGCCTAAGCCTGGCCCGCGAATGGAGCGGCACGCGGCTGTTTGCCCAGCTCAGCCATAGCCCGAATACCCCACTGCAAATCAACACGGCTGACTTAACCGCGGTGGCGCTCGACCCGGCGGCCATGGCGGCCAATCCCTTGCTCAGCAGCGGCACTGCCAGCAGCGCAGCCGGCACTGCCATTCGCGGCTATGAGCGCCACGGGGTTAGCCAGTTACAGCTAGGAGCACGGCAATGGGTGGAGCAGGTGTTGGGCGCTGAACTGCTGCAACTGCAACTTGAGTTGGGTGCGCAGCAGTTGCACGGGGTGGCCGACAGTGCGCTGCGTTTTGGCCGCGATGGCGTCTACGGCATGGGTCAGTTGGCGGATAACAGCCAGTGTGCGGCACTCAATCCGCAAGGCTCGCAGGCTTGCAATGAGCACGGTTTTTACACTGAGTATTCGTACGGTTATCGCGCCCGTGCCAGCTTGCACTACGTCGACGTTTGGCCGGGGCTGGATCTGTCGCCCAATCTCGCGCTCGCGCAGGATGTGCACGGCTATGGCCCGCAGTTCAATCAGGGCAGCAAGGCGTTGGGCATCGGTTTAGCCGCCGAGTTTCAAGACAGTTACAACGCCAGCCTGAGCTACAACAGCTTCTTTGGCGGCGCCTACAACCCACGCCGCGACCGGGATTTTCTCGCCTTAAGCCTTGGTGTGAACTTCTAACCAAGACCGCTAAAGCGGTGGCTCTTTGGGCGCCGACAGGTCGAGCTTAGTGGCCTTGGCTGGCGGATTTTTCAGCGGCTGGGCCTGTTGTTGTTCAACATCTGCTTGGATCATCAATAACACCGGCAGCACTTCGCTCAGGCTTTTGCGCACCGGCGCATAGGGATGTTGGCGGCTGAGACTGTCGATGCGCGCGAGCAGTTGCGGACGAATATTGGCCGGCAAGTGGACGAATAAATCGGGCAATTGTTTGCCCAGTTCGGCGCCATACAAAATTAAGTCTTCCTGACTAAATTGCTTACTCAGCTCCAAGTAGTCGAGCGCGCTGGAGGTCAGCATGGCCGCCGCCGCCTTAGTCTCGTGCAGGCCTTTGAGGCGCACCGGATTGCTCCGCTCGGTGGGCGACAGGGTGGTCCAAAACTCGGTGGTGAGGGTGAACAACACCGCCTGTTGTTGCATTGAATAGGTCATCAGGCCCAAGGCTTCGGCGCCGTAAGGTTGCAGTTTGGCGTCAAAGTCAAAGTACAGACGCATCAGCTCTTTGAGCTGGAACAACTGTTCGCGGGCCTCGTTCTGCCGTAGCTCCAGCGGGGCGTAAATGTTCAGCTGCGGTTTGAAGTTTTCCGGGTTAATCATGCGCAGGTAAATCGGCCCGGTGAACTCGCCGCTGCGCCGTGGCAGGGCGTTGGCTTGGCTCTTATCGAGCTTTTGCAGGGCGGCAATCATCTGCTGATAATTAGCGCTGTCCCAGGGTTTTTGCACGTCGGGAATCTTCTCGCCCAGATAAAACAAATCACCGGCGCGCAGCAGTGGGCTAATAACCAACAAAAGGATGGCCAGCGGCCAGAGTAGGCGACGTGTTAGCTTCATGGGTAAACAGCAGTCCGGTGGGGGGAGGCGTGGCCAAGAGTACTCAGCTCTAACGCCTGCGTCACCCGCGCCTTGGTTGGGAGTGTCGGTAAATGTCGTTACACACAGCAGGGCAGGGTGCGGTACGGGCGGTCTTTGAAGACCTCGGCGGTTATGGTGCGGTGGCCCAGCAACGCGGCGCAGAGCTTGATGCGGGTGCTGATGGGCCGTTGCTGGGGCAATTGCAACGGACCAATATCCAGTTGGCGGCGATTCCGGTGTTTGCCACTAAAGGCTTGGCCGACACCACCGTGAATGATCTGCTGGCGGCGGCGAATGTCTCGCGACGGACCTTCTACAAATATTTCAGCAATAAGATGGACGTGTTCGAAAGTATCTACCAAATGGCCGTGAGCTTGCTGATGGCGCGCTTTGCCGCCATGCAGCCACAAGCGGACAGCCAGCAGCAATGGTTGCGCGCTATGACCACGTTGTTTTTCGATTACCACCTCGCGGTGGGGCCGATCATTCGCCTGATGCAGGAAGAGGCCATGCGCAGCGGCTCACCCTTGGCGGTACATCGCCAACATGCGCACCTGCAAATGCAGCGCTTGTTGGTTGCGCAGGTCGATGGCGACAGTGCGCAGCGCGATCCGCTGACCTATAGGGCGCTGATCTGGGCACTGGAAGCGACCTCCCTAGAGCTGCTAGGGCGGCAGGCCAAACGCGGCGAAATCGAGCAGGCCAAACAGGTGATGAGCGATTTACTCATCTCGGTGCTCTGCCCTCGATAGCCTGCCCCGAGCTGGCCTGATTTACCCTCCACGACCGGCCATAAGATTGGGCGCCCACTGCGCGCCCGCATGCTCTGATAAGCACTCGATAACAACATTCGTATTGAGGTGCCGCATGTCGTTTACCGATGCCGCTCTGTTGCCGCCGTTGGCGCAGGGCATTGACCGTCTGGGTTTTGGCTCACTGTCACTGGCGGCGTTAAAACAACGCTACGGCCATCCTGATCGCGCCTCACGCTTCGTGCGTTTGGACGGTTTTAATCTGCATTACCGTGACGAGGGCAGCCGCAATAAACCGGTGCTGGTGCTGATCCATGGTGTAGTGGCCTCGCTGCACACGTGGGACGCTTGGCTGCCCGCTTTTGCCAGCGACTACCGGGTAATTCGCTTCGACGTGCCGGGTTTTGGCCTCACCGGGCCGCCGCACAGTGGCGAGTATTCGGCCGAACGCATGCTTAAGGTGTTGGACTTGTTGCTCGATCATTTGGACGTGAGCACGGCGTCTATCGTCGGTAACTCGCTCGGCGGCTATATCGCCTGGAACTACGCACTGCTCAAACCTGAACGGGTCGAAAAACTGGTACTGATTGACCCCGCCGGCTACCCGATGGCCCAGGTGCCGTGGATGATCGCCTCGGCGGCGCTGCCTGGCGCCACGCTGGCCATGCCCCTGTGGATGCCGCGCGCGCTAATCGCCGAGGGCATTAAACAAGTGTATGGCGAGCCGGCGCGAATTCAGCCGGGGGTGGTTGATCGCTATTACGACCTCAGTCGCCGGCCGGGCAATCGTTTGGCCATGATGAAAATATTCCGCCTGTTGCTGCAAGTTAACCGCGACGAACTGCACACCACCCCTGCGCGGGTAGGCGCCATCCAAGCCCCCACGCTGTTACTTTGGGGCGCGCGCGATCGTTGGATTTCACCGAGCCACGTGCCGCTCTGGCAACGCGACCTGCCCGCGATTCAGGTGCAGGTGTATGCCGGTGTTGGGCACGTGCCGATGGAAGAAATCCCAGCGCAAAGCGCTGCCGATACTCTGCGGTTTTTACAGGGTTAACGGGCGATGACGGTAGCGGACAGAGCAATCTGGCGGTTATGAAAGTGGGTGTCGTTCAAACGCAGTAAGGGCGTGCCGATCTCGACTATTTGTCCCGCATGGACAAACAACTTGGCGACTATGCCGCCTTCCAAATTTTGGTTTTTTTGCAGCCTTGAAGATGGAGTCGCCTTGCCATCAGCCTGAACTGCTGCCGCCACCCGAAGTTCGTCGAAGGGGTGCGTGCCCGCCTGATCGACAAAGACCACCCCCTCCTACCCCATACAGCACAACGCCGCGTATTCGCGGCGTTGTGCTGTATGGGGTAGGAGTAGCTAACGCTACTTGACCGGCAGCGCTATATCGTCCAGATAGGGTGCCTGCAGATCACGCTCGGGAATCTCCCAAACAATCAACTTGGGTGGCGTTTGTTTAAACGCAGCGCTGTCGAAATAGGCCTTGGCGGCACCCGAAAAAGCGCCACCATCGAGGGCAAAATTGCCGACACTGGCGCCGACGGCCCGCTGCAGAAACGGCATGAAGTTTGAGTTGCGCGAAAACGAGGTGCCGATAACCGCGATATTCGGCAGCTGGCTGTCGCCAAACAAATCGTCCTCGGCCAACGCCTCTGTCGCGGCGGCGCGGGGCGTGAAGTTACTGTGCGAGACCTGTTCAACCAATGGCTGCAGACCGGCAGGCAGCCAATCCAGGCCGGCTAGATGGACTAAATCGCCGGGCCGCACTTGCGGCTCAGAGACGCTCACATCAAAAGCTTGCGCCGGGGTTGGGGTAATTCCCAGTTCGCCAATCCGTGCCGCCACGGCAATGGCCGCCGCGTTGGCACCAGCCTCGCTCCAATGGGTGTCGGTGCGCAAGAACGCGTCAGGGCCTTGCGGCTGCAACACCGGAGTCAAATCCAGCACCGCAAGCCCTTGCGCCTGCACGCTGTCGCGCCAGTGCGTGAGGCGCTGGGCAAACTGCGCCGAACGCGCCACTCCACACAACTCGCTGGCGGCTATACGGCTCTTGTCTGGCACCAGCACCAGCAGTAACTCGATGCCCCGCTGGTGCAGTTGACCGCGCAGTTCGATAACCTTGTCAGCCCGTGCTTGAGCGTTGCGCGCCGCGTTGGGCTGTAGCTTCAATTCATCGACCAGAAACAACCACCCCGGGCAGCCTTGCCGCACCCGGCTGCCGGTATCGCTAATCAGCAGCCAACTGGCACCGCGCTCAAGGTGCGCCGCCTGCTCGGCAAAGGGCACGCCGGCCAGTTCCTTGGCGATTCGATGAGTCACGGCGCCATGACGAATGTCGTCCCAACTGAGCTTGGGCGGCAACAAGTCGATTTTACCGCTGAGCATCGCCCAGCCAGCACAGAGCAAACCGACCACAAGAAACAGCAACAGCACCACCCCCGCTAGCGGGCTTAACCGCAGGGTGATGGCACTAGGCGGCACGGGGGCCGGGGACGAGGGCAGCGAAGTAGTAGTCATCAGAATTGGAAGTACAGAAAGGGCACGGTTTCCCGGCTGGCGATCAACGCGAACGACAGTAGAAAACCAAGCACGGGCCAGAGGGAGCCAAGCACAGCAAACATCCTAGTCGCGCCATAGCGCGCTTCGCAACGTTGCTGGTACAGCGGCGTAATCACGCAGATCACCCCCAACAGCGCGCCAATCCCGTGGGCCGGACGCAGGGTCGCGGCCATTGCATCACCTAGGGCAAAAGCATGCAGGCCAAATTGGCCGGCGTACATATTTAGCGCCGTGGCGAAATCCGCCGAGCGAAACAAGGTCCAGGCCAAGGCCACGAACAACAACGTCATGGCATGCGATAACAACGCTGGCGGTGCCAATAGCTCGGCCCGCTGCCAGGCCCGCGCCACACCCAACGCCACGCCGTGGGCGGCGCCCCAGAGCAGGTAGTTCCAACTGTCCCCGCCATGCCAGAGCCCGGCAATCGCCATGGTCAGAAACAGGTTGCGGTACGACAACCACTCACTGCCGCGATTGCCGCCCATCGGGATGTACAGGTAATCGCGGATCCAGCTGGACAGCGACAGGTGCCAGCGGCGCCAGAAGTCTTGAATACTGCGCGCCAAGTACGGCCGGTTGAAGTTTTCCGGGAAGTGAAAGCCGAGCATCAGACCAATGCCGATGGCCATGGCGCTGTAGCCGGCAAAGTCGAAAAACAACTGCAGCGAATAGGCCAAGCAGCCAATCCAAGCATCGACAAAACTTGGCTCGGGCAAGGCAAAAGCCACCCCAACCAAGGGCGAGAGCGTGTCGGCCACCAGCACTTTCATGCTCATGCCGATCATAAAACGTCGCGCGCCGAGACAGAAGTTCTGCCAGCTCATGCCACGATGGGCCAGCTCCTCACTGATCCAGCTATAGCGAATGATTGGCCCGGCAATCGAGTGGCCGAACATCGACAGGTAGGTGGCATAGGCGATAAAACTGCGCTCGACCGGCACCGTCCGCCGGTGCACATCGACCATATAAGAAATCGCCTGCAGCACGATAAACGACAGCCCTGCCGGCAGCGCAACCTTCTCCCAGCTAGGCGGCAGCATGCCCAGTGGCAGCATCAGCTCCGTGATGCTGGCCACCACTATGTTGGCGTACTTGTACCAACACAGCACTGCCACGTTGAGCACGATCAAACTGGTCAGTAAGCGCACGCGCGCCCTGGACTGCTCGGCAATACGGTCAATCGCCAGCCCGCCGAACCAAGAGATAACCGTCAAGACCACATGCAGCAGCAAAAAGGTCGGGCTCAACCAAGCGTAGAAAAACCAACTGCCGATTAACAACACCGGGTTGCGCCACGCCGGCCGCGCCACTACATAAAGCAGCAGAAAGGCCGGCAAAAACAGCAGAAGAAACTCGAGGGATGCGAAAACCATAGGGATGCCATCAGTGCTTTTAGGAGTGCTGCCAGTACGTTCCTGGCCTGTACGGCTAGTTGATTAACTCAAGTTCGGATGCCTGGAGTCCTGAGACAAGGCGCCGCGACGAGTCATAGCAGGGCTATGGCGAGGAGCGGCAACGCAGTATCGGGGCTTCGGGCGCCAAAATTGACTAATTGAACTAACCACACAGGCCACTAACCGCTGGTTAGCGGGCCAAGGTATCCAGTGCTTGAAACAGCCGCGGACCGGTCGCCGATGGCACCAGGAACAGGCTATAACGCTCGCCGGCTTTGAACTGGTCGAACACCAATGGCTCACCCACCAGCGCATCAGCGCAACGCAACTGCACCGACAGCTTCACCGGATTGATTGAACGACGTTGTACGCTGCCGTTGGCCACGGCCTTGAACAGCTCAACATCACGCCCGGCGACCAGCACGCTGGCATCGCGACAAGAGGCGTCGAGGCTGTAAAAGCCCAGCGACACCTTCAAACCATTGAAGTCATCTGGCTGTTCGCTGACAGTCAGCACCTGCAGACCGTTATCCGCCGTCGGTACGCCCACCACGCTAGCAAACTCGCCAGGCTTGACGCTCAGGTCCAGCGGGTAACTTTTGCCGGCACGCAGCAACTGGCCCTTGATCGGCTGATCCGAACCCACCGTCAGGTAGTCAGATATGCGTGCGGCCCCTTCGAGCCGCAAGCGCGCTTCGGAGCCGGCCGCAACCAGCTCCAGGCTGCCGTCAGCGGCATTCACAAAGCGCAGAAAAGCCGCGTCTTCACTCGGTCCGGTTGGGTACAACGGGATGTCTGCGGCATTCGCCGACAGCGCGCCGCTCAAGCCAATAATGGCAAAAAAAAGGCTTCTCACTTTTTCGCCGCCTTGCTGCTCAGGCTGGCGGCCGGTAGTTTGCTGATGGCCTCGGTAATGGCCGTGCCCCAAGCTTGATAGCCTTTAACGGTGAAATGCTGACCATCGGTGGTGACCCACTGGCCAGGCTTGGACATCTTCAGCGAGTCGATATAGGTGCAAGGCGCCGCGTTAGCGGCTAAGAACTGCGACATCAACTGAGTACGGGTGTCGTTCTTCTTGTACATGCCGCCTTCTTTGCCCCAGGCCGGCCCAACCCAGACGCACTTGGTGCCGGTGGCGGCGATCTCTTTGGTCAGGTTGGTAACACTCTGCCAAGCCCAGGCCTTGGGAAACGCTGGCTTGTCGTAGGAAGCCATGGTGTCGCCAATAACCAGCACTACCAGATCCGGCTTGTCGGCGGCGATCAAGGTTTTGATCGGCGTGGTGCTGGCATCGCGGCCCTTAATGGCCATCTTGCCGCTGCCGGTGCGCTCGGCGCCGCAATCAACTTTTTTCACCAACAGCCAGTCAGCAGCGCTGGCGCCACAGGCCCCAATTGAATGCACCTTGGCGCCCTGCGCGGTCAGGCTATTGTGCAGCGGTTCCATCAAGTGGTCCGCCAGGCTCATGTGGCTTTCGCCGAGCACCAAAAGGGTCAAACCGGCGAGTGCGGAAGCAGGCATAGGAAACTCCTTAGTTAGATAAGTTTGAATAGGGTGAGCGATACGGACTAACCGGTAAATCCAGCGGCCGGCTCATGTTCTCGTACATATAACGCAGGTACATTCCGGCATTCAGTTGCCGATAATCCTGAGCGTTATCTATGCCTAACTCGCCACCGACAAACAGGTTCGAGTTGAATTGATACTCGCCAGCCCCCGACAGGCTGTAACCAACCCCGGTGCTGCTGTCGGAGTCATATTTCGCCGGCTCGCCCATGACGCTGCTGGCGGCAGCTTGCAAGGCGGCATCGCCAGGGAAATAGTCGGCAGCATCTTGTTTAATGTGCTGCACGCCCAGCGAACCCTTGAGCCGGTAGCTGAATTTATCCCCGCGCTGCGCCCACGACACCGGTATACCCACGGCAAAGAAGCTCTGCGGACTGAAATAACCACCATGCCCCAGGGTGTAGTAACCGAGGTTCTCTTGGTAGCCGAGCGCGGTCATGCTCAGGCCGGCGGTAAGTTTGCTGTCAGTGTCATTTTGCAGATACCAATAGACGCCGCCGCCCAACTCACCACGGTTGTTGGACTCGACATTATTGCCCAGCAGCCGGTGCATCGAACCGTAGGCATAGGAGCCAATGTCGCCATTGTCCTGACCGATTTGCGCGCGGCCGCCATTGGCTGTAACTCCGCCCCACTGCTCGCCCGTGCGCTTATCCTCGGTACCGGCAAACGACAGCACGCTGTCGACCACCGAACGCCGGGACAGGCTTACGCCATAGCTGGCTTCACTGTTGGATGCGAAGGGCCGTTCAAGACTGACGCCACCGACGGCGGTGCTGTAAAGGAAGCCCAAGGGCGAGGTGCCCAAGTCCGCCTTGAGCCCCACTGATGGGTCTTCGAACGCCACGGCCAAGCCCACGCCGTCGGCCTTTTGCGAGCCGACCGAGGCGCCCGGATTGGCCCGCGACGCCACCGGCCCTGAGCCAAACCGCGAGGCTGCTTCATCGCTGACACTGCCGGCGTTTAACGACACCGGCGTAACCCTTAATGCCAGGCGATTATCACCGGCGGGGATATTGGCCTCGAAAGGCGCTTGGATGTCAGTGATGTTGCCCATCCCTGACTCGCTGTTGTTGCTGCGCACACTCAAGCCTTGGGCCACGAAAGCACTGCGTTCTTGCAGAATATCGTCGAGCGCTTTGGCCGCAGTGCTCATGCCCTGACGCGGATCAGTCGGCTGCGCGAGAGCAGCAGCTTCAGGGGCAAAAGGATTCAGCGCACGGCTGGCAACCACCGGCTGTGACTGCGCCACCGACGCTTGCCAGGCGTAAGCCGGGGCAGCAGAGTTGCCGGCGCTTGCTGCCACGCCATAGGCCGGGGCGGCCGCATAGGTGCTTGCCGTTGGCCGCTCGGCGTAGGCTGGCGGGCGCGCCGCAACCGGCACCGCCGCAGGTATTGCCGCATTGGCGGTCGGCCAGGGCTGACTGTCGAACGTGGCCGCTGCTGGACTGCTAGACGCCGGCGGTGGTATTGCCGCATTGCTCGCCACTGATTGCGTCGCACGGCGCTGGCCAGGCAAACCAACAAAGGGATTAGCCGCGCCGCCGCCAAGCGGTGCTTGCGCCGCCAGGCTCGAGGCCTGCTCGCGCTGCTCCTGAGCCACCACCCGCGTCAGCAATTCGGCGGCCTTGGCGTTCTGCCCCAGGCGCTGATAAATTCCCGCCGCGGTGGTGAGTACTTGGCGGTCTTGCGGGGCTAATGCCAGCGCCTTGCTGAGGCTGGCCTCGGCCAAGTCGTCTTCATCAAGCTGCGCCGCTACATCGGCTGCGCCCAGCCGTAACTGGACATTCTGTGGTTCGCGCTGCAGCAATGGCTGATAAATCTCCAAGGCTTTTTGCGCATTGCCACTGGCTGCGTACATACGGGCTAAAGCCGCCAGCGCTAGGCTGTCTTGCGGACGTTGGGCTAATGCCGGTGCCAAGGTGTCGTAGGCCGCCACCAGATCACCGCCTTCACGCAGGCGTTCGGCCTGACGTACGCGATAGAGAAACAGCAAGTCGTCGTACTGACGCCGCGCCGCCGGGCTCAGCAACTGCCCTTGCAAGTCATGCAAAATGGCGCTGACCTCAGGGTCCTGGTCAGTCTTGAGCAACACGCCGGCGTATTGCAGCAGCAACTCCGGGGACTGCCGCGGGCTTTGTGCCAGTAATTGACGCATCAGGGCTAAGCCACGGGTCGGCTCGCCGGCGTCAACATATGCCGACGCTAAGATGGCCAAGCGCTCTGGCTGGCCTTGGGCCAGATGCTCGATACGCGCCAACAACGCCCGGGCTTCCTGCAGCCGGCCGCGCTTAGCTAGCGCGCTGATTTCAGCTAGTTGCGCATTGAACTCGATGTCTTTGGCCAGCTTATTCATGTCAGCCGTACGGGCTGTGGCCGGGATCCGGGCGATGGTCTTTTGCGCCCGCTGCCACTCACCCAGCTCAACCGACAACAAGGCACTGGTAAAGAGCGCATCCGGCTGGTTCGGCTGGGTTACCAGCAAACCATCCACTAGGCTACGCGCCTCCTTGGTGGCACCGGCTTTTAGATAAATTCGCGCCAAGGCAAAACGCGTCCAAGCGTCATTCGGATCATTGCGCAAGGCGCTTTCCAGCGCTTTACGCGCGCCGGCAGTATCGCCGCGCAGCTCAGCCAGTTTGGCCTGCTGCAACAGCTCGGCGGCACGCAAACGCCCGATATCGGCGCTCTTGGGCTGCTCGGCGGGCGGCAGTTTATCCACGACCTTCAGCGCTTCGCTGCCTTTGCCCGCCTGGGTTAGCACGCTAATCAGCCCACGCTGGGCATCGGCATTGCCCGGTTGCTTGGCCAGCACCTGTCGATAACCGGCCTCGGCGGCAGCCAACTGGCCGCCTTGCGCTTGCATGTCGGCCAACAACACCCGACCTGCGGGGAGCTTGGGGTTCAACTTAACGGCGGCAGCGACCAAGTTCTCGGCCTGGCTCTTATTGCCTTGTGCTTGGGCTTTATTGGCGCGTTCAAGCAGCGACCAATAACGCACATCTTGCAACGCCGCCTGCCATTGGCGACCGTTTTTTTGCTTAACCGCTTGCACCAGCAAGGCTTCGGCGTCTTCCAAACGATGCTGTTGCTGACGTAGAACACCGAGCCCGCCCAACGCATCGGCGTCAGTCGGGCTGGCCTTTAACCGGGCCGACAACTCGCGCTCAGCCGTAGCTTGGTCACCCGCCTCCAGCGCTTTCAGGCCGCGGGCTAAACCCGGATCTTGCTGCCAAGCTGCCGCAACTGCTTTGGGCTGGGTGCGGCCTTTTTTCAGCAGTTCACGGATTTCCTCGTCATCCGGATGGGCGCGCAGAAACTGCTCAAACAAAGGTGCTTGGGCGGCATTCGGCGGGCCTATCCAGGTTAACGCCAGGCGCCAGCTCTGATCGGCATCGCCGGCAATCTCTTCACGCTTGGACAGCAACGCCAAGGCGCGAATACCTTCAGCGCGAGTGCCCTCACGACGGGCCAGATGCTTGGCCAAAAACAAGGCCAAAATTGAATCGTTCGGTTGCTCTTGTAGCAGTCGTTTCAGGCCGGCATGGCCTTCATTCCAGCCGGCATCGGTAAACGCCAAGGTGTTGTAAAACTCGCGGGCCATCAGCCCTTGCGGTTGCCGTCCGGCAAACATCTGGCGGTACACCGGCACGGCTTTGTCACGCTCTTCGGCATCGGCGAAGCGCCGGGCCTGCTCGAGCAACTGCTGGTTGACCGCGCTGGTCAAGGCAATATCCTGCTCTAACTGCAAGGCTTGGCGCGGCATGGGCTGAATGCTTTGCAACTGGGTCAGATACGCCTGAGCCTCTGCCGGGTGCTGCGCTTTCAGTTCAATCGCGCCCAAGCCGTACAAGGCGTCGGCTTGCAGGGGTTCAATCTGCAACAGCTTCTTCCACACTTCAGCGGCGCGCACCGGCTTGTCTTCGGCCTGCCAAAAATGTCCCTGCTGCAGTAATAGCACCCGTGGGTCGTCGGATGCCGCCAGACTGGCGTTATGAATCAGCGCAGCCAATAGCCCTATGGCTAGCGTGTGGTGGCGGAACATGCGGTCTCCCAAGATAGTTTTACGCTTCCATCGTCACGAAAGCGGTAACGCTGCTCCGCCCAGCCGAGGCCGAACAAGCTAAGCGCATAGTCGTAGTAATACTGTGCCGGGCGCAGCGTCTTACCGCGCGCCAATGCCGCCGCCAAGCCCTGTTCGGCTTTACGTTGCTGTATCTCGGCCAGCCAGGGTTGGCCTTTGGCATGAAAATAGGGAATCAAGGCGGCGGAAAAACCAAAAGGCCCACTGCCTTCGGTGGCGCCGCTCAGCACCATGACCCGTTCCGGTGGTGCGCCGCTGACGCCGGTTGCCTGCGACATGCCATCTAGGCTTGCCAACATCGACTTGGCCAGCGGATCCGTGTCCGCCGTCATGCCGGCCCAGAGGTAAGCCCGGATAGCGTCGTAGCTGCCGATCTCGCCCTTGAACGGGTCGCTGACAAAGATGCCACTGCTGGCCGAGGTGCCGCGATAAGCCACCCAATCGGCGATCAGCCCCTTGGGCGCTGCCTGCTTAAGTAAACTCGCCGTATTCTTCGCCACGTGCGACCAAGGCCCCGCCGGATGTTGCTTGGCCAACCGACGCAATAGCGGTAGCGGTAAGTAACTTGGGTTGAGCCGCCAGAGATGATCGGGCTGAGCAAAACTCACCGGCCCCGGTAATAACATGGGCCCCAGCCCTGGCAGCGTCACCACTTCGTGGGCCTCGATATTGGCCAGTAAACGCTCGGCATCCGCTTGATAGTCGTTACGCTGCCAGAGCCGCGCGGCCTCCAGCAAGGCATAGACAAACCACAGATCGGCATCGGCCGCCGAGTTCTGGTCTTGCACGCGCCAAAGCCCGTCTTTGCCCTGCCCCCACAGCCAGGCAGGAAGCTTAGTGGCGGGATCGCCGGCGGACAGATTAGCCGCGCTCCAGCGCCAGATCTGTTCGAAGCGGGCTTGATCGTTGGCCACCAAGGCAAAAAACAGTGCGTAGGACTGTCCCTCGGAGGTGCTGTGATTGGCCTCCAGACTGGACTCAATAACCCGCCCGTCGGCCTGCACGAAGCGCTCACTAAAGGTCTGCCAGGCTGGCCATTGCGGCTCAGCACAGGTCTGCGCCTGCACCGGCAAGCCAATGCCCAGCGCCAAGCCGGCCACCAGTAGGGTGCCGCACGGCAGCTTGCGCAAGCCCGCCATTAGGGGCGAAATAAGCCTGGCGGACGCCTTATTTATGCGCATCAGGTTCAGTCGCCTAACCGTTGCTTGGCTCGCGCGCGTAAGCCCACATAGAGCAAGCCAGTCACCAACAGGCAACCAAGCCCGGTGACCAACAGCAGCAACCAGAGGTGGCGCGACAACATCCACTGAATGTACTTAAACAGCCCAAGGCTGCCGACGTAATAGTTTTGCTCAGCCACCAAGGCACTGACTTTTTTGCCGCGTACCACCGCCAAACTGCCTTGGATCGGCTGATCGTAAGCATCCCCGCCAACCAACGCGGCAGTTGCATCGGCCAAGCCTTCAGGCTTGCCGCTGGCGATCACCACGACGCTGCGGCCACTCTCCTGCGGCGACTCAAAACCAGTCAGGTAGGTAATATCGCCGCTGCCACTGAAGGCCAGATTACTGCGAGCTTGCCGCACATTGACGCTGGCGTCGGAGTCGATCCAGTTGCGCAATCCAAACAACAAATCAGACAGCTCGAAGCGGTGCAGCTGACCATCAATCCCGGCCGGTAAATAATCCGCCCACTCTTTGAGCAAGGGCTGGTTGGCACCCGAGGCGAAAACCAACAGGTCTTTATCTTCCAGTTCGGCCACTTGCGCGGCCGAGGCCACTGTTACTGCGGTCGCGGGGTAGCCGGTTGATTCGCCAAAGCGGCCCATTACCGCCAGGTAGGCAGTCACTTCCGTCGGCCCGAGGTTGTCCGGCATGATCACGGCGGTTTCCGCCAGGTCGGCCAAGCGGGTAAAGGGGAAGCCACTGTTTCTGAACACCCCAAGATCAGGCAGGGCAATAAAGTGATCGTAACCACTCAGATCAATGGTTGAGTCAGGCTCGATGGCACCGCGCATGTTGTCGATGATGATGTCGCGGCAGTCACCCTGCTTTATGTAGTCGTACATATAGCGAAACTGCAGGCGTGACTGCGGCGGCAGCGAGTCGACCGGCAGACGCAACTGCAACTCTTGCACCAAGCTGTCGTCTTCTGCCAGTGCCGCCAGCAAGCTCTCACCGGCGCCCATATGCTCTATGGATGGCAAGTTTGTGGACTTCACAAACTTGTCATTCATGCTGATCAGCAGCGATGAGTTAGTCGATATCGGTTGCGGGGTGTAGCGGTATTTAAGTGTCAACGGCATGCCGGCTTCGCGCCAGTTGAACAGATCCGGGGCAATCCGCAGCGGAATGGTGATGGTGCCAGGGTTGTAACCCGAAACATTCAACTGCTTGGTCGAGGCCAGTTCGCCGAGTTTTACCGGACGGTCACTGGGCAACCAGTTCGGCGCATCGTAAGGTTTGCGTGCTTGCAGGGTGTCGAAGCGATCAACCGTCACCCGCGCCCCCGACAGGGTTTTACTGCCCGTCACCAGGGCCAAGGCAGCCAGTTTGATCTCGTCATCATCACGCCCAGCCACCAGCAGTAACTTGCCGTACTGGTCATTGGGGTTGGCGACCATTAACAAAGTCGGACCGCTAATCGCCGGCAGTTGCAAGCCGCTCAAGATACTCGGGTCGGTGCCGCGTAAAAACACAATGGCATTGCCGGTTGCCGGCAACTGGTTTTGGCTCACCGGGAAGTTAGCGCCACGGTAGCTGGCCAGCGCACCGAACCACGAGGAGATCATCCCGGCGGCTTCCAGTGCGCGGTTATCGAGGGTGCCGGCGAAGACAAAGGGCAACTCCAAAGCCTTCGAGTCACGCCGATCAAAAAATGGCAGCGGCAAAATGGCCAGGTCATCCGCCAGCGCAATCTGCGTGACTTGAATTTCCAGCACACTGCTATTGCTGATTTTTGCCCACAGGCTGGAATGCAAAGGGTCTTCGCATTGCATGGTGTAGTGGCCGATCAACTGCAAGCTCAGACGGTTGAACTCGGTAATCAGGTGCGGCGGAATTTCTATTACCTGCTTTTGCAAGGCGCCGGCCGTTTCTTTGGGTAATGCCAGGCTCGCCACCACCTCGTCATTGACCAGCACGTTGATATTCGACAGATCCGGCAACAACGCCGGTGAGTAGCTGTACTCCAACGTCAGGCGCGCACTGGTGACCACTTCGTTGGCACGAATATCGAAGTTAACGCTGTCACTGCCTTCGATGCCGCGCAGGTTCATCACATAATTCATGCCCAATTGCTTGAGTGTAGAGCTGGCGGTACGCCCCTCAATAGGCGCAATAACAGCCTCGGGTACGGCGACCGGCGGCTCAATTACAGCCTCGACAGCCATAGCCAGAGCACTATTGCCGGCCAACACAGCAGCGCAAAAAAACACCCATGCATGCTTGGCAGGCGAGGTTTTTTCCTTGGCGGGGGAGTAACTCAAACTCATGACTGCCTCAATATTATTTTTTTCGAGAAGGATAGAAACCGGCTGTGCAACAGCAGTTCGGCCGCTGTTGCCTTGGACAGCAACACAATGCCGCGCAGGCCAACCAGCGAGACTTCACGCAAGGCCGCCAGCGGTGTATCGACCACCCCCTGACCCCAGCCGGCGGCCCATATATCGGCCCGCGAAAACGTTAAGCGAACCAACTCGTTTTGCTGCTGCAGCGACAGGTTGTCAAAACTCAAACCCAACGACTGACCGCGACTAAACACCACGGTGGCCGGAAAGACGCTCTCGTTCTCGTCGCGAAACAACGACACCTGTAACTGCGTGCCCTGCGGCACCTCAACCTCTGCGGGCAAGCTAATGCCGACGCCGCTCTGGGAAAAATCACTGGTGCGACAGACGATGGTTTTACCGTTGACCAGGCCCAGCATCGCCGGCAACTGGGCAAACACCCGCGGTTCACCGCGAATCTGCCGCGCTTCAGCGGCTACCGCCACGGCGGCGGCACTCATGATGATGTTGTATAGCGTCCAGCACAGATTGATCGCCAGGGTGGCGTTACTGGCGCTGTCGTCGAAAACCATCTTGCCTAGGCCCACCACCACACCGAGCAAGTTCAGGCTAAGGACGACTATGTAAGGCCGCGCCATCGCCCAGTCGAAATAGCTCTTGTCGATGACGCCGCCCTTGGCGGTTACGTTGAAGGTACCCAGCTTGGGGTTAACCAGCGCCAACAACACCGGGCGCATGATGTACCACGCCAGCACTGACTCGTAGACCTCGTTCCAGAACGAGTGGCGAAAGCGCCCCTGCATCGTTGAGTTGGTCACGCTGGCCTGCAAAATGTGCGGCATCGCGTAGGCGAGAATCATCAACGCCGACGCCTGAAAAACCTGCGCGCCAAAAAAAAGATAGGCCAAGGGCGCGGTCAAAAACACCAAGCGGGGCAAGCCATAAAAGAAGTGCAACATGGCGTTCAGGTAGCATAGCCGTTGACCAAAACCCAAGCCCTTGCCGAGCAAGGGATTATCTGTACGGAAGATCTGAGCCATGCCGCGCGCCCAGCGAATCCGCTGCCCGATGTGCCCGGACAGACTTTCGGTCGCCAAGCCGGCGGCCTGGGGAATAGCGATATAAGCGGTGTTATAGCCAAGCCGATTGAGCTTTAACGCGGTATGCGCATCTTCCGTCACCGTTTCAACGGCCACGCCGCCCACTTCCTCCAGCGGCCCACGACGCAGAATCGCGCAAGAGCCGCAAAAAAAAGTGGCGTTCCAGAGGTCATTACCGTCCTGCACCAGGCCGTAAAACAGCTCGTTCTCACCCGGTACAACGCGAAAGGTATTGAGGTTTTTTTCGAACGGATCAGGCGAAAAGAAAAAGTGCGGGGTCTGCAGCATCGCCAGCTTGGGATCTTTAATAAACCAGCCCATGCCTACTTGCAAAAAGGATCGGGTCGGCACGTGATCGGCATCGAAGATCGCCACGAATTCGCCATCAGTGTGCTTTAGCGCCCAGTTGAGGTTGCCGGCTTTGGCGTGGTTGTTATGCGGGCGAACGATATAGCCAATCCCGGCATCTTCACAAAAGCTTCGGAACACCTCGCGCCGGCCATCATCCAGCACATAGACGTTGAGCTTGTCTTTCGGCCAATCAATCGCCTGCGCGGCAAAAGCGGTCAGTTTGACGATATCCAGACTCTCGTTATAAGTCGGGATAAACACATCCACGCTGGGCCAGGTTCGATTGTCTTGCGGCAACGCGGCGGGTTTGCGCTCCAGCGGCCATGAAGTCTGCAAGTACCCCAGCAGCAGCACCAGCAAAGCGTAAAATTCGGCCAGCACCAAGCCGTAGCCAAACACTATGTCGACCCAGCCCTCAAACCCTAGTGAGGACGTCAGCCGCCAGTACATGTAACGCGTGGAGGCGATAACCGACAGCACCACCATCGCCAAAATCGCCAAGCGCCCGGCTTTGCGGCGCAGCACCAGAGTCGCCGCTAGGCAAGCCGCCGAGAACCACAACTGTTGGTGCAGGTCCAAAGGTGCCGCCACGACCATGGCCATCAACAAGCCAGCCAAGACCACCGGCACTACCCGTGCCAACCAGCCGACCAGCGGTGACTGCCAAAGGGCAGACACAGCTACGCCATCACGCATCCTTGCCAGCAGGGTCACGCCTGAGGCTCGGCGCGTATTTTCAGCCAAGCTATTACCGCGTGCGCGCAAGCCAAGATGTCATGCGCGCCTTGGCCACGAGGGTCGTAGTCAAGCACGCTTTGGTTGTAGGCCAGTGCCTCAGAGATTGACTGGTCGCGGTGGATCAAACCAATCACCTTGTCGCCCAGCGCATTGCGCATGATCTGGGTGATGTCTTTGTTCAGTTGTCGCGAGCGATCCACCTGATTGATCAAGTAGCCGGCACCGAGAAAGTCGGGACGATCACCCGCGTAGGTTTTGATCAGGCTGTCGATCATCGGCAACGTGTTATAGGAGGCTGCATCAGAAAGACTGACCACCAAGACCAAATTGGCCACCGACAACACCTGTTGCAGGTATACCGAAGGGCCGGGCGGTGTATCCAAAATCACCAACGCGCCATCGGCCAACTCCAAGCCGGCCAATTGCCGCGCCAGCCAATCGGGATCTTGATCCAATTGGCCCTCGAAGGTGCGCCGACGTTTTTCGTCAACCGCGCCATAGGGCAACAAGTGCACATCAACCGGGCTCGGCTGGCAGATGTCTTGCCACGATTGTCCAGCCACCACCGGCTGCGCGATACCGGCAGTGAGCAGTACATTGCCAGGCTCCGGCTCGACGCCAAGATAATGGTGCAGCGCATTTTGCGGATCCAGATCGACCGCCAGCACGGCGTGCCCTTCGCGCTGTAGGGCTACGGCAAAGTTGGCTGAGATAGTGCTTTTACCCACGCCACCTTTAGCCGAAACCACCGCAATAATTTTGATATTGGCGAGTTGCGCCCGCGGCCGTGAAACATTCAACGTCGGCGCCTCATCCTCAACCTGCGCCAATTTGCCCAGCATGCTACGCAAGCTCAGCGCACCACCGGCAAAGGGCTCAGTCAGTTCGGCAGCCAGCGCCGGCAAGACCAGTCGCTCTGGCGCAGTAGGCTGCTGTGCTGGCACAAGTTCCAGTGCAGAAGCAGGGACAGTTTGAGGTAGCGCAACGCTGGCAGCCACTTGCGCACGACTAAAGAGACCGTCGCGGGCAGCGGGAGGCGGCAGCACTTCGGCCTTGAATATTCCGGGCCAGCTCTCCAGCGAAGCACTGCCGGCATCTGCCTCAGCAATTTCTTGATACTGACTCGCACGCCGACCAAACAGCTTGAACAAACTGGAAATATCGCTCGAAGTACTCATGCGCCGAAAGTGACCAAGATGGTTTGATAGAAAGCAGGCGTCCAGTGCCAATTTTAAGGCGTCAAAAAAATGCAAGCCTTTTTAGACGCAGCACACATTCTAAAACAAATTCTTCCTGTAGGTGCGTCAATTCAACACAGCAATTTAAGCGCTGTTACTACCCAACTCAGTGCAATTAAAAGCGATTCGCAACCGGCATAAAAACTCGCCAAAGGTCATGCGTAACGCAACTTTGACTAAGTCCGATTTAACCGCGCACAGTTAATTGAGCCACGCAGAGAGCCCGCGCGGCACACAACCGCCGCTAACGCAGGCTGCGCAAGTGTACAAAGCTAAGCACCGGCACTAGCAAACGCTCCGGTCACGGTTGCAGGTGGGTCTGCAGGCGGCGATTGAGCAGCAGTATTTCCACCATCTGAGTGACCACCTCCTGCATCCAGGCGCGTACAGTAAAGCGCCCAGCTGGTTACGCCGCGCCTTAGTTGGCAGGCTTGCAAACAGCAGTTGATAACTAAAATGCATTTACACCATGACCTCTATGAGATAGCCGCATGAATGACTTGCGCCAACTTCGTCACTTTGTCGCCCTTGCGGAGCACGGTCATTTCGCCCGAGCAGCCACTGCGGTCAATCTCAGTCAGCCGGCGCTGAGTCGTAGCATCCAAGCCCTAGAAAGCAGCCTCGACTGCCAGCTACTAGAGCGTCCCAGCCGCGGCGTAAGCCTCACCGCCCACGGCCAGCTGGTGCTTGAACACGCTAGGCGGCTATTGGCTGGCAGTCGTGCATTGGAAAATGCCGTGAGCCAGCTGGGTAATTTACAAGCCGGCGAGTTGCATTTGGGCTGTGGCCCCTTTCCCGCGGCCCGCCTGATCCCGCAAACGCTGGGGAAATTTAGCGGTAGTTTTCCTAAAGTCCGTGTGCAACTCATCATTGACGACTGGCGCAGCCTGCGCCGGCGCTTACTCAACGATGACCTAGAGCTGTATGTGGCCGACATTCGCGAATACAGCAGCGACCCGCAGCTGTGTATCACGCCTTTACAGCAATATTCTGGGGTGATTTTTTGCCGCCCTGGGCATCCGCTACTCAGCACCGACGCCCTTGAGCTCAGCGCCGCCCTCGACTACCCACTGGCGGGTACCTCGCTACCCGCCACAATTAACCAGAGTTTGCAGAGCCTTAGTGGGCGCACCCATCCACTGACCATTGAATGTGACAACTTCATGGTGCTCAAGGCCCTGGTCAGCACAAGCGATGTCTTGAGCATGGCGCCTTGGGATGTGGTGGCCGAGGAAGTGTTCAGTGGCAGCCTGGCGGTGCTCGATATACCCCTAGAACGCTTGGCGCAAAGCTCGGCTTATGCGCTGGTTAGCCGGAGCGGGCGCAGCTTATCCCCAGCCGCCCAAGCCTTCAGCGTGCATCTACAAGAGGTCGACCAGCACTACGCGCGCCTGTTGCCGGCACACAACACCTAGCCCTAGTACTGCACCAGTAACGCAGTAGAGCAAGATCGCGTTCTAGCACAGCATTCAACAAGCCAATCCTGCCCGGTCCGACTAAAGCTGCAGTGACGCCAACCGCCTGCCGCGCTAGCATAGGACATAGGCGCACGCCTTTCTTACGGACACTCCAGCATGTCGCTACGCCCAGCTAAAGCCATTCAAACCTCACTGCTACTGCTATTGGTGCTATTGCTGGTTGGCGGTTTTGTCAGCACCTCGATGGTTAGCTACTACACCTCACGCGCGGCGTTGCGCAGCAGCATTATCGATACCGCGCTGCCGCTGACCTCGGACAACGTGTACTCGGAGATCCAAAAGGATCTCGTGCGCCCGGTGCTGATTTCCTCAATGATGGCCCGCGACACCTTTGTCCTCGACTGGCTGGCGGCCGGCGAGCAAGACCCGGAGCAGATGACGCGCTACTTGCAGGGCATCCTGCATAACTACGGCGCGGTCACGGCTTTTTTTGTCTCCGAGAAAACCGCCACTTACTACCAAGCCAAGGGCGTACTCAAGCACATCGACGCAACCGCGCTACGCGATCAGTGGTACGCCGAAACCCGCGCCATGAGCGAGCCGTACAAAATCAATGTCGATATCGACATGGCCAATGCCGACCGCCTGACCTTTTTTATCAACTACAAAGTCTTTGATTATGAGCAGCAGTTTATTGGTGTAACCGGCGTCGGCTTGGCTGTGGACGCAGTAACGAAGCTGCTCGACGACTACCAGCAACGCTATCAGCGCAGTATTTATTTTGTCGATGGCAATGGCCGCATCACCCTCACCGGGGCCACTGGCGGGCCGCTCGGGGCCAAGAGCGGGCAATTACTGCGCGACGTCGACGGCCTGCAAGACTTACTCAGCCAACTGCCAAAACCTAAAAGTGGCAATTTTGAGTACAGCCTGCAGGACAACCGCCACTACCTGAATGTGCGTTTTATTCCCGAGCTAAACGCCTACTTGTTTGTTGATGAAGACGAAGGCCTCGGCGTCAGCAGCATCCGCAATACCCTGTATCTGAACCTGCTAATTAGCCTGTTAATCAGCGCCATCGTATTGACCCTGGTGAGCATTGCCATGCGCCGTTACCAGCGGCGTATCAGCGCCCTGGCGACCACCGACGAGCTGACGGAGCTGCCCAACCGGCGCGGCTTCGATCTGCTCGCCAACCAAGCGCTACACGAAGCCAAACGCAATAACAGCCCACTCAATGCACTGCTCATCGATATCGATCATTTCAAAGCCATCAACGACACCTATGGCCACTTGGCGGGCGATGAAATACTGCGCAAGTTTGCCCAGCATCTACGCGCCAACATGCGCCAGAGCGACATCATCTGCCGCTGGGGCGGTGAAGAGTTCATCATCCTGTTCAAAGACACCGACAGTGCCACCGCGCAACTGCTAGCAGAAAAAATCCGCCTACAGAGCGAGCAGCAGCGCTTTCCATTTGCCGGGGTCAACCTGCACGCCACCATCAGCCTGGGTCTAACCCAGCTACGTTTGGACGACTCGCTCGACAGCCTGATCGGGCGCGCCGACCGGGCGCTGTATCGGGCCAAGGAGTCCGGGCGTAATCGTCTGTGCGTTGATGTCGGGCAAGCGCAGTGAGCAACAGCGCGAGCGCTCAGCAATGCCCAAACTGCGGGCAGGCCAATCAATGCGCGCTGGCCGACCCGCGCACGGCGACGCAGAGCTGCTGGTGCTTTAGTGCGCACATTGACCCCGCCGTGATTGCCGCGCTGCCTGCCGCACAGCGCGATGTCGCCTGCCTATGCCCGGCTTGCGCACAAGCAATCGCGCCCGCCACAACCGAGCCCCAGCGCTAAGCCGCCGCACATGCGCCTCGATCGTTTCTTGGGTAATTTGCCCAACCTCAACCGCCCGCAAGTGCAGCGCCTGCTGGCCAGTGGCGAGGTGCGTGTCGATGGCCAGATCGTTCGCGATGGCCTGCACCCGGTGCGCGAGTTCAACCGCATCGAGGTGCAACAGCAACTGCTCCAAGCCGGCAAAGCGGCGCGTTACTTTATGCTGCACAAGCCCGCCGGTTATGTCAGCGCCACCGAACATGCCGAGCACCCGAGCGTGCTGGAACTGCTCGACGAGCCAGACAAACACGACTTACATCTGGCCGGGCGTCTAGACCTGAACACCAGCGGCCTGCTGCTGATCACTAACGATGGCCTCTGGTCGCGGCGGGTAACCGAACCGAAAAGCCAAGTGGCCAAGGTCTATTACGTGGAAACCGAGCAGGCGATTGGCCCCGAGGTCGCGCAGGTGTTCGCCCGAGGGCTGTATTTTGCCTACGAAGACCTCACCACCCGCCCGGCCGAACTTGAGCTAATCAGCAGTCGCAGCGCGCGTTTATCCCTGCATGAGGGCCGCTACCATCAGGTTAAGCGGATGTTTGGCCACTTCCAAAACAAAGTCACCCACCTGCACCGCGAAAGCATTGCCGGGCTGGCACTCGATCCACAACTAGCGCCCGGTCAATACCGTGCGCTCACCGACGACGAAATCGCCCTGTTTTAATCCAGTCGCCCCAAAACGGTTGCCGCGACTTCAGCGGCAATCAATAGAATCAAGTAGTTGGCCAATGTTTTATGCCGGCAAGGCTTCAATTGTGCGGATAAATACGGTATAAAGTCGGCGCTGTGCGGGTGTCGTATAATGGTATTACTCCAGCTTCCCAAGCTGATTACGCGGGTTCGATTCCCGCCACCCGCTCCATATCTGCATAGGTCTGCTTGCGTAGACGCCCAACGCAGTTACGCTGAGACTAAGGCCAAGCGCCTTGCACAGTAACTCGCACCTAGCAACAACACTGGAATATCACGTGACGAAAGACGAACTGAGCGCAGAGTTAGCGCGTCAGGCGCAACGTTACAAGGATGTATACGGCGGGGAAGTTGTAACCTACGCCGCTCAACCGGATCCCGAGCGTAAGCCTTGGCGAAAGAAGGCCAGCCTTCTTGATCAAGCATTTCAGCAAGAACTGCAGAAAATCGAAAAAGCCCGCCTCGCGACTTAACTCGCCACGCTTGGCTGTGCTCTATGCATACAACCCGCTTAGCGCGGGCATGTCAGCGCATTGGGCTATTTTTGGCTATGTTCCAGTTATGTGTTGCACGCAGCTTTTGTAGGGCCGGTGGCGCAGAGCAGAATCAGAGCATCAACTGCGAAGTAGGTGTCCCTGCATCGCCCAGTCGGCTCGCACGCTTCAATAGATAACGGATCAAGCGTCATTTAAAAGCCCCTCGCAGGGCTTTTGGCGTTTAGGCCACGGCGCTTACCGGAGGTTCGAACTCGTGGCGAAATTGCTCAATCAGTTCGAGGTTGTTGTGCTGCCAAGGGTGAAAGCCGGCCTTGAAAAAATCTAGGTAGGTCGCGACCATTGGCCGGAAAATCCCCTGCTTGCCCCATGTCCATTGCAGGCCATCGCGCCAGACGCGCCAGTTCCACAGCAGACCATCTTCTTTGAGCATGTGCAGCATGCCGCGACTGGTGTCGAGGATGAAGAAGAAGGTGCCCATCAGCATCGCCCGCCGGAGCAGTTTGCGGCTGCCGCAGACCTGCTGGTAAACATCGAAGGCCACCGCCTTGTGCTCGGTTTCTTCTAAGGCATGCCAGCGCCACAGGCGAGTCATCTCTGGGTTGGCACCGTCGAGGGCGTTTGGGTCTTTCAGCAGGCCGTCGGCCAGTATCGCGGTGATGTGTTCCAAGGCTGCGGTGGCGGCCAGCTGGCGCTGTGGCGAGAACTTCTTTTGGGTGAAGCGAATTCGCGCTTGGGCTCGGCGCTCGATGGTGCCGATGTCATAACCCAGTTCGCGCAGGCGATTGCTGTACTGCAAATGCTCGCGGCTGTGATGGCCTTCTTGGCCGATAAATCCGCGAATCTGCTCTTTGAGGATAGGGTCCTCAATCTGGTCGCGGAACTGGCGTACCGAGTCGATAAAGAAGCGTTCACCGTCGGGAAACAGCACCGACATGGCATCGAATAAATGGCTCTTAAAGGCATCGCCACTGTGCCAGTGACGCGGCAGTGGGCTGGGCAAGGCAAAGTGCAGATGACGTGGCTGAATCTGCAAACCGGGCGGTGTGGTGCTGGCCATGATTATTTCCTGAGTCGGCTATGTGCGTGGCGAAACTATGGCGTTTTAACGGCGGCCGGCACAGGTTCACATCAGCCAATGTGGCGGTTATATATGGCCGTTGTGCTGCGACCCACCTAAGGTTTGTGTGCTTAACCACTGAGCTGGTTTCTGCAAAATGCCTGTGCAGAAACGCCAAAGGCCCCGTAAGGAGCCTTTGATTTATCGTGTCAGCGGCTAGGCTGCGACGACTTGCGTTAGCTGCGCATCGAACTCACTGCGGTAGGCTTCAACCAGGTGCAGGTTGTTA
The DNA here is from genome assembly GCA_044354115.1 of Pseudomonas sp. Lineage (GTDB taxonomy): Bacteria > Pseudomonadota > Gammaproteobacteria > Pseudomonadales > Pseudomonadaceae > Aquipseudomonas. The sequence continues at coordinate 56,083 of JBILAR010000006.1, read as the reverse complement.
TGTTGCCAAGGTTGGAAAGCGTCTTTATAAAAATCGAGGTAGGCGGGTGCCAGTTTGCGGAACACTCCCTCTTTACCCCACAGCCACACCAAACCGTCACGCCAGACGCGCCAGTTCCACAGCAAGCCATCGCGTTTGAGCATATGGATCAGGCCCTTGGTGGTGTCGAAGGTAAAGAAAAAGGTGCTCTGCAGCATGGCCCGGCGCAGTAACCAGCGGTTGCCATGCACCTGTTGGTACACATCAAAGGCCACGGCTTTGTGCTCGGTTTCTTCCAGCGCATGCCAGCGCCAGAGTTTGGCCACGCGTGGGTCGGCCTCGGCCATCATCGAGGGATTACTCAACACCGCGTCGGCCAAGATGGCGGTCAGGTGCTCGACGGCAACGGTCGAGGCCAGCAGCGCTGCCGGCGGCAGGTGTTTTTGCACAAAACCCAAGCGGTTTTTGAGCCCACGCTCGAGGTAGTCAACGTCATAGCCTAGGTCGCGCAGCCGGGCGCTGTAGTCCAGATGCTCGCGGCTGTGATGGCCTTCCTGACCGATAAAGCCACGGATCTGCTCAGTCAGCACCGGGTCGGCAATTTGCTCGCGAAAGTGTCGAACCGAGTCAATAAAGAAGCGCTCACCGTCGGGAAATAGCACCGACATGGCGTTGAACAGATGGGTCTTGAACGCGTCGCCACTGTGCCAGTGACGCGGCAATGGGTTGGGCAAGTCAAAATCCAGCTGCCGTGGACGAATCTGTAAACCCTCTGGGGTGCTGCTGACCATATCGATTCCCTGCGCGTGGGTGGGCCTATTGTTGTTACTCACTATGGGCTTGTGAGAGGGGGCTCGCCAAGGGTATCTTCAGCCAATATTTGGGTCATATCTGGCCAATTTAAAATAAGAATAAAACCATGAAAGCAGCGCTGATCTTTACCGCCGAGTTGGTCCCGGTAACCTATGTTGAAGCCTTGTTGGGGCTGGCCGGGGAACTGGGTTTGCGCCGCGATGAGTTGTTTGCCGCAGCGCGTGTGCGCCCGCAAGTGCTGGATAACCCCAGCGGGCGTTTGTCGTTTATTGATTTTAACGTGCTCGCCAACGTTGCTTTACAGCGCTGTCACGAGCCAGCGCTGGGGTTGCTGTTGGGCCGGCGCTTAAATGTGTCGAGCCACGGTATTTTGGGCTACGCGGTATTGGCCAGTGCCAACCTCGGCCAAGCCATCCAGTTCGCGCTGAAGTATTACCGGGTTTTGGGGTTGGCCTTTGACCTCGACGTGGTCGAGCAGCCCGGGCGTTTGCAGTTACGCGCCGTGGAGTCGATGCCCATGGGGCCGCTCAGTCAGTTTGCCGGGGAAGCCTTGTTTGCCAGTTTGTGCAGCATCGCCACGTTTTTAGTCGGCAGCCCGCTGCAGGGCTTGGCCTTGGGGTTTGCTTATCCGCCGCCCAGTCACGCGCAACGCTACCTTGAGGTGTTCGGCGTGCAGGTGCAGTTCGATCAGCCCTACCACTGGCTGAGCCTGCCACAAAGCTACCTTGAACGGCCGATGGCGCTGGCCAATCCCGGTACCGTGCATATGTGCGAGCAGCAATGTGAGGCCTTGCTGGCCAGCCTCGATGTGCACGATGGTTTGCTCACCCGGCTGCGGCGTTTACTGCTGGCCCGCCCCGGTGATTTTCCCGATTTACTCAACGCCGCGCAGGCCTTGCACACCAGTGGTCGCAGCTTGCGTCGGCATCTTTCCGAACTGGGCACCAGCTATCAGCAAGTGCTCGACGAGGTGCGCAAACGTCTGGCGTTGCAGTACCTGACTACCACCCATTTACCCTTGTACGAGATTGCCTTTTTGCTCGGCTTTAGCGACCCCTCGAACTTTCGCCGAGCTTTTAAGAAGTGGACCGGCAAGTCGCCCGGTGAGTACCGCCGCGAGCACTAAGCGCCGCTGCCAACGCCCCAAACACCGCCCAGGCTGTTGAGCAGCGAACCGCCCACGCCTTGCTGACCGAAGTACTGCAGCAACAAGGGCGCGAATTGGCCGATCATGCCGCTGTCCATGCCCAAGGCGCTGAAGGCTTGATCCAGTTCAGCCAGGCTATTCACGTTGGCCAGCGCCGCCGTGGTCTCACCGCTCAGTGGGATGGCCGCCGATTTGCCGAGCAAACCACTGAGGCCGTCCAGCTGTTTTAAGCCGTTATTGCCCTCAAGTTGCTGCAGCCCGGGAATGCTCTGATTGAGCTGGCTGTACTCGGCGCTGGGCAATTGATTTTTCGCCAACCCAAGCATGGCTCCGGCGCCACCCACGGCTTGTTGTGGGGTCAGTTTGAGCGCGCTTAAGGCTTGCAGCAGCTCAAGGTTCTGCGGATTAGCCAATAAACTTGTCGCATCGCCAGCGCCTTTGCCACCGCTGACTGCCGACAGCACATTGGCCGCCTCACTCAAATTAAACGCCAAGGCTGGCCCGGCCAAGCAGGACAGTGCAGCAACCAGCGTTAGGTGGCGGGAAACCTTCATAGCTAAAACCTCTTCGGGATAATCGGTGGTATAGGCGGCGCGGAAAACTGTGCCCGCCGTTGGACTGGCCAGTAGCGCAGATGTTCCAGTCGAGGAGAATTATCGCATGCCCGCGCATGTGGCTGAGCTAAGGCCTGTGTACCGTGCTCTTGCAGCATCTGGACGATGATTCGCATCACTGTCAGCGGTTGCAAAAACCACTGGTGCGCAAGGCCAAATAGCTCAGTCGAGGCATTTGCAGCAGGCCTGGTAGGTCGCTTGGCTGGCTGAAAGTGTGGGCGGGGGAGCAGTGTTTAAGTGTTTCTAAGGGCGATAGAGGTGTGCTGTGCCGGCGTTGTATAGCGCCGAATCGTCGAACTGCTCCGCGCCTAGCACTCGGCCGACAATAATCAGTGCGCTGCGGCGAAAGCCTTTGGCGTGCACCTTGGCCTCGATGTCCGCAAGCGTAGCGCTGACCCAGTCTTGATCGGGCCACGTGGCGCGGTGCACCACGGCAATCGGGCAGTCGCTGCCATAGTGCGGCAGTAACTCAGTGACGATGCGCGAAAGATGGCTGACGCCCAGATGTATGGCCATGGTCGCGCCGTGTCGGGCCAGATCGCCTAACTGTTCGCCTGCCGGCATTGCCGATTTGGTCGCGTAACGGGTCAGAATTAGCGTTTGCGAGATACCGGGCAGGGTTAGTTCGCTTTCCAGCAGGGCGGCGCAGGCGGCGGTGGCGGTAACGCCGGGAATGATTTGGAAGGGGATATTCAGTGTCCGTAGCCGGCGGATTTGCTCGCCAATGGCGCCGTACAGCGAGGGGTCGCCGGAATGCACGCGGGCCACGTCTTGGCCTTTGGCGTGCGCCTCGCGCAGCAGTTCGATGATCGCATCTAGGTGCAGTTCGGCGGTGTTAACCACCAGTTCGGCACTATGTCCTTCGAGCAGCGCGGCAGGGACAAGAGAGCCAGCATACAAAATCACCGGACAGCTGCGCAGTAGGCGCTGGCCTTTGACAGTAATGAGTTCGGGGTCGCCGGGGCCGGCGCCGATAAAGTAAACGGTCATGGAATCTCCGGAGTGTTTATGACGGCGATTGCGCAGGTGGCGTTGGCGTTATTACGGCGTTCGCCGAGCAAACTTGCAGGTCGGCATGCTAACCGCTCGGCGCCCGCCAGTGCGCTGGCTTGGGCCACGCCGGCACTGCCGGTTATGTGCAAACTGAGGGTTGAGTGCTGGCTGAGGCGCTCGTTATAGCGCGCCAGTTGCGCTGCGGGCAGTAATAAGAGCGGTAGTTGCAGGTGGCAGGCCAGTTGCAGAAGGTCGGCTTCGTGCTGCTTGTGGTCGCTGCTGGCCAGCGCGCTAAGTTGCGCGATGCTCAGTGAGTGCTCGCTTAGGCTTTGTTCAAGCAATTCAAGTAGCGGTTGCATTGCACAGCCGCGCCGACAACCAAGCCCCGCGACATACAGGGGCTTGATTGTTGAAGTGCAGGTATTAGGCAGATCGCTGGCTGCGGCTGAATAACCAAGCGCTGGCCAAGCCAAGGGCCGCCCAGAACAGCGCATTGGTGACTAAGGACGCGACCACGAACTGCTGAACTAAGGCTTCTGGCGCTAGGCTGGAATGCACTTCAGGTTGCGGTGCGCCGATCAGGTGCGGCACGGCCAATAACACTAAGCCGGCAACCCGCAGCGTCCAATGTTTGGCAAATGCCAGTAAGCCCAAGCCGGTGGCGGTGGCCAGTGCGGTGCCAATCCACCAGCTCTGGCGTTGCACTAGATCCGCCGCCGCCGTGCCGGGCACTTCCGGTGGCAGGCCGGCCGCTGGCGCTAGGCAGAAGGTGGCAAAGCCGGCGAAACCCCAGAGCAAGCCCTGCCAAGTTTTGTTCGGCGCGCGCAGGGTGAATAAACCGGCCAGCATCAGGGCGAAGCCAATGGCGACGACCAAGTTGCTCAGGCCGGTCGACAGGGTACGCTGCCAGCCATCTTGCGGGGCCCAAGCCTCGCTGTCGTGACTGTGCGCGGCGGGCTCTGCGGCTTCGTGCGCATGCTCATGGACGGCGGCTTGGCTAGCCTCATGGCTGTGCTCGGCGACCGGGGCTGTGGCTGGGCTGTTCTCGTAGGTTTCAGCCTGAAGAATCAGCGGCGTAACCCAGAGGCTCTGCAGCAAGGTTAAGACGATGGCGGCCAGCAGCCCGGAAAAACCAGCGGTTTGCGCGATACGTTTAAACATAAACAAAAGATCTCAGCATTTTCACAGCGAGTAAGCGGCGTTTGCCGCAGCAACGGACAGCCAGTGCATCGGCTTCAGGCGGGCGCAGTTCGGTAGGGCGGATGCAGCCCGCGCGGGTTGCCCCCGGCCTACACCATCAATGGCAGGGAAAGGCAGCGCTGTGGCGGGTGTCGTGGGCGGCGTTGTGCAGCGCGTCGACCGGTGCAAAACCGGCGAGGAAGATCAGCGCGGCGCCCAATAGGCAGCTACCGACGGCTAAAATCAGGCGTTGCGACAGGGGTAGGGCGAGGGTGCTGGCAGGTGACAAAGTGCGAGTAGACATGCTGAGGCCTTCTAAAAGTGAGTTAAACAAGGCAGTGGAGTCGCAGCACTAGCACAGACGCGGGGTCTGAAATCCGGCGCGCACCCGCCCACCGCGGATTGCCAAACAAGGATTCAGGCCGGTCTCCGGGCTTGCGACGACTGTCGTACTGACAGTAGCAGGGTTCGTCCAGCTCAGCCAAAAGCCCAGCGCTTCGATCAACCCTTACGTCTGCTTACCGTTGCGGGGGCAGCGCCGGACTCGCCTGCTCTCTCAAGACTAGGCCCACCGGCTTCCCGTTTCACCTTGCACACAGCGGCGCAAGACACCTGAAACAGCCGGCTAGAAAATCACGAACGGGGGCTAATCGTCAACCTCGGTGATTGACCGGTTGGCGGTCACTGCGTAGCCTGCACAGGTTCGAGGTTCTTCGGTGCAGGTCATCGAAGCTAAGAGGGAACACGGCAAACCGTGGCTGCCCCCGCAACTGTAAACGGTCAACACCCCTTCGACATACCACTGCTTAAGGCGGGAAGGTGAAGAGGTTGCGCAACGCGCAGGCCGTCAGCCAGGAGACCTGCCTCGCAATGAATTTAGAGCCTGTTCACGATCTCGCGAGCTAGAGCCAGGCAAGGCGAAATTGGCTGAGAAAGCGCAGTTTACGTGCAGTAAATGAGCATTTCGAAGCCGATTTTAACGCTGCATGGCCGACGCGCAGCAGATCGTGAGCCGTCTCAAAGACAACCGGGCGGGGTGTTTCGGTGGTGCATGCGTAGCAGCTTAGGGCTGTTCACGCCTGTGGCTGCCGCCCGCCGATCCTACTGATCTGCTGCAGGGCTACCCATGACCACGTTAGCTAAAATCCCCGTTACCATAGTTACCGGCTTTCTTGGCGCCGGTAAAACCACCTTGTTGCGGCACATGCTGACCCACGCCGAAGGCCGGCGCATCGCGGTGATCGTCAACGAGTTCGGTGAGCTGGGCATCGACGGCGAACTGCTCAAGCAATGCTCCATTGGTTGCTCGGAAGAAGAAGCCAATGGTCGGGTGTTCGAGCTGGCTAACGGTTGCCTGTGCTGCACGGTGCAGGAAGAATTTTTCCCGGTGATGCGCGAGCTGGTGGCGCGCCGTGCTGATATCGACCACATCTTGATCGAAACCTCGGGCCTAGCCTTGCCTAAGCCGTTGGTGCAGGCCTTCAACTGGCCAGAAATTCGCAACGCTTGCACGGTGGACGCGGTGATTACCGTGGTCGATAGCCCTGCCGTAGCGGCTGGCACCTTCGCCGCCTTCCCCGATCAGGTGGATGCCCAGCGCCAACTCGACCCGAATCTGGACCACGAGTCGCCGTTGCACGAATTGTTCGCCGACCAATTGGCCAGCGCCGATCTGGTCATCCTCAATAAGGCCGACTTGCTCAGTAGCGATGCGCTGGCGGTGGTGCGTGCCGAGGTGGCCGAAGAGCTGCCGCCAGCGGTCAAGGTGATCGAAGCCCACGGCGGCGAGCTGCCGTTGAATGTGCTACTGGGCCTCAATTGCGAGACCGAGCTGCATATCGATGGGCGCAAAACTCACCACGACCTCGAAGGCCATGAAGACCATGACCACGACCAGTTCGACTCCTTCGCCGTCGAGCTGCCAGCCGCCGCCGAGGCTGCATTGCTGCAAGCGCTGAAAGACGCGGTAAGCAAACACGGCATTTTGCGCATCAAGGGTTTTGCGGCCATTCCCGGTAAGCCGATGCGCCTGTTGCTGCAAGGCGTTGGCCTGCGTTTCGACAAACACTTCGACCGCGCCTGGCAGGCCGATGAAGCCCGCGTCACCCGTTTGATCGTGATCGGTCAGAGCCTCGATCAGGCCATCATCACTGCCGAACTGCAGGCTGCCTTGGCGTGAATGGGCTGGCGATGCTTTGTATGGACATCGGTTAGTCATGCATCTATTACGCACCCAACCCGGCAGTCAGTTGCCGGCCGACAGCATTGCCGACCTTGGCCAGACCCCGGCCGAGCTGGTGATTCTCTGTACCGGCGACTCGCAGTTGTCGTTGCTGGCCGAGGTGGCGCGGCAGTTGCCGGGCGACTACCCGAGCCTGCGCTTGGCCAGCCCGGCGCAGCTGAGTAACAACGCCTCGATCGACCTGTATGTCGAGCAGGTGTTGCAGCACGCCAAGGTCATCCTGATCGCCGTGCACGGTGGCGTTAGCTACTGGCGTTATGGCGTCGAGCGCTTGGTGGAGCTCGGTGCGCGCGGTGCGCAGGTGATCATGGTGCCCGGTTGCGACAACCCCGACCCCGAGCTGATGGGCCTGAGCACGGTGCCGGCGGCCGACTGTGAGCGCCTCTGGCAGTTCCTCCGGCAAGGCGGCGCGGGCAATGCCCAGCAGCTGTTTAATTGCATCGCCAGTCGCTGGTTGGGTCGCGATCTGCCGTGGCAAGAGCCGCGCGCGTTGCCGCGGGTTGGCCTGTATCACCCGCAGTTGAGCAATCCGAGCATGGCCGCTTGGCGCAGCGATTGGCAAGTCGGCCAGCCGGTGGTGGCGTTGTTGTTTTATCGCACTCAGGTGCAGGCGGCGAACACCGCGTTTATCGATGTGTTCTGTCAGCGCTTGCAGGCGCAGGGGCTCAATCCCTTGCCGATAGCGGTGGCCAGCCTCAAGGAAGCCGAGTGCTTGGCCCAAGTGGAAAGCTGGCTGGATGAAACCGACACGGCGCTGATTATCAACACCACCGGCTTTGCCCTGTCCAACCCGGAAGCGCCCAGCCTGCGCCCGTTTAGCCGAGACATTCCGGTGCTGCAAGCCATCTGTGCGCTGGATAATCACGAGCAATGGCAGGCCAGCGCGCAAGGCTTGGGCACGCGCGATCTGGCCATGCATGTGGTGTTGCCAGAGTTGGATGGCCGGCTGATTACTCGGCCGATCAGCTTCAAAGGCTTGGCTTGGCGCAGCGAGCGCAGCCAGAGCGATGTGGTCTGCTACCAGCCGCATCTGCCGGGGATGGATTTTGTCGCCGAGTTGGCCCGGCGTTGGATTGAGCTGGCGCGCCTGCCCAATAGCGACAAACGCATTGCCTTGGTGCTGGCCAATTACCCGACTCGCGACGGCCGGATCGGCAATGGCGTGGGGCTGGATACCCCGGCGGCGGCGCTGAATATCCTCAAGGCGCTAGAGCAACAGGGCTACCCGGTCGAGGGCTTGCCGGCGACTGGCACCGCACTGATCCATCAGCTGCTCGGCGGGGTGACTAACGATCTCGACAGCCGCGACCTGCGCCCCTGCGCCCAGAGTTTGGCGCTGGCAGATTACCAAGCCTTTTTCGCCCAGCTGCCAATAGCCAACCAGCAGGCCGTGCTGGAGCGTTGGGGCGGCCCGGAACTCGATCCGATGTTTCGCGGCGGCCGGCTGATGATCGCCGGCCTGCGTTTCGGTTTGACCTTCGTCGGCATCCAACCGGCGCGTGGTTATCAGGTGGACGCCAGCGCGGTTTATCACGACCCAGATTTAGTCCCGCCGCATGGCTACTTGGCGTTTTATTGCTGGCTGCGCCAAACCTTCGCCGCCAATGCCGTGGTGCATGTCGGCAAGCACGGCAATTTGGAGTGGCTGCCGGGCAAGAGCGTCGGCTTGTCCGAGGCCTGCTGGCCGGATGCGATTCTCGGCCCGCTGCCGAATGTTTATCCCTTTATCGTCAACGATCCGGGTGAGGGCGCGCAGGCTAAACGGCGTACCCAGGCGGTGATTATCGACCACCTGATGCCGCCGCTGACCCGCGCCGACAGCTACGGGCCGCTGCGCGATATCGAGCGGCTGGCCGATGAATACTACGAGGCCAGCCAACTCGACCTGCGCCGCGCCCTTGAACTGCGTGGCGAGATTCTGACCCTAGTGCGGGCCAGCCATCTCGATCAGGAGTTGGGCCTGCAACTTAACGACGACCCCAACAGCTGGTTGCCACAGTTGGATGCCTACCTGTGTGATTTGAAAGAGTCGCAAATCCGCGACGGCCTGCATGTGTTCGGCGAGTCGCCGGTCGGCACCTTGCGCCGCGACACCTTGCTGGCCTTGTTGCGCATCCCCCGTGGCGATGGCCAAGACGCCAATGCCAGCCTGCTGCGCGCCTTGGCCGGCGACCTGCAGCTGGGATTCGATCCACTCAACTGCGAGATGGCCGCGCCGTGGAGCGGGCCGCGCCCCGAGTGCTTACAAAGCCTGAGTGGCGATGCTTGGCGCAGCACCGGCGATACCCGCGAGCGCTTGGAGTTGCTGGCTCTGGGTTTGATCGAGACAACCGATTACGAGTCCGTTGGGCCGTGCAGCGCCTTAGTTTTACAACGGCTGCATGAGCAGGTTGCGCCACTGCTAGACGCCTGCGGTCCAGCCGAAATGAGCGGGCTGCTGGCGGCCTTGGCCGGCCGCTTCGTGCCGGCCGGCCCGAGTGGTGCGCCCAGTCGCGGACGCTTGGATGTGCTGCCGACTGGACGCAATTTTTATTCAGTGGATGTGCGTAACCTGCCCACCCCGACTGCCTGGCGCATCGGCGTGCAGGCCACCGAACGGCTGCTCGAACGGCATTTGCAAGACCACGGCGAGCACTTGGCGCAACTGGGTTTATCGGTGTGGGGCACGGCGACCATGCGCACCGGCGGCGACGACATCGCCCAAGCCTTGGCGCTGATCGGCGTGCGCCCGGTGTGGCAAACCGGCAGTCAGCGGGTGGAGCGTTTCGAGGTGCTGTCGCTGGAACAACTGGGCCGGCCACGGGTCGACGTGACCCTGCGGGTCTCGGGGTTTTTCCGCGATGCCTTCAGCAACCTGATTCGTCTGTTCGACGAGGCCGTGCAAGCGGTGGCCGAACTGGATGAACCCGAGGATATGAACCCACTGTCGGCGCGGGTCTGGCAAGCCGCGCTGCGTTTACAGGACGATGGCCTGAGTGAAGTCGAAGCCCGTCGCCAAGCCGGTTGGCGGGTGTTTGGCTCGAAGCCCGGCGCTTATGGCGCGGGGATTCAGAACGCCATCGAAGAGCGCCTGTGGCAAGAGCGCAGCGACTTGGCCGAGGTCTACCTGAACTGGGGCGGCTACGCCTATGGCAAAGGCAGCGAAGGCACGCCGGCCCGCGAGCGCTTCGCCGAGCAGCTCGAGAGCCTGCAAGCGGTGCTGCACAACCAAGACAACCGCGAGCACGACATTCTCGACTCCAACGATTACTACCAGTTCCAAGGCGGCATGCTCGCCGCCGTGGAAACCCTGCGCGGGGCCAAGGTGGCCAGCTACCACGGCGACAACAGCCAGCCCGACTGCCCACGGATTCGCACCCTCAAAGAAGAACTCAATCGAGTGGTGCGGGCGCGGGCGGCTAATCCGAAGTGGATCGACGGCATGAAGCGCCACGGCTACAAGGGCGCGTTCGAACTGGCGGCGACCATCGACTATCTGTTCGCCTTCGACGCCACCAGCGAGCTGATCGACGATCACCAGTACGCCCTGCTCACCGATGCCTACTTGCTCGATAAGGACACCCGCGAGTTTATCCAAACGCACAACCCCGGCGCCCTGCAAGATATCCTCGAACGCCTGCTGGAAGCCCAGCAACGCGGCCTCTGGCAAAACCCCGGCGACTACCAAACGACCCTGGAAAACCTGCTGCTGGACAGCGAAGAAGCATGAACACACGCATTCCCGTCGATCCCGTCGATCCCTTCGATCCCTTCGATCCCGTAGGGTGGGTTAGCCGCTTACCGCTATTGCCGCACAACGGCGCAAAATCGATGCGGCGTAACCCACCATCGGCGCAACGCGGTGCAACCCATGGTGGGTTACGCGCCGCGCGGCAATTGCGGTTGAATGGTCGTTCAGTGTTCAGCGCCGCTAACCCACCCTACGAATCCGATTACGAACCCTCACGGATGCTCCTATGACCGACAGTCATTTCCCCCTTTCCGCCGTGGTCGGTGCCGATGACCTGAAGTTGGCCCTGTGTTTGGCGGCCATCGATCCGGCCATCGGTGGCGTTTTGATCGAAGGCCCGCGCGGCATGGCTAAGTCGACCCTGGCCCGTGGCTTGGCGGATTTACTCGCCAGCGGCACCTTCGTCACCCTGCCGTTGGGCGCCAGTGAGGAACGCATCGTCGGCACCTTGGATCTGGACGCGGCGCTCGGTGAGGGCCGGGCGCAGTTCTCGCCGGGGCTGCTGGCCAAGGCGAATGGCGGCGTGCTCTATGTGGATGAGGTCAACTTGCTGCCCGATCATCTGGTCGATTTGTTGCTGGATGCCGCCGCCAGCGGGGTCAACCATATCGAGCGTGACGGCATCTCCCATCGGCATGCGGCGCGCTTCGTGCTGATCGGCACCATGAACGGCGAGGAGGGCGAGCTGCGCCCGCAATTGCTCGATCGCTTCGGTTTGAACTTGGCCTTGAGCGGTTTGCCTGCGCCGGCCGAGCGTGCCGAAATCGTCCGTCGTCGGCTGGCCTTCGATGCCGATCCGCAGGGGTTCTTGCAGCGCTGGGCGGCACCGCAAGAAGCGCTGCGCCAGCGTTGCCAGCAAGCCCGCAAACAGCTCAGTGATATTCCATTGGATGACTCGGCGTTAAACGCCATCAGTCAGCGCTGCTTCGATGCTGGCGTCGATGGCCTGCGCGCCGATTTGGTCTGGCTGCGCGCCGCCCGTGCCCATGCGGCGTGGCGCGGCGCGGGGCAGATCGCCGGCGAGGATATCGAAGCGGTGGCCGACTTCGTGTTGCGCCATCGTCAGCGGCATCCAGCTCCACCGGCCACGCCGCCCGCGCCGCAACAGCCATCATCGCCACAATCGCCACCACCACAGTCAGACGCCGAGTCGTCAGCAGCCAAACAGCCGCAAGGCGAAGGCCAGTGGGGCGAGCTGCCGGCCCAGCCACAGAGCATCGGTGTTCGGCGTGAACCGCCGCGCTGGGCAAAAAAGCCCTAAGCATCCGCCCGCGCACAGCCACAGGCGCGGATGCACCGCCCGCTCCGGGGCGACTCACAGGCGGACGCAGTGGTGCCAACCGCAGCGGTCAAGCCGGGTCAATCGACTGGCCCGCTACTCTGCTGCACGGCCGCCCACGCACGCGTCAGGAGTTACGTCATAAAGCGCGCAGCAGCCGTGCCGGCGAGCTATGGCTGGTGATCGTCGACGCCTCGGCCTCGACCCAGCGCTTTGGTGCCCTCAGCCAAGCCAAGGGCCTGCTGGCGCAACTGTTCGAGCAGGCCTACCGGCAGCGCGCCCGGCTGGCCGTATTGCACGCCAGCGGCGCGCAGGCGCAGTGGTTGTGGCAAGGGCAGAAGGCCAGTGCGGTGCTGCACGATTGGCTGGCCGAGTTGGGGGCCGGTGGCGGTACGCCGCTGATCGAGGCCCTGCAACAGTCAGACGTTTGGCTACACCGCCGGCAACAACTTAAGCCGGCCGAACAGCAGCGCTTATTGATCCTCACCGACGGCCGCTTGCGCGATTGGCCGGCGCTAACCGCCAGCGCCTGCCCGGCGTTGTTGATCGATATTGAATGCGCGCCGATCCGCCTCGGCCGTGGCCGCCTGCTGGCCAGTCAGCTGGGCGCCGAGTATCGGCATATCGAGGCGCTGCCCAAGATTTAAACGCGGCCAGCCTAGGGCATGGGTAAGGTTGGCAAACTGTGCTGAACTTTAACGCGCCACGGGTTGAATGCCCGGCATCCGCCAGTGGCCATTGAGCACTTCGGCTTTGGGCCAATAAAGCCGGCCAGTGATGCTGAAGGCGCCACTGGCCGGTATCGGCAGCCAGTTGTCCGATGCTGCTGGAGCTGTGTTTTGCAGCACAATATCCAAGGAGCCGTCAGCATTGAAGTGCAGCGGGTCACGGTCACCTATGGCATAGCGTCTGAGCGGGTTGGCAATCAGAAAACCGTCCTGATCGTAGGCCGTCAATGACCAGAACGCCTGCACCGGAGGTAGTTGCCCGGCGGCGAAATGCAGTCGATAACGCTGGCCGCCTTGTAGCGGCTGACCGAGGCTGTCTTGCCGAGCGTTGGGGTAAACCGCGTCGGCGGCGAGGTTGGCGCCCAGCCCGATCATCGCTACCACGGCACGCAAACCGTAGTCTTGAGCATAGTTGCCGATGCTCATTGGCGGCTGTCGCCACCCGCTGTGTAGCCCTTGCGGGTTGTCGAGGGCTTGTTGCAGTTGGCGCTCCGCCAGCCACATGCCGAGCCCCGCCAGCTTGGCCTGCCAAACACTCCAGTTCGGCATCGATTGGTCCTGATGCACGCCCAGTTGGGCTAAGTCAGCCAGGGCTTGGGAGTCTTGGGCTGGGGCGGGATTGTCAGGCAGCAGCCGCTGTAAACGAGTGAAAAATGCGCTGGCGTCGAGTGCCCGCATTTGCAGTAACGGTGGTCTAGGATTTTGCGCCGGGGCTTTTGCGACGCTGGCCAGGCTGCGCTTGCCGGTTAGCCATTGGCTTAGCGGAGTCAGATGCATCTGCTGTTGAATTTTCTGGACGTTGGCATAGTCGGCTTCGCCATTGGTTTGTATCCGTCCCAGCAGCCAAACCATGGACGTTGGGGCGCGCAGCAGGGTTAGGTTGGCTGGCACCTGGCCCTGCCACGTTGGCCCAACTAGGACAAAGTGCCCGCCACTGCTGCCGCTCGTCCGCGGCCCGAGGCTGGCCAATACGTTGGTCCAGCCATCCAGTAGTTGCAGCACGTAGTAGCGCTCACTGGCGGGCATGTCGAGCACCAAGGGCTCGCCGCTAAGGTCCAGCCAGGCGAGGGAGTACAGGGTATCGACATTGGGTCGTACGACATCGCGAAAGCCCGCATCAGGAAAGCGCGAGACGTGCACCAGTTGATTAGCCGGTGCCATGTTGTCGATAAAGCTGGCCCGAGTGATATCCATCATGACGAGCGGGTAACCGAACACATAGCCTTGGGCACTCAGGCGAATAAGCTCGCGCTGGCTAAACAATATTGCCAGCAGTGCGGCGCCGCTCAGCACCAAGGCGAGCGTTAACTGGCCTGCTCGACGAGCCAGTATCGGGCGACCAACTAGGGCCTTTTTTGCATCGATTGCCGGCCCCATCGTTAGTGACCCCAGCGGCGCAGGGCGTCGGGGGTGAAGTCTTTGCTGCTTGCGGTTTCGCCAAACACGATGGGCCCGCGCTCACCATTGGTCATCAGGCTGCTGATGTAGCGGCCGTTCTGTAAATCGTGAATCGATTCCATTGCCCCCCAAGGAATTTGCTTGGTGTAGAAGTTCATCGCATAGGCCAGCGAAACACGCCACAAGTGACCACGATTGTCGTAGTGATCGGCTAGGGCAATTTGCCAGCTGTCTTCGTCGATGTAGAAGGTGCGTTTGGCATAGACGTGGCGTTGGTCAGGCTTGAGCGTGCCTTCCACGACCCATACGCGGTGTTTCTCAAAGCGAGTCAGTTGCGGGTTTAGGTGACCGCCCAAAAGAATATTTTCGTAGGGCTGTTTGCGTTCAAATAACGCGAAACTGTTATAGGGAATCAGCATCTCGCGCTTGCCGAGTAGTTGCCAGTCATAGCGATCGGGTGAGCCGTTGTACATGTCCAGGTTGTCAGTGGTCTTGAGGCCTTGGCTGTTAATTCCGGGACTGTCGTAAGCCAGGGTGGGTGCGCGCCGCACACGGCGCTGGCCACTGTTGTAAATCCAGGCGCGACGAGGCTCGCTGACTTGATCCAGAGTCTCATGCACTAGGCTGACGGCACCTGCAGTGAGTGCTGGGGCGAGGGTCTTGGACTTGTAGTAGAAAAGTAAATTAGCTCCCGGTTCTAGGTCGCTAATGGTGGGGCCGAAGTTTAATTGGCTTTGCGTTCGGTACAGGGCCATTTTGCCATTGCGCTCGACTATCGCTTGGTTGCTGATGGCACTAATGCTGCCCCCGCGGTATCGGGTAATGTGGTTCCACACCACCTCCACTGCGCTGCTGGGTATCGGAAATGGCACGCCTTGTTGATAGTGCAGAACGCCATTGCCGCCGTTGGCCAGTTGAGTTTTCAAGCTGTTTTCGCTGCTAGCGCGGTAAATATCTTGCGGGTAGGAGGCGCTGCGCCGGGTTGGATAGATCGGTAGGCGTAGCGTTTGTGGATGCAGCTTGAGCATTGCCTTAAGCCCCGGCGTGAGCAGGGCATCGTATTGCTCCATATTCTGCGCAGTGACGTTGAATATGGGCTTATCGGCTGAAAATGGATCTTGCAAGCTGCCGTCTGCCAGTTGGGCAGATGGGGTGGCCGGTAGGCCACCTTGCCAGGCTGGGATGCTGCCGTCGGCATTACCCGCGCGTTCAGCACCGATCGGGGTGAGCTCGTGGCTCAAACGTGCGGCTTGCTCGGCGCTGACGACGGCGAAAGCTGAACTGCTACAGAGCGCTAAAGCTATCAGGGGATATCTAAGCATGGGACAACTCCTCAGAAACTCATGCTGACGCTGAGCGCCAAATAATCGCGGTCATCGACCGTGCTGTAGTCGTTGCTGCCGAAAAAGCTGGTCCAGCTGGCATTGGCTTTATAGCGATCTTGATACACCGCTTGCAGGCCTAGAGTGGTCGCCATCTGACCTTCCTCGAAGGGGCCGGCAGGTTGGTAGGAGTAGCCGTCCACGTCGTGGCGAAACGCCAGACTTGGACTGATGACCACTGCCGGTATTAGATCGCTGTAGTCCAGTTGGCCGACCAGGCGATAGCCCCAGGAATTAGCTGTGACGAAGCCGTTATCGGTGCAGTATTTATTGGTCACTAATGGGCTGCTGTTGCAGGCGCCACCACCTACCGGGGTGCCCGGCCCCAGCGCCGAGGAGCGGCCATAGCGCAGGGCATCTAGGTTGGCGACATGCACATAACCTAACTCACCGACCAGCTTCATCTGATCGGCACCCAGCACTTGGTTAAAGAAATGCGTCAGAGTCACTTGCGCCTGGGTTACCGGCAGACGGGTATAGCCCGGCACCTCTTGGTTAAAGTTGGCGCTGTTGCTTGAGCCGCCAGGAAGCAACAGTCCGGTGGCCGGATTGCTGGCCTGCAGTAATGTCGCGGCCAGCAGGTCGTTGACGTTGATTTGTACCGGCAGATTAGGCCGGTAGCTGACCTCCCCGGACAGCGCCAGACCGCTCTCCAAGCTGGTGTTGAAGCTCACTCCATACAGGCGGATGTCTTCGGGATACACCGCGTTGTAGTTGGCTCCGTGGATAAACACCGGCAGGCCTGCCACATATCGACCTGAGAAAAAATTGGCTTGGTCTGTGGGTGTTCCTATGGCCAGCTTGCTGTAGTCGGCCGAGGTGCCGCTGACATAGACCAGCCGGCTGTGGTAGTTCATGGCATACAGGCCGAACTCGGTATCGTTTAGCCAGTCGGCGTAATAGCGCAGTGCCAGGCCGAACTGACCTGCGTCGCTGGGCAGGTTGTCAGCAGTGCGCTGGACGGCCATGTTGGCACCTACCGGTACCGGGTTGCCTGTGCCGTTCAACTGTTCGGCTTCGCCAATCAGCGGTGAGCTGACGATCGGTCCGCAGCCCGGTTGCAGGGCGTCGGTAAGGGCGAAGAACGTGCCGCAGCCATCGATCACTGTGGGGCGCCAGTTCAGCTGATAAAACCCTTCGATGCTCAAACCCTGGGCCAAGCCAACGCTAGCTTGGAGCATTTCTACCGGCAGTAAGCCTTCCTTGATATCGACCCCAGGGCGGTTAAAGGCGCTCTGGTCGATGGGGTTAATGCTGTTGATGCCGCCCTGAATAAAGGTGCTTTCGCCCCAGCTCAACACCTGGCTACCAAAGCGCGCATCGAGCGCATGACCGGCCACTTCAGTGCTGCCAAATACATAGCTATCCAGCCAGCTGAATCCCTTAAAGCGGGCTTGGTTGGGGAAGCCGCTGTCATCGAAGTCGTTGAAACGACCGTTGCGGGTTTCCAATTGGTGGTCGTACCAGTATTTGGCCGAGACGCGCATGCCGACCTGGCCGTATTCCAACTCCAGTTCACTGAGGCCCTTGTAGGGGTTGGAAATCACATCGCCTTTGTCGAAATTTAGGCGCCCATTGTCGGCGTTGGGTGAGGCTCCTTGGCCGCCGCTCCGGCCACTGAGCAGGCCATTGGCGTGGGTGTACAGGTTGTGATTCGGTGCCTGAGTACTGATGCTCGCGCCGGCACTCAAGGTGGTGTCCAGCTTGCCAGTCAGCTCGCCTTCGAAAGCATCGAAGGTGTAGGCCTGGGTCTGCGCGCTGCTCATGGCAGCGACAACAGCAATCGTTAGCAGTGACGGAGGCATGTGCTTGCAAGTCATGATGCGTACCTTGTTGTTGTTTTGCCGCCCATGAGGGTTCATCTGGGCGCGACTTAAGCTTCGCTATCAAGCTAATCTTATGACACATAGAGTGCCAATACACCAATATCGACATGGGTGTTATGACACTATAAACGCCACTATGCCGACAGCCCGGCTGTGAAAATGGCAAAATGCCGGCCGCATAAAATTCTCGGTGCGAGCACCCTGTATTCAGCATGGCAGGGCAAATCATGGCTTCCACCCCTCGTGTGCAATTAAGGATAAATAGATGAGCCCAAGCCCCAGCGCTGAAGTCCCAACCGATGGCCGTAAAGCCCGTGGTCAGGCCAGCCGGCGCAAGTTGGTGGCGGCGATGATCGCCTTGGTCAAGGAAGGCAAGGTCGCGCCGACGGCCGAGCAAGTGGCGACCCGCGCAGAGGTTGGCTTGCGTACGGTGTTTCGCCATTTTGATGATATGGAGAGCCTGTACCGCGAGATTTCCACGGAAGTCATGCAGCTGATCACGCCGCAAATGAACCAACCCTTCAAGGCCGAGGATTGGCGTGGGCGTCTGGATGAAGTGATTGAGCGCCGAAGCAGAATGTTCGAGGCCATTCTGCCGTTTCGTATCGCCACCGAAGCCCTGCGCCACACGTCGCCAACCTTGCAGCAGAACCAGGCGTTGCTGGTGCAGTTGCAAGACACTCTGCTGCGCCGGGTTTTGCCCGAAGCTTTGCAACAGGATCCGGTGTTGTTTGCTGCGCTCAACTTGGTGCTGGGTGCCGGTACTTGGCAACAGATGCGAGTGGAGCAGAAGCTGGACAAGGTCACTGCCCGACGGACCATGACCCTGCTTGTCCATGGGCTGCTTGCCCAACAGCCTCAGTAACCTTAGGTGCTACTCCACCGTCACGCGCAGGCCGCTGCGCCGCAGGCGGGGCAGGTTGAGGCTGAGCAACTCCAACCCGCCCAGCGGTTTCAACCAGTTGCGCAGTGCCAACTGATCAGCGGCAGACATCGCCTGATAGCTGTCTAGGGCTCGCTGCGCCATCCACAGGGTATAGGGCAGCGCCGCCCGCCGCAGGGTGCCCTGCGGTGTGTCGATATCGATGTCATCCAGGCCGCGGGGCAAGGGTTTACCCGCAGGGTAGTGCGGTAGCAGTTCACTGACCCGTTGCTGGATGCTGATCAGCATGGGCACGAACTCGGCAAACACCACCCGCAGAATCGGCTCCAGTGTGGCTGCGATGGCATCGTTGGCCAGTAAGGACTGCGCCTGGGCGTGTAGCGGCGGATTCGCCATGCGCTCGATCCAGGCGCGCAGGTGTGGACGCGGTGCTACCAACTCGCGGGCGGGCCAGGGGTCGCGGCCGAGGTGGCCGTACATGGTCCCGACTAGGCCATAGTCAGCCAGGGTGGGGTGGCCTCCGAGCAGATAATCCTGTGCCGCGAAATGGCGCTCCAGCAAGTCGAGCATGTTCTCGGTCCAGGCATCCAGCACGGCAAATTGCTCAGGCCGCACGCCGGCGCTGTGCAGTTTGCTGCGCATGGCTTTGGCTGGGTAGGCGGCAGCTAGGCGTTGGAGAAACTCAGGAAAGTGCGGCAGCAGGTTGGGGCCGGCTTCTTGTTCCCACAGTGCATAGTTCTCGGCATGGCTCCAACGCGTGTGCATGGCCACGGGAATCCACCACTCATCGCCCCAAGCCTCCAGCAGGTAGGCGGTGAAGCGTTGAATGGGCGTTGTTGGCACCACCGGTAAGTCAGGGTAAAGCGCCTCCAGATGCTCAATGATCACGCTGGAGTCCTGCAGCCATTCGGCGTCCGGGGTGCGCAGCACCGGCATCACCACCACACCGGTATGCCGTTTGATGGTGCGCATCAGAGTGAACAGGTCGACCTGCTGGTCGACATAGGGGATGCGTTTGTAATTCAGATAGCAGCGCACCTTGCCGGTGAAATAAGACAGGTGCCAGCCGTACAGGGTGAAGGCGTTGGTCATGTGCAGGCCTTTGCTAGCTAGGGCGATGAGGGTGGGAAGGAGCCGGGGCGCCGGCTTAAACCAGTTTTTTCCACAGCGCATCCGGCATGTGCCCAAACAGCGGGCGTAGCCA
Source organism: Pseudomonas sp. (assembly GCA_044354115.1). Classification (GTDB taxonomy): domain Bacteria; phylum Pseudomonadota; class Gammaproteobacteria; order Pseudomonadales; family Pseudomonadaceae; genus Aquipseudomonas. Next base: position 36,686 of record JBILAR010000006.1, on the reverse strand, counting down.
CTTCCAGGGGAACGCGGGCACCACGCCGATGGCCTTGCCTTTTTCAATCACGTCGACCATTTCCCGGGCGGCCTGCTCGGCGGTGACGGCGAACGGGTACTTGTCGATCTTCGGCATGATCTCGGTGATCACGAAGCCCGGCAGGATCTTGGTGATACCGATGTTGTGGCGCTTGAGTTCGATGCGTGCGGCATCCAAATACATCGAGAAGCCCGCTTTGCTTGCACAGTAAGCGGCCTGTTTGGGCATGGCTTGCAGGGCGGCGAGGGAGGAAATGCCGACAATTTGGCCGCCAGCACCGGCGCTGATGAAGTGCTCCGCCGCGGCATTCACAGTGGCAATGGCCCCCAGTAGGTTGGTTTGCAGCAGTTGCTGTTCCTGCAGCAGGTTGCCTTTGCCGATGGCGGTGAAGGCGTTGACGCCGGCATTTACCACCACGGTATCAACCTGGCCCAGTTCGGCGAACAGGCTGTGCAAGATAGGCCCGACGTGGTCGGTCTGATCCACGTCGAGGGTGGCAATGACGATCTTGCGCTCGCTGTCGCCGAGTAGTTGCAGCTCGTCGCGCAGCTCTTCCAGGGCGCCTAGGCGCCGTGCGGTCAGGCCTAGGTGATAGCCGCGGCGAGCAAACTCAACAGCCAGTGCGCGGCCGATACCGGATGAGGCGCCAGTGATGACAACAGTGCGGTTCATTGCGGCTCCTGTGGGTTGTTGTTCTGAATAAAACCATCGACGGGTGGCTGGCGGCGGCGCCGCTGACGGCGGTACCACAAGCCGCCTGCCAGCAGTACGCTGAGCACTAGTGCGGGTTTGAGCAGCAGCGGCAGGAAGACGTTGACCAAGGCATTGATCTGCACTTGGCTGATCGGGTCATAGCCGGCCGGCATCGGCAGTACGCCGTTGGCTTTGGCATAGGCGGCATAGTCCGCTTGCATGGCGATAAAACGCTCGGGCATCTGTTGCTGCAGGTCGTGCACTTCGCCGGGGTCCTGGCGAATATCAAAAAGGTGCCAGCGGTCATCCCCGACCGGTGGAATGTTCTTCACCAGCTTGTAGTTGCCTTTGAAAATGGCTGCGTTGCCGGACAGTTCGTAACCGATTGGCTGCTCCGGCGCATGGGTGCTGGTCGTTTGGCCGCGCATAACACCGAGCAAGCTGTGGCCTGTCATGGGCTCCACAGGGTGCTCCTGGTAGTCAGCTGTTGGTGGTTGCAGGCCGGCCAAAGCTAGCAGGGTGGGGGCCAGATCGGTGACATGGGCAAAGTCGTGCTGGATCTGGTTGGCCGCTGCTCCCGCCACGCCGGCGATGATCAGCGGCACTCGCAACCCGCCTTCGCCCGCATAAAATTTGTAAGTGCTCAGGGGCGACGCTGCGGCACTGGCCCAACTCGGGCCGATGATCGCGTACGCGCCCTTGCTGCCCAGTCGTTCCAAGCTACGGTCGTATTGCCAGTCCAGCCAGAGCTGGCCGGAGCGCACGGCATAGGGATCGGAGGCCTCGGCGCCATTGTCGGACAGAAACAGAAACACCGTATTGTCGTACTGGCCCGTTTCGCGCAGATAGCTGATTAGCCGGCCGATTTCATGGTCCATAGCGTCGGCCATGCCGGCATACACCTCCATGCGCCGAGCCTGATAGGCCTGCTCGGTTTCGCTGAGGGCATTCCAATCGGTGGTGCTGGCCATTTCGACCATGGCGGCATCTTTGCCGATTAGGCCCAAGTCGATGGCTCGTTGGCGGCGCTGCTGGCGCAGAACATGCCAGCCGGCGGCGTATTGGCCACGGTACTTGTCGATAAAGGCGCGTGGCGCCTGCAGCGGAATATGGTTGGCCTGGAAGGCAATGTAGGAAAAAAACGGCTGTTGCGAGCCACGGTTGGATTCTATGTGCTCAATGGCCTTATTGATGAAAAAGGTCGAAGAGTAATAGTCGGCCGGCAGCGAGGTCAGGGGCTTACCCTCCTCGTACCAGGCGACTTGGGGTTTGAGCATCAGATAGGGACGCATTTCCCAGTTATCCGAACCGCTGTCGGCCTGGATCAGTGAGCGTTCAAAACCACGGGCAGGTGGCAGGTTGCGCGGCTCGTGGCCCAGGTGCCATTTACCGGAGACATAGGTGTGGTAGCCACTGTCGCGCAGCAGGCTGGCGACTGTTACCACGCGGTCATTCAGTACGCCCTCATAACCGGGTTGGCCCTCATGGGACTGGGGGATGGTTTCCGGCATGTTGCCTATGCCGTTGCGGTGATTGTCCACCCCGGTCATCAGCATTGAACGGGTTGGTGCACAGGAGGCGGTCACGTGGAAATTGGCAAAACGTGTGCCTTGGGCGGCGAGTGCGTCCAGGTTGGGCGTGGCGATTTCGCCGCCGAAGGCACCCACATCGCTGAAGCCCCAGTCGTCTGCCAGCAGCAAGACGATATTTGGCCGCGCCTCAGCTGCCTGGGCCAAGTTGCCTGCAAGCGATAGCGTAGCCAGGGCCAGACAGCGGAGACACCAGAGCGCACGCGGGCCTCTGTTCATGCCGGGTTCCGGGTCGCTCCCAGCGGCCGCCAGTGCAGAAAGCCGAACAGCAGCGTCAGGCCAATGCTGGCCGCCAGTGGCCCTTGGTATTGCTTGATTTTGGCAAAGGCAATGGGCACTTCAATGGCGTGTATCGCCAGCATGATCACGGCGATTTTTTGCAGGATCGGACCGGCACCAAAGGGCAGTTCCACCACCAGTGCGAGCAAGGCCAGCAGGTACAGGGCAAGGCAGTTGGCTTTGAGAAAGTGGTTCATGGTGACCTCGTTTTGGGGGCTAAGTGCCCTATTGTGAAGATATGAGCGGCGCGTATTGAGTATGGCCAAGGTCGCGAATTGCGCCGGTGGGTTTAAGTGCATGCTGTCATTGTGCAGCGATTTCGTCTATATAGTGACACTTATAGTGTCACAACATTGCTGTGTATGGTGCTGTACCGAATCGACCCCGCGCCAGACACTGGGCTATAAATATAGTGGCACCTTAAGTGCCAATTTTGGCTTGATTATGCCGAGGGTGAAGAATGAATTGTCGTCTGTTATCGCTGGCGCTCGTGGTTGTCGCATTGGCGGTGGCTGCGCTTTATCACTGGCGTGCTCCGCTCAGCATGCTGGTGGTGCCGCGCTTTGCTCAGGAGCGTTTCGCGGCGCAACCGCTGCAGGCACTGGCGGATGGTTTGCACGTGGGCTTGTGTGGTGCCGGCTCGCCATTTCCCGATCCGCAGCGCAGTGCCCCCTGCTCCTTGGTGGTCGCCGGTAAGCGGTTGCTGGTGTTCGATGCCGGCATCACAGCGGCACCGACTATCAGTCGCATGGGCTTTGATCCTGGCCAGATTGAGGCGGTGTTTCTGACCCACTTTCACTCCGACCATATCGGTGGGCTTGGTGAGGTCATGCTGCAGCGTTGGGGCATGGGCAGTCACACCGAGCCGTTGCCGGTATACGGCCCGATCGGTGTGAAGACGGTGGTTGAAGGTTTTATGCAAGCCTATCGGCAGGATCATCTTTACCGCATCGCTCACCACGGCCTGCAGGTGATGCCGCCCAGTGGTTTTGGTGCTCAGGCCAAAACCTTCGCCGCCGTGGGCCCTGAGCGCCGGGTGGTGTTGATTGATGAACCCGACCTGCAGGTGGTGGCGTTCAGCGTCGAACACTCGCCGGTTGAACCGGCGGTTGGCTACCGCATTCGTTACAAGGATCGCAGCCTGGTAATCAGTGGCGATACCCGCAAGTCAGCCGCCGTACAGCGCGAAGCGGCAGGCGTGGACCTGTTGTTGCACGAGGCTTTATCCCCCGAGTTGACCGCATTGCTTGGGCGGGCTGCGGCAGCGGCCGGGCGCAATAATCTGGTGAAAATCTTCGCCGACATTCCCGACTATCACACCACGCCCGAGCAGGCTGCCGAGATCGCTCGGGATACGGGCGTCGGCTATCTGCTGCTCAATCACATAGCACCACCGCTGCCGATTCCGGGTTTGCAGCAGGCGTTTCTCGGTCAGGCTGAGACTATTTATAGCGGCCGCGTGCGGGTTGGCATCGACGGTGACTTCATCAGTTTGCCAGCGGCCTCCAAGGCCATTCAGCGGAGCAACCTCTTGTGACCCTTGCCGTGCTGAGTCGGCCTAACATGACGTTAAAGGAGTGCATGCGATGAAGCGTTTTGCCTGGGGATTAACCCTCGTCGTGGTGTTGCTGGGGCTGGCATTTGTGGCGGTGGGTGGGCGTATGGGCGCTCTACTGCTATTTGCTAAATACGGCCTGCATACGGACGCCGCGCCGAACCAGGCGGTGCACTGGTCAACCGCCAGCGCTGGCCCCAAGGCAGGTGATGGGCCACGACCACCGAATATCGTTCTGATCGTTGCCGACGATCTTGGCTACAACGACTTGAGCATCAATGGTGGCGGGGTGGCGGGCGACGCTGTGCCGACCCCCAATATCAATTCAATTGCGGCCAACGGCATCCGTTTTAATCGCAGTTATGCCGGCAATGCCACCTGTTCGCCGTCGCGGGCGGCGTTGCTGACGGGGCGCTACCCAACGCGCTTTGGCTTTGAGTTCACCTCGGTGCCGCTGACCTTCTCGCGGGTTATCGCCAGCAGTAAAAGTACTGGCATACACCCCACGATTTACCATGCCGAGCGTGAGCAGGCGATGCCGGCCTATGAGGCACAAGGGGTGCCGACCAGTGAAATCAGCATCGCCCGGTTGCTCAAACAGTCTGGCTATCGCACGTTGCATGTTGGGAAGTGGCACCTGGGCGAGAACCAGCAGTTTCGGCCGAATGCCCATGGCTTTGACCAGAGCCTAGGGTTTCTGGCAGGCGGCTCGATGTTTCTGCCTGAGGACGATCCGCAGGTGGTCAATGCCCAACAAGAGTTTGACCCTATCGATAAATTTCTCTGGGCGGTAGCGCCGTTTGGGGTGCGTTTCAACGACAGCGAACCCTTCAAACCCCGCGGCTACATGACGGATTACCTAACGGATGAGGCGCTGCAGGCGATCAAGGCCAACCGCGAGCAGCCGTTCTTTCTCTACCTGGCCTACAACGCGCCACACACGCCATTGCAAGCGACCAAGGCCGATTACGACGCCCTGCCGCAAATTAATGACCATACCCGCCGCGTGTATGGCGGCATGATCCGCTCCCTAGATCGCAACATTGGTCGGGTGCTCGACGAACTCAAGCAGCAGGGCTTGGATGACAACACCTTAGTGATTTTTACCAGCGATAACGGCGGTGCCAACTACATCGGCCTCGACGGATTGAATCATCCATACCGGGGCTGGAAGGCGACCTTCTTTGAGGGTGGAGTGAGGGTGCCGCTGTTTATGCAGTGGCCCGGCAAGATTGCTGCTGGTAGTCACTTCGATGAGGCCGTTAGTCACTTTGATATTTTTGCCACGGCCGCTGCGGCCGCCAAGGCCGCGTTACCCAGTGATCGCATTATTGATGGCGTGGACTTGCTGCCCTTCGCTCAGGGTAAGCAGCAGGGTGCCCCCCATGAACAGTTATTCTGGCGCTCAGGTGCTTACCAAGCCGTGCAGGCGGGTGACTGGAAATTGCAGGTTAATGCGACCCAGCAACTCGACTGGCTGTACAACATCAAGGACGATCCGACCGAGCAGCACAACTTGGCCAGCGCTCTACCGGAGCAGGTACAGGCCCTGAAAAGTCGCCTAGCGAGCTTTAATCAGGCCCAGCAGGCACCGTTGTGGCCGGCCGTGCTGGAAGCGCCGATTTTGATCGACAAACCGATGAATCGGCCACAGTCTGCCGATGACGCCTTTATCTATTGGTCCAACTGAGGCTTTTGCTATGTCCACCCTTGTTGCTGCCATCGATCCAACCCGCGAAAGCCTGGCCCGTTTTGTGGCTGAGGTGCCTGCGGGTCAGCCGGTGCTGATGCTTAACCTGCTGCGTTTTCGCGAGCAGGCCGGTTATCCCGCCGAACATTCGGCGGCACCTTGCAGCGGGCGCGAGGCTTACGCGGAGTACTCACGACAGGTGTTGCCGTTGTTACACGGCGTTGGCGGCCAGATCTTCTGGCTGGGCAAGGCGCACTGTGCCGTGATCGCGCCGGCTGGCGAAGACTGGGATGAAGTGCTGCTGGTGAAGTACCCGCACAAGGAGGCGTTTGTGCAGATGATTCAGTCGTCGACCTACCGTGCGATTGTTCATCATCGCACTGCCGCGCTGGCCGACTCGCGGCTTGTGGCGACCACCGAGGCGTCGGTTGGCTAATGCGTTTCGGCAGGGTTTTCACATAACCTGTCGGTTGGTTTTCTGCTGCGGAGCTGTGCATGAAAGTCGCTCTTGGTATTGCCATTACCCGCTTGCTCACCAGTCACGGCTTGCGTGACAGTCGCCGCCTGCTGGCGGCGTTAGTGCGGCGTTGGCGTGGCGGTAACGCCACGGTGCATTACTTCCATCAGGCCGATGACCCTTATAGCCATCTGCTGGTTCAGGTCTTGCCCGGCGTGCTGGCCAATTACCGCGTCACGCTGCAGGTGCACTTGGTACCGCCGCCGGATGCGGCGGCAGCCCCTGAACGCGAGCGTCTGCAGGCTTGGTCTCGGCGCGATGCGGCGCAGTTGGCGAGCCATCTCGGCTTGACCTTTGTCGATCGTGGCGAGCAACCCCCGCCCGGTTTGCTGGCACTGGCGGAGCGGGCGTTGGCCGCAGCCCGTGATGACGCCGATGTGCTTGCCCGCGTCTGTGCCATCGGTGGCGCGTTGTGGAGTCGTGATGAGGCGGCGCTGCAGGCATTGGCGGCGGCTGCCGATCCGGCTGCAGCGGCGGCTCAGCTCGCCGCAGGCAGTTATCGGCGTGCTCGCGGTGGGCATTATCTGGGCGCCATGCTGTGGTTTGACGGCGAGTGGTTTTGGGGTGTTGATCGCCTGCCGCATTTGCAGCGGCGCCTGGTCGAGCTCGGCCTCGGTCTGGTCGCCAACGCACCTCCCGTGCTGCCCCAACGCGAGGTTCAGTGTCGGGTAAAGCCGCGCAACGGTGTGCGGCCGCAGTTGCACTTTTATTGCTCCTTGCGTAGCCCTTACACCTACTTGGCCGTACCACGTATGCGCCAACTGGCTGAGCATTATGGTGCCGACCTGTGCCTGCGGCCGGTGTTGCCGATGGCCATGCGCGGTTTGCCGGTACCTTTGGCCAAACGCTTGTATATCGTGCGCGACTGCAAGCGCGAGGCTGATCGTTTGGGCCTGCCTTTTGGCAAAATCGCCGACCCCTTGGGTACACCGACCGAGCGTGGTTTGGCCGTGTTGTTTAAAGCCATGCAGCAAGGGCTGGATGCCCCGGCCTTTCTCGAGTCTTTTATGCGTGGGGTGTTTGCCGAAGGCATTGATGCCGGTAGCGAGCGCGGCTTGTTCCAGCTAGCCCAGCGCGCCGGCCTCACGCCTGAGTTAGTGCAGGTCGCTTTGGCGGATGACAGCTGGCGCGTGGCGGCCGAAGCCAACCGCAGCGAGATGTTTGCCCTCGGGCTGTGGGGCGTGCCGTCGTTTCGCGTCGATCAGCAACCGGCACAGTGGGGTCAAGATCGCTTGTGGTTAATTGAGCGCGACCTGATTGCGGCGACGGCGCTCGCCGGTTAAGGCTGACTGCCCCGTAACGACCGGATCGTGCGCACGCCACGCCTGACTTGAACTGGCCGCGCCAGCACTGTGCTGGCGCGGCGCAGTGTGCTTCGCAGTTAGGCCGGAGCAAAACTCTCGGCCCGCGCCATCTGCCACATGCGCGGGTAGAACTCGCCGCTAATTGCATCGCTGAGCAGCTCGCCGGGCTTGAGGAATACGTGCAGTTGCGAGTACAGCTTGATCTCGCTGGCCGACATGCGCCGCACCAGATGCTTGGCTTCAATTTGCTCGGGGTGGGTCAGGCCGGCGGCGGCGAGCATCTCGCTCAGGGCTTTGAGGGTGTTGCGATGAAAGCTGTGCACCCGTGCGGCTTTGTCCGGCACCACCAGGGCGCGTTGGCGCAGCGGGTCTTGGGTGGCGACGCCGGTCGGGCATTGGTTGGTGTGGCAGCTTTGGCTCTGAATGCAACCGATGGCAAACATAAAGCCGCGCGCCGAATTGGCCCAGTCCGCGCCTAGGGCCATGACGCTGGCGATATCAAAAGCGCTGACGATTTTGCCGCTGGCGCCGAGTTTGATCTGGTCGCGCAAGCCGCAGCCGACCAAGGTGTTGTGCACAAACAATAAGCCTTCGCGCAGCGGCACGCCGATATGGTCGGTGAACTCCAAAGGTGCCGCACCAGTGCCGCCTTCCTTGCCGTCGACGACGATAAAGTCCGGCACTATGCCAGTCGCCAACATGGCCTTGGCGATGGCCATAAACTCCCACGGATGGCCGAGGCAGAATTTAAAACCTACTGGCTTGCCGCCGGACAATTCGCGCAATTGGGCGATAAACGCCATCAGCTCCAGCGGGGTCGAAAAGGCGCTATGCCGCGCCGGCGAGATGCAGTCTTGGCCCATGGGTACGCCACGGGTTTGCGAGATTTCGGCGCTGACCTTGTGCTTGGGCAGGATGCCTCCGTGGCCCGGTTTGGCACCTTGGCTGAGTTTGATTTCAATCATCTTCACTTGCGGGTTGGCGGCCTGTTCGGCAAAGCGCGCCGGGTCGAACGCGCCGCTGTCGCTGCGGCAACCGAAGTAGCCACTGCCGAGCTCCCAGACTAAATCGCCGCCGTATTCACGGTGATAGGGGCTGATGCTGCCCTCGCCAGTGTCGTGATAAAAGCCGCCCAGTTGCGCGCCGCGATTGAGGGCGCGAATGGCGTTGGCGCTGAGTGAGCCAAAGCTCATCGCCGAGATGTTAAACACCGAGGCCGAATAGGGCTGGCGACACTCAGGCCCGCCGATGCTGACGCGAAAACTGCTGGGGTCGCAGTGCTCGGCCGGCAGCATGGAGTGGCCGATAAACTCGAAGCCGCTTTGGTACACGTCGGTGAGGGTGCCAAAGGGTTTGTCGGCGCTCTGGTTTTTTGCCCGCGCGTAGATTAACGAGCGCTGGGCGCGGGAGAACGGCAGCATGTCGCTGTCGGATTCGAGCAAATACTGGCGGATTTCCGGGCGAATCGCCTCCACCAGATAACGGATATTGCCCAAGATCGGATAGTTACGCCGCACCGCATGCGGCTCTTGCAGCAGGTCATTAACGCCCACGGCGCTGAGTGCGACAGTCACTAGCGTGAGCGGCCACAGCCAATCGTAAGCGCCGAGAAACGGCAGGCTGAGCAGGCTAAACAACAGGCAAAAGGCGAAAAACGCATAGCGATTGAGCAGTGACAGATGCATGGCAGCTCCGTGTGCGGCAGCGGGAAATTAACCGAATACCACCATACACAGATGTGCTGGTTTTTGGCTCGGTACGCGTTAGTGCTTGAGCGTGCTTTTACTTGGTTGGCTGTGGTCGCAGGCGTAACCCAGATTTTTTGCAGCGCTCTACTCGGTTCGCGCTTGCAGTTCGGCGTCGCTGTTGGTGGGTTACGCCGCTAGGCAGCTAACTCGGCCTACTGGGAAATTGCACTGACGTGACCCGCTAATTGCATCGCCGTTGAGCAAAGGTTTGCCGTTGTTGACTGTCAGTCGGTGCCACTCAGGGGGAGTGCTCAGGCAGGCACTGAAGGACTGCAAGCGATCACATTTGGCCGATTGCCTGTGTTAGCTAGCGGGCCAAAGCTGCCTGTCGCAGAGGCCGGTGGGCAAGTAAACGTTGCCCACCCTACATCGCTGCCGAGATCGCGTAGGGTGGGAAACTGCGGAGCATTTCCCACCGTGTAGATGCCCAGGCTACTTGCTAAGGGTTCTACCTGCTTCCACTCACTATCCATTCTTCTCGGGGCGCTAGGCGCTTGCATGACCTCGCAGCGAGCAGCCTTCGACATATACCGTGTACGCTGCGCTGATGCTGGCTTCTTTCCAAGCACGATAGGCCCTATTGAATAACTAGGTCGGGGAAGAAGTAATCGACTTTATTTAATTGGCGCTAGGATCGAAAATCTGATGGGGCGGAGGAATAAATGAATTTAAAGAAACTAGAGCGTCGAATGGCTGAATGTTTGAAGGGACTCTTGGGCAAGAAGGCTACCCTTGCTCAATTGCCTAAAATCAATGATCCGGCAGCTCACTGGAAGCTTTCTCTATATAGGGAAATAAAATTGAGTGATGGTCGGGTAATGTATTTTTCTGACTCTGGTTATAAGGCTTTTGTTGAGGTGTTGGAAGGGGTGAATTCTATCCTCTCAAGTGACGGTAAATTTGAATATAAAGATATTGCAAGGATTTGCAAGTGCATTTTTGGGGATTGCTATTCTGCACGAATTAATTTGTTTTCTTGGCGGGACTTCATGAGTGAGCTTCATAAGAGGTTAAGTTTTGTTGTTAAAAAACATTCTATCTATGTGGCTTTGGAGGGGGTGTATTTAGATGGTGTTGAGGTGGTAGAGATTGGCCATTTTAAAATAATGAAGGCGCAACAAGAAGTGGTTGATAGTTGCGTATCCTCTGAGGAGTTAAAATCGTCGGTTTGGAGTAGAATGCAATACAAAGTTTGGCTCACGGCTGACTTCGAAGGGACTTTCGATTTTTGCCAGAGATACTTTGTTGAGCAGTCAAAGCTCATTTCGGCAATTTTGGCGGTGGCCGTAGCTTCAGTTCATGAGTGGGGCTCCAGCGATCTTCGAATAGAGCCGCAGATAGAGGGTTGCGGGACGGCCGGAGCGGCAGCTTGGTTTGCTTTCCCGCATGACACCAAAGAAATTTGTTTGAGCTCTAGTTGGGGCCGGAAATCCCCCGTTCTACTTAATGAAGGTGCGGTTAATTTTCTTACCACAAGCGATTGGGTTGAACCTTTATCGCTTATAATTTTCAGTCAGTCTTTAACTGAGCTGCAGGAGGCACTAAAGCGCGCATTGTATTGGTTTTATGACGCTCAAGCTGACGCAGTAACTGAGATGCAGCTAGTGAAATATTGGAGCTGTATCGAATGTTTTTTCTCTTTCGAAAAAGAGTCAATTACTTTGGCTAATGAGCGAGGCTTGTTGGCTTTGTTAGTGTGCGGCGGATATAGTTTCGTTGCTCCGGAAGATTATGGCGTTTTACGGCGAAGAATAGGTCAGCTTTATGAGTTGCGCTCTGCGGCTGTTCATGATGCGCAGCACGGTCATGTTACGCAGCGCGACGTTGCAGATGTCAGCAAGTGGGCCGCTGGTATCATCGTTACAGTGACAGCTTTGACGCTTGCCGGTTACTCGACTAGAGCTGAAATTAAAGAGCAAACGGATCGTATTACGAGTCAATAAACTGCTTAAATTTTTAATGCGTTTTTCTTGTGTGAATTTCAATCAATGGATAACTCCTAGTTTCGTAGCCATGTAGGGCGGATGAAACCCTCATCGCCCAACATAATATTCATACGCAATAATTCGCGTTGATCATCAATGATGCGGGTTTCACCCGCCCTACGAGGCTGCGTAACCCACCATGCGGTTTACCGGTCGAGCGCCATGGTGGGTTACGGCTCGGTCGGTTTTTGCGTTGTTGGCAGGCCGTGGTTCGCGCCTAACCCACCCTACAAAAGCTGCGTGCGCCATCCGCGCACCGCACGCAGGGCAATAAGGCGGCCTTAATTCCAGCCCCAAAATTGCAGCCACCAGCCGTACCCGATCAGGCCCACGGCCAAGCTGAAGCTCAGCAGCAACAAGGCTCGCGCCGGGGCGTTAAAGGGGCGGCTGATTTGCCAGGCCAGTTGCAGGCTCCAGAGCATGGCTGCCAGCAGCAGGCCGGCGCGGGTTGGTTGCGCCCATAAGAGTGGCAGGCCTTCTTGGCGCAGCAGCTTGACGGTGGTGGCCGATAGGCCCAAAAATAAACCGCAGGCGCCGAGCGGCGTCAGGCACAGCGCCAGTTGCCGGGCCAGTTGCCGGCCGCCGCCGAGCAGGTAGCTGGTCAGGTGCAGCAGGCCGTGCAAACTGCCGCCGAGCAGCAGCGCGCTGCCGAGGATATAGGCGCTGATGACGCCACCGTCCAGCCAGGTGAAACTGTCGTTGAGTTGCGGGTAATGGGTCAGCAGCCACCAAGGCGCGTTGTCTTGCAGGGCCCAGAGTTGTCCATGGGCCAGCAGCCAATCGGCGGCGGCGATTTTCAGTTGGATAAACCACGGGCTGGCGCTCCATTGGAACGCGCCCATGGCTAGGCCGATTACCCCAAACAGCAGCAAACGCGCGTCCCACGGATTGCTCTGTTGGCCGTACTGGATGATCTCGGCGTTGCTGGAGCGGGCGATCAATTGCACCGCTTGGCGTTGCCCGCTGCAACGCCCGCAGGCATGACAATCCGAGGCGCCGCGCATCCGGCGAATGTCCAGCAGCGGCGCGCAATTGGGCGGCGGCAAGTGCGGCGCGGGGTTGGCCTGCCAGCGTGCTTCATCGACGCGAAAGTGCACCGGCGCCAGCATGGCCAGCAAGCCAAACACGCCGCTGACCGGGCACAGGTAGCGGCACCAAACGCGCTTGCCCCGGCCATAGATATAGCCCACCAGCATGGCGGCCACGGTCGAGCCGCCGAGAATCAACAGCGCCGCTTGGGCGTAGTCGTACACGCTGATCAACTGGCCATACAGGGTGGTCAGGGCAAAGCCTAGGGTTGGCCAGCCGGCCCAGCGCAACCAGCGTGGCGTGCCCCGGCCTAAACCGCGGCGGCTGGTCCATTCGCTGAGTGCGCCTTCCGGGCAGAGCACGCCGCACCAAAGCCGGCCGAACACCAGCATCGACAACAACACGAAGGGCCACCACAGGCCCCAAAAGACAAATTTGGCCAGCAGGCTGAAGTCGTTAAACAGGCTGGCATGCGCGGCCGGCAAGGGCAGCAGCGCCGGCACTACCAGCAGCAGGGCATAACAGCCGACCACCGCCACTTGCAGCCAGCGGATCAGCCGGGCATGCCGGCGCATGCCATCACCGAGGGCTGCGAGGCGGCGATTCAGCCGGGCGTTCATGGCCGTGCGCCGGCCAGTCGGGCACCTCGGGTCAGGCGCCGCGCCAGCCACCAGTAACCGGCTAAGAGCAGCACCGCCAGTGCCGAGGGCATCGCACGGTAGCCGGTCAGGCTGGCAAACAGGGCGCCACCACGGCTGCCATCGTCGAGCAGGGCGGAGCTGTTCCATAGCGGATCGCCGAGCAGTTGATAGGCCAGATTGGGCAACTCTAGGCCGAGCAATTGCCCGCTGATGCGGTCCAGCGCGCTCATCAACAAAGCGCCGCCCAGCAGCATCAGCAACCACTCACTGACCCGGAAGAACTGCCGCCAGCCGATCACCCGGCTGCCCGCTTGCAACAGGGCAAAACACAGACCGCCGAGCAGCAAACCCAGTGCGCCGCCGAGGGCGAACTGGCCCAGTTGGCCGCTGGCTTGCTGGCTGCCAATGCCATACAAAAAGATCACCGTTTCGCCGCCTTCACGGCCCACCGCCAGGGCCGCCAACAGCAGCAAGCCGAGGTAGCGCCCTTGCGCCAGTGCACTGTCGGCGCCGAGTTGCAACTGCTGGCGCAACTGTCCGCCATGCCGGGCCATCCAGCCGAGCATCTGCATAATCAACAGGCTGGCGAGCAAGGTCATGCCGGCTTGAAAATACTCCCCGGCCGCGCCACTCAACCATTGCCCGGCCAGCAGCATCAGCCCGGCTAAACCGCCGGCCAGCAGCAGCCCCAAGCCGACCCCGGCCCATAGATAACGCAGGGCCAGCTGCGCATTCGGTTGACGACGCAGCCAGGCATACAAGATGCCGACCACCAGCAAGGCTTCGATACTCTCGCGCCAGACAATAAATAGGGCTTGTTCCATGGGATATTCCTTAGCCGGTTATTGGGCTTCGATCACGCCCTGCGGCAGGTCTGGGTGAAACTCATCGAAGAAGGCATAACGCCCGGGTTTCAGGGGATGCAGCACGACAAAGGAACTGACGCCGGGGCTCAGGACCTTTTCGATACGCAGCGCGGTGCTCTCGAACTCACAGGGGCCAACCCCAGCGTTATGCACGATGATTTTTACCCGCTCACCGGCCGGCACCTGCAGCACGGCCGGGCTGAACTGGCCATCGTTAATGGTCAGTTCGAAGGTCGGCAGGCCAGCCTGCGCGGCGCTCGCCAGCAAACCGAGCAGGGCGCCCGCCAACGCCGGCCTTGCGCGCATCAATAACCGCCTTTCTTGCCGATGCCGACATAGGTGAAGCGGTAGTTCAGCTCGCAACTGGCAAACCATGGCGCGACACCGGTTTCTTTGTCCACATGCCGGCCGAAGTGTTGCGCGTGGCTGTCGCCCTGGCTGGGGGCCTGCACGCGTAAGCGCAACTCATAGCTGCCGGGGCCGAGCAATTTGAGATTGTCGCCGTAGTGCGGGCCATCGTTGGCGACCATGGCGTGAAAGTCGCCGGCCAACACCTGCTCGCTGCCTTGCTTGCGCAGTTCATAGGCCACCTGCAAGTACGGTACGAAGCTGCCTTCCTGAAAGCCATTGGGATTGTTTTCCAGCGCGCGCACATCGGCTTCCAAGTGCACGTCGGACTCGGCGGCGGCGCGCATCATGCCCGGCGGGTCCATCTCGATCGGCTGCAAATACACCGCGGCAATCTCGATACCGCCGCATTGCTGCGGCTCGCCAATCGGGTATTCCTTGGCCTGCAGCGGGCTAATGGTCAACAGGGCGGCGAGGGGTAACAGGCTAAAACGACAAATAGACATGGGGCGCACTCAGGTAAGTGAAGATGCGCTCATGTTAGAGATGTGAATCTAAAGAAGAATGATTTGCGTTAATTCTGTGGGGATTAATGCTTTGTTGGATGCCGCATAACTTGGCCGTGCGTGCGTGCGTGCGGGTGCAGTGAGCTGGGCTGGGAAACTGCGCAGCATTTGCCTGCTGCAGGTATTCAGGTTCGGGCTGGGCAGGAGAGCGTTGCCCAGCCGATGGCTACAGGCGTTAGCGCCCGGCCCGTGATTCTTTGATGTAGAAACGGGCTTTTTCCGCTTTGCGCGTACAGCCTTCAAAGGCCTCAAACTGTTGCTGGGTTTTGGCTGCGGTAAGTAGCGAGATGGCTTTGCTGTAGCTGACGCTGCCGGCGAAGCCTTCGGTTTTGGCGATGTCTGATTCGCGCCAAGCAGCGTCCAGTTGGTTGGCGCAATTGTCGCGATAGGGCTTGTTGCTGCCGGCGCAACCAGCGACGAGCAGGGCGATCAGGGGCAGAGCGAAGGCGGCTTTCATGGCGGGGTTCCTTATGCGAAAAAGGCGGGCGAACGCAGCCGTGATTAGGCTGCCAAACCACGCTACGCAATTGCCGTGCGGCTGTCTATCGGGTGCGGTCATGGCCGGTTATTGCGGCGCTGGCGTTAGCTGCGTTGAGCTGATTCTGCGAGCCGCATGCCTTGTGGATTGGCTTGCGCAGCGACTTGATTTTGCCCGCCATTAGCCTGCACTGGAGGACTGTTCGCTGCGTGCAATGGTGGACTGTTCGCTACGCTCCTGAGTCCACCCTACGTCTCCCCGTCCACCCGTTCGCCCCACTTCCTACCTTCTACTCTCCACAGCGTACTGAAGCAGGGTGGCGGTTAGTCGGCCGGATACCAGCGCGGGGTGTACACCCAGTCGCCACCCTCGGTGCGGGGGAAGCGGCGGGTGGTGCTGGAACCGATAATCACCAGCGTGCGCATGTCCACCTGCTCGGGGGTTAACTCGCCGAGGGTAGTGATGGTCAAGGCTTCGGCTGGGCGGCCGATGTCGCGGCCGAGCACCACGATAGTTTCCGGGCCGCGCTGCTGGCGGACTATCTCTAGGGCGCGGCCGAGTTGCCACGGACGCGACTTGGAAATTGGGTTGTAGAAGGCCATGGCCAAGTCGGCGATGCCGGCATGCTCTAGGCGCTTTTCGATCATGGCCCAAGGCTTGAGGTTGTCCGACAGCGACAGCATGCAGAAGTCATGGCCCAGCGGCGCGCCAGCCTTGGCCGCAGTGGCCAGCGCCGCCGACACGCCTGGCAGCATCTGCAACTCGACCTTGTGCCAGTCGGCATTAGTGCTGGCTTCCAGCGCTTCCAACACGGCGGCGGCCATGGCGAATACGCCGGGGTCGCCGGACGACACCATCACCACTCGCCGACCTTGTGCGGCCAGTTCGAAGGCATGGGCGGCGCGTTGCAGTTCTTCGCGGTTGTCGCTGTTGTGCTGCAACTGTTCCGGGCGAAACGGCCCGGCCATGGTCACGTAGGTTTCGTAGCCGAGTACGTCTTCGGCTTGGTCCAGCGCTTGGCGCACGGCGGGCGCCATCAAGTCGGCGGAGCCTGGGCCCAGACCGACCACGCTGAGGCGGCCGCGGGCTTGGCCGATTTGCGCGGCGGCATTTGGACTGTCGGCCAAGTGCAGGCTGAGCGATTTATCACTGTGCATGGCGGTCGGTAGCGGGCAGTTAGCGTCGATAAAACGCAGCGGCACGCCCAGATCGTCTGCGACTGCGATCCAATGCGGTTGGGCCATATGTTGGCGCTCGACTAATACGGCGGCCAGCGCTGCCTCGGCCAGCCCGGCTTGTTGCAAGGCCGCACGCACGGCGCTTGAGTTGGCGTCGGTGTGCTTGAGTTGGGCCAGCACCAACCGTGGATAAATCAACAATGCCTGTGGCTCGGCGGCCAGTTGCGGGCTGATGCGAATACTGCGGCTGGCGCTGGCATCCAGCGGTAAACGGGCGTCGGCCAGCCAAGGTGCGGCGCCGTCGATACGCACCGGCTCGCCGCCGAGCAAGTCGCTGACCAGCCGCTTGCCTTGCTCTAAATCGGCCAGCACATAACCGGCCGGCGGATTCAGCACGCAGGTGCCGAAGCGCAGCTCGCCGCTGGTGGTGATGGCCGGGGCTACTGCCAACAGCGCGGCGATTTCGCGGGCTAGGTTATTCACCCCGGCCAGCCCGCCGAGCAGCGGCACCACCGCGCTGCCGTCTTCGGCCACGGCCAGTACTGGCGGTTCGATGCCTTTGCTGCTCAGCAGCGGGGCGAGGCTGCGGATGATGATGCCGGCGGCGCACAGGGCGATGATCGGCGTGTTGCTTTGATACAGCTCGCGCAGGGTGGCGCCGAAGTCGTCATACAGGGCATCGGCGCCCTCAACCCGGCCGCGCAGGCCATAAATAACCGCCTGCGGATACAGCGCCTGCAAGCGTTTGGCCGTGCTCAGGCTGGCGGCGCCGAGCAGGACGATGGCGGGGGAGGGGCTGGCGTTAGGCATGGGCGGTTCCGGGTAAGCGTGGGGCAAATAGGCAAAATTGGATTAGGGCGTAGGGTGGATTAGCCGCAGGCGTAATCCACCATGGGGGCCATCGCCTGCTTGGTGGATGGGTGAAGCGTCATCCACCCTACCAAGTCCAAAGCGGTCGCTTAACCACTCCACTTTTCCCCTGGAATAATAATCAGCGAAAAGTACGGCGAGGCCATCGGTTCCACTTCATCCAGCGGCACTATGCGTTGGTTGTCCATGGTCGCCCGCTCGACGTACAGGGCCCGTTCGGCTAAGCCCAGCTCACCGAGTACGCGGCGAACCTTGTCGAAATTACGCCCCAGTTTCATCACCACCGCCGCGTCGGCATCGGCCAAACGGCGCTTAAGTTCGTCTTCCGGCAGCACCCCGGAGAGCACGCTTAAGCTTTGATTGCGATACACCAAGGGCACGCCGAGCACCGCCACGCCGCCGAGCATCGAGCACACGCCCGGCACCACTTCGGCTTGGTAGCGGTCGGCGAGGCGGTCGTGCAAGTACATGTAGGAGCCGTAGAAGAACGGGTCGCCTTCGCAGATCACCGCCACGTCGCGGCCGGCGTCCAGATGTTCGGCGACCAGTACCGCGCAGGTGTCGTAAAAGTCGCTGATGACCCCTTCATAGGTCAGCGGTGGTTCGAGCTTTTCGGTGGTCACCGGATAGACCAGCGGCATGCGTACTTGAGCGTCGCTCAGGTGCGCCTCGATGATGCCAAACGCATTGCCACCCTGACCCTTATTGGCTTTGGCCTTGGCCACGAAGTAGCCGACCACGGGTGCGGCTTGCAGCAGACGCAGGGATTTTAAGGTGATCAGTTCCGGGTCGCCGGGGCCGACACCGAGGCCCAACAGTCGGCCTTTAACCAAACTCATTATTCAACCTCCGTGGCCAGCGCGTTGATCGCCGCCACCGCCATGGCGCTGCCACCGCGCCGGCCACGCACGATCACGTAGGGCACGCCACGGCTGTCGGCCGCCAGTGCGTCCTTGGACTCAGCCGCGCCGATAAAGCCCACCGGCATGCCGATGATTAATGCCGGCTTGGGCGCGCCGGCGTCGAGCATCTCCAACAGGTAAAACAGCGCGGTCGGTGCGTTGCCGATCACCACCACGCTGCCTTCCAAGTGCTCGCGCCAATGCTCCAGTGCGGCCGCCGAGCGGGTGTTACCCAATTGGCGCGCCAGCTCGGGTACGTCGGCATCGTGCAGGGTGCAGATGACTTGATTGTTGGCGGCCAGACGCGGGCGGGTGATGCCCTCGGCAACCATCCGTGCATCACATAAAATCGGCGCGCCAGCGGCCAGAGCGGCGCGCCCGGCGGCACCGGCACCGGCCGAGAAGCGCAGCTCTTGGACGATATCGACCATGCCGCAGGCGTGAATCAGGCGTACCGCGAGCTTTTCCATATCCGCCGGGATTCTGCTTAAGTCGGCCTCGGCGCGGATGGTGGCGAACGATTGGCGGTAGATTTCCTGACCGTCGCGGATGTACTCAAGCATGGGGTATTCCTGCAGCTGGGGAGAGCGCGGCGAACCAGTCGCCGGCTTGTTCGAGACTGATTGAGGCCGCCAGCAACTGGCCAAAGCCAGCCGCGCCGGGCGCCCGTTGATAGAGCGAATAGGTGCCGGCGCTTTGCGCCAGCAAGGTATAGGGCGCGACGTGGGCGCAAGCGCAAGAGCGCGGGCAGCCACTTAGATGCACCTGCGGGCGCGCAGCGCTGTCGCGCAAACGCTCGGCCAATAGCAGCGCATCGGCTTTGCAGTCGGCCAAGCCCTTCACGCAGGCGGCGGAGCCGGTGCAGGCGATGATTTGCGTGAGTGGCTCGGCGGCATCGGTGAGTAAATCGAGAGCGGTTAATTGTTCGAGAACCTGCACGCTGTTAGCGCTGGCGATATTCGGCAGCAGCAGGCCTTGCCAAGGGGTCAGGCGCAAGCTGGCGTCGCCGTACTGCTCGGCCAAGTCGGCCAGCGCCAGCAACTGGCGGGCGCTGATCCGGCCCAAGCGGCTGCCGGCCGCGACCATCTGCAGCCCGGCTTGTTGCTGTTGAATGATGCCAATCGGCGCCCTGCACACTACCTCGCTGCGCTGCCAGTTGCTGATAGCCGCGTCGCGCAGCAGGGCGAAGGGCAGGTGCGCTTGCAGTTGCTCGATAAAGTCCGCCGCCGGCAGCTCACTGAGCAATTGCCGCATGCGGCTGCGCTCGGGGCCGGCCAGTTGCAAAAACAAGCTCAGCACGCCCTGCACCAGCGCCACCGCATGTTCAATTGGTACTGCCGCCAGCGGCGCATCGGTTGGGCAGCCGGCCAAGCCAAACGCCAGCAACTGCGGCTCGCCGGGCAGGGCGCTGAGCCATAGATCATGGGGGTGTTGCAGCATCGCCAAGGACTCGCCGCCATCCAGTTGCAGGGCGAACTTGGCCGACAGTGCGTGTAGCTCGGGCTGATCTTCCAGCAGGCTTAATAGTTGCGCGGCCAGCGGGCGGCTGTCGAATAGCGCAGCGCGGTCAAGGCCGGCAGCGGGGCTCAGCAGTAGGTTACGCACATCATCGGCAGCCGGGTTGCGCGGGCCAAGACCAGCAGCCAAGAGTTGCTCGATCAGCGCGGCCTCGCTACCTGAACGCACGCCGCGAATCTGTAGATTGCTGCGATTGGTCAGTTCCAGCACGCCGCTGGCGCATTGGCTGGCTGCCTCGGCAATTGTTCGCGCTTGAGTGCTGCTCAGTTGCCCTGCGGCCAGTTTGATTCGGCAAATGCCGCCGTCGCCGGCCTGCACAATCCGCAGCAAACCGGGACACGGCGAGGGGCGGGGTGCGTGGGTAGCGATAGAGGGCAAGGCTGGGCTGGCTGGCTCGGCAGAAAACACAGTGCGGTATCCGTTAGGCGTGGCGGTTGTGGCGGTTGTGGCGGCGAATAATGGCGCTATTATGCCCGCTTTGCCTTGTCGTTCGACAAACAAACGGGCGGATTTATCTCTTGGGGCAACGCATGACGGCTTGGCTGACGGTGGTGGGAATCGGTGAGGACGGCTATGCCGGGCTGGGCAAAGCGGCGCGCCGCGCCTTGCTGGGGGCCGAGCTGATTATTGGCGCGCCGCGCCAGTTAGCCTTATTGCCCAACTGCATCGGTGCCCCGCAACAAAACTGGCCCAGCCCGTTCAGCCTGGATGCGTTGCTGGCCCAGCGCGGCACCCCGGTGTGCGTGCTGGCCAGTGGCGACCCTATGCTGTTTGGCGTGGGTGCCAGCCTAGCGCGGCAATTGCCGGCGGATGAGTTGTTGGTGCTACCGGCCCCCTCGTCCACCTCTTTGGCGGCGGCGCGCATGGCCTGGCCGCTGCAAGAAGTGACGTTGCTCAGTGTGGTGGCGCGGCCTTTGGCGGCGCTGCAGGCGCAGATTTATCCGGGTGCGCGGCTGTTAATTCTTAGCAACGACGGCAGCAGCCCGGCAGCGATTGCCCAGTTGTTGCGTGAGCGTGGTTTCGGCCCCAGCCGTTTGACCGTGCTCGAACACTTGGGTGGCCCGCTGGAGCGGCGTATCGATGGCTTGGCCGACAGCTGGGACATTCCTGAGGCGGCGGCGCTGAATATCGTCGCGCTAGAGTGCATCGCAGGTAGCGACGCCCAGCGCCTGCCACTGACCATCGGCTTGCCCGACAGCGCCTATCAACACGATGGTCAACTGACTAAGCGCGACGTGCGCGCCATCACCCTAGCGCGCTTGGCACCGCTGCCCGGCGAACTGCTTTGGGATGTCGGTGCCGGCTGCGGCTCGATCGGCATCGAATGGCTGCGCAGCCACCCCAACTGTCGGGCAATTGCCATCGAGGCCGACCCCGGCCGCCAGCAACTGATCGCTCTGAATCGCGATGCCCTCGGCGTGCCGCACCTGCAACTGCTGGCCGGCCACGCCCCCGAAGCGCTGGCCGGACTGCAAGCGCCGGATGCGATTTTTATTGGCGGCGGGGTGACTATCCCCGGCGTGCTGGAAGCTTGCTGGCAACAACTGAAACCCGGCGGCCGGCTGGTGGCCAACGCCGTGACCCTGCAAAGCGAGGCGACCCTGCTGGCCTGGCGCAGCCAATACGGCGGCGAACTGACGCGCATCCAAATCGCCCAAGCCAAACCGCTGGGCGACTTCGACACCTGGCGTAGCGCCCTGCCGATCACCTTGTTGGAGTTGCATAAGCCGAGGTAGGGCGGGTGCAACCCGCATCATTCGCCACCAGGCCCATGGGTAATACTCGGCGTTAAGCACAATCATGCGGGTTGTGTCAGGTTATCGACGGGCCGGTCTGTCCAAACAGATGTCCCCATTTGGCTCGCCAGCCATACAGTCAGCGTCAGCGCGCAGCAGTACAGTTGCTTATGTGCGGTAACTGTTAGAGCACAATTTTGCTGTGCTGTAGCTGACGGTAAACCGCTATCAATAGCGATCATAACTCTCCAGATATTGCGGCCCAGCAAGGGCTAACAGGAGGCGCTATGCATCGCTCAGGGATCACTGAAACTGACTGCGCAGAACAAGCGGGGGCTGCACCGCGCGCGGCTTTGACTTTGCGGTTGTTGGCCTGTGTGCAGCTCTGGCTGCACAACAGCCGTACCCGTCGGCAGTTGGCGCAGTTGGATGGCCGGCAGTTGGCGGATGTGGGTATCACTCAGGCTGAGCGCGAATCTGAGCTGGATAAGCCATTTTGGCGTTAGCGGCTATGCGCCTGACGATGATCGCGGGCCGGCGCCGGTGCGCGACTTTGTCCGCTGGCGCGCTTGTATGGGGGGCATTGCGGCTGGCGCGGAAACCCTAGTGGATCGCTTGCGGCGCTTAAAACACCTCGAGTTCGCCGGCCTCGAGCAGCGCCACAAACGCGGCATTTTCGTCCAGTAGCTCGGGCGCCCAGCTCAGGTTGAAGGCAAAGCGTTGGAATAACGGCGCGCTCGCGGCTTGCGGATCGTTGTGCGGGGTCAGGGTGTATTTGATACAGAGTTGCGGGGCATCGGTGCCGAAGGAGATGTAGCGCCGTTGATGGTTGATGATGATCGGCACTTGGATTTGTTTAAGGCCTTTTATTTGATCGTGAATGCCCACATAACGATTTTTAAACGCGCCCCAAATGAGATTGCTCGCCTCCGCCAGCAGGCTATTTAAATCGTGATAAATCGGCGAAGGAGCATCCACTGGGGCGCTGCGGCGCAGCAGATCAAGCATTTTTTCTGCCTCGGTTTGCAGCATCATGTAACCGCGACACCAATCGCTGTCGATGGCCATCATGCTGAAGATTTCGCCATAAATATTATTATCATTGACCAGGTACGCGGCGTCGGCGCGCACCGTGCAATGCTTAAACATGGCTTGCAGTGCGCTCAGCGACATTTCGCTAATGCCGCGAACTAAATGCGTCGGGTAGTTACGGTTAAAGATCGAACTCGCAAGGGCTGCATTGAACGGCTCTAAATTGTCGAAATCGAAAGCTGCGCAGCTCAGTTGCGCATCAACACTGTTGAGCGGCTTGGCCGCCACATCACGGCGTAAAAATATCGGCAGCTCCGGGCGCAGGTTATGAATGACTTGCAGCATGGTTAAGCCGCGACCCCGGCCACTGTAGTTTTCGTAGAGCAGCACGCCGCCTAAGTCCAGACTCGATCCGAGCAGCGCCATTACCTCGCTTAAGCTGTCGAGGGTTGGCTT
Organism: Pseudomonas sp.; assembly: GCA_044354115.1. Taxonomy (GTDB): domain Bacteria; phylum Pseudomonadota; class Gammaproteobacteria; order Pseudomonadales; family Pseudomonadaceae; genus Aquipseudomonas. The sequence goes on along the minus strand of JBILAR010000006.1, from coordinate 13,685 downwards.
GATGCCCAGTAAGTTCGAGTCGGCACACAGTTGTTTAATAGCGGCGTGGCTGGCGAGCTCGTCGTCCAACACCAATATTTTGCTCATTACCGATGCGGCGTCAGTCATCTATATACCCTTGGTAGGCAGCACCCAGCTTGGCTGGGCAAAGTACTCAGCTGCATGCAGCCTAGTTGCGATTGCGCCGTTTAGCCTGCCGCGAGTGACAGGGCGCAGCCTTGTAGGGCGGGTGAAGCGCGCATTTTTCAGCCTAATAGTCATGGCTAACTCCCCGGATTAAGCACAATCAGGCGGGTTGCACCCGCCCAACGACCTGTCGCTGGGCCTACAATGCAACCTTCTAACGCCCACGAAGCCCGCCATGCGTGACGAAACCCCAGAGCAGCCCGCGCCCTTGCGCAGCGGCTACACCACCGGCAGTTGCGCCACCGCTACCAGTCTGGCGGCGGCGCGGCTGTTGCTCGGTGGGCCGGCGCTTGATGCGGTCGAGATAGTTCTGCCCAAGGGCCAGCCAGTGCTGATGCGCCTGGAGTTCTGCCGGCTGTGTGATTCCGGTGCCGAGGCCGGGACTATTAAGGATGCCGGCGACGACCCGGACGTGACCCACGGCGCGCTGGTGTTTGCTCGGGTGCAGTTGAGCGGGCAAGCCGGGGTGCGCTTTCACGCGGCTGAAGGCGTTGGCACTGTGACCAAACCGGGGTTGACCACTCCAGTCGGCGAGCCGGCGATTAATCCGGTGCCACGCCAGATGATGACTCAGCATTTGACTCAGCTGGCCAGCGAGTACGGTTATGCTGGCGGTTTTGAGGTCAGTATCGGCGTCGAGGGCGGCGCGGCGCTGGCGCTGAAGACCATGAATCCACGCTTGGGGATTCTCGGCGGCCTGTCGATTCTCGGCACCAGCGGCATCGTCCGGCCGTTCTCCTGTGCGGCCTATATTGCCTCCATCCATCAGGGTATCGACGTGGCCCGCGCCAACGGCTTTAGCCATCTGGCCGCCTGCACCGGCAACGCCAGCGAAGACTGCATGCGCCAGTATTACGGCCTGGCCGACACCGCCTTGATCGAGATGGGCGATTTTGTTGGCGCGGTGCTCAAACATCTGCGCAAGGCGCCAGTGGCCAAACTGAGCATTTGCGGTGGCTTCGGCAAAATTAGCAAACTGGCCGCCGGGCATATGGATTTACACAGCCGCCACTCCAGTATCGACCTGCCGCAACTGGCCGCGTGCGCCGCCGAGCTGGGTGCGGGCGTCGAGTTACAAGCAGCGATCTGCGCCGCCAATACCAGCCAGCAAGCGGTGGCCTTGGCCGGTGCGGCGGGCGTGGCGCTGGGCGATGCGGTGTGCGCCCATGCCTTGGCGTTTGCCCGCGGCATAGTGCCGGCGCAGGTGCAGTTGGAAGTGTTTGCCATCGATCGGCAAGGGCTGATTATTGGTCAGGCCAAGGAGTCGCTATGAAGCGAATTTTATTGCTCGGTGGGGTCGGTGATGCCTTGAGCATCGCTCGTCGCCTCGGCCCGCAGGATATCTACAGCTTGGCTGGCCTCGGCAAGCAGCCGGTCGATCTGCCGTGCCAGTTGCGGGTCGGCGGCTTCGGTGGGGCCGAGGGGCTGGCGGATTTTATCCATGCCCAGGGCATCGATTTGCTGCTGGATATCACCCATCCCTACGCTGCGCAGATCAGTGCCAACGCCGCCCGCGCGGCCGAGCTGAGCAGTGTGCCGTGCTGGGCGCTACGGCGTTCCGGCTGGCAGGCCGGGGCGGGTGATGACTGGCGCGAGCTGGCCGATTGGGCCGAGCTAAGTGCGGCCCTTGCGCCGTTCAAACGGCCATTCTTCACCCTCGGCCGCGAGCCGCTGGAGCACTTGGATAGTATTCCTGAGGGGCAGTTCTGGACCCTGCGCAGCCTCGACGGCCATCCCGGTAACGCCTGCGCCACTGTGATCGGCGCGCGTGGGCCGTTCCAGCTTGAGGGTGAGCGGGCCTTGTTCGCCGCCGGCCAGTTCGATGTGCTGATCAGCAAAAACAGCGGCAGCACGGCCACCGAACCCAAACTGCAGGTGGCCCGCGAGTTGGGCCTGCCGGTGCTGTTGTTGGCGCGACCGTTGTTGCCGGTGGTGGATCGGGAGTTTGTTATCGTCGAGACGTTGTGGTCGGCGTTGCAAGAACGCTGTTAAGTCACCCGTAGGGTGCAATCGCCGCAGGCGCTTGCACCGTTTACCGCGCCCCCATATGGCTCTGCCTGTAGTTGCGCTCAGCAGCATGCGGTGGAAGCGCCTTTGGCGATTCCACCCTACGAGTTGCCTGCAGGTTTCTAATCGCGCCCTGTTAGACTGCGCGGCCGTTTGTTAGCCGAGTCGTGCCCATGCCTGTTGCCACTGCCTATGCCCGCGTCCTGTTCGTCGGCCCAGACCTGGCGCACGGCTCATTTGCCGAGCTGTTCCAGCGCCAACTTTGTGTGTTGCGCGGTGAGTCGGCCTTGGCTGATATTGTCGATACCACGGCCGGCTTCGACAGTCTCTGGCAGCGAGTCACGGCCTGTATTGAAGCTGGTGACTTGCCCTTGCTGCTGCTCGATCTCGACCCGCAAACCAGCAGCCCCTATCTGGATTGGCTGCGCAGTGAGTTGCAGCGTCTGGCCGAACCTTTCGGCGTGGCCGATCAGCTGTTTGTCGCCAGCGCCAAGCCAGGTGAACAAGTCGATATAAGCGCCGCCTCGGCCCTGATCGAGCGCCCCGAGCTGCACCTAGGCTGCGTCAGCGTGCCGGAGTTGCCCAGCGCCCACGCTTGGTCGTGCATCCCAACTCACAGCTACCGGGTGTTGCTGTGTAACGGCCCGCGCTGCACCCGGCGTGGCGCCCTGCCATTGTGGAAGAGCCTGCGTGAGCAATTAAAAGCTGCCGGTAAATTGGAATGCGCGGGCGGCGTGCATATCACCCGCACCCAGTGCCAGTTCCCTTGCGACCAAGGCCCAACGATGAGCGTGTATCCGCCCGGTGCCTGGTATCAGGTGAGGACTACCGAGGAGCTGACTCGGCTGGTCGAGCAACAATTTATCGCTGGCCAGTTGGTGCCTGAATTGCTGATGCGCCCGCTGGATTAAGCCCCGGCCCAATCGACCGTCCAGCCCTTGCGGCAAGCGGCGATTGACGCAGCCCCGCAGCCTATCTAACCTGCGCGCCTGCTTCAGGTGCCCTTATTAACGGCGCTGTGCCAGTTACGTGCGTAGGGTGGTCAACCGCGAAGCGTTGGCCACCATGGCTATTGTGACCCATTAAAATTTTGGTCAGCCAATTGGTGGACAAAAAAGCGTTGTCCACCCTACGGTTCTGCGCTGATCTGGATCAGCTCGTAACTGCTACAGAGCCTTTTCAAACAGGGTGAAACAGGGAAGCCGGTGATTCTTTGGAAGATTCCGGCGCTGCCCCCGCAACGGTAGACGAGCCGACTAACTGCAACTGCAGTTAGGCCCATGGCGCGCTCGTAAGCCCGGAGACCGGCCTGTTGTTGTCATGGTTTGGCGCATTTTTTTGCGTCGGCCGCTCACCATAAGGTCGCGCGGGTGGCGCGACGGAGATGCTTTGATGCGCAAGTTCTTGTCCCGGCCTGCGGCTGCTATGCCGTTCGCGCCTGCTGTGTTGCTCGGCCACTGCGCCGACTTTTCCTCTTGGATACATTTTGCGTCGCCCTGCGTAGGCCGGCCGCCGGAGCTATTGCCATGACTGCGACTACCGCCGAGCTTGAGCGCGACGCCCGCCACAAGGCGCGCATGCAGCGTAAAAAAGCCCTGATGGACGGCAAAATTGCCGAAGCCCAAGAGCAGTACGGCCTGCTGCTGGTGCACAGCGGCAATGGCAAGGGCAAAAGCAGCTCGGCCTTTGGCATGCTCGCCCGCGCCCTGGGTCACGGCATGCAAGTGGCGGTGGTGCAATTTATCAAGGGCGCCGCCAGCACCGGCGAAGAAGCCTTCTTTCGGCGCTTCCCAGAGCAGGTGCGCTACCACGTGATGGGCGAGGGCTTTACTTGGGAAACCCAGGACCGCCAGCGCGACATCGAAAAAGCTCAGGCCGCTTGGCTGGTGGCCCGCGAACTGCTGCGCGATGAGTCGATCCATTTGATCGTGCTCGATGAGCTGAACATTGCCCTCAAGCATGGCTACCTGCAACTGGATGAAGTGCTCGCCGACATCAGCGCCCGGCCGACCCTGCAGCATGTGGTGGTGACCGGCCGTGGCGTGTTACCGGGCATGGTCGAGGCCGCCGACACAGTGACCGAGATGAATATGGTCAAGCACGCCTTCAAGTCCGGGGTTAAGGCGCAGAAAGGGATTGAATATTAATGCGCCAGTGTCCGGCTTTACTGATTGCCGCCCCGGCTTCCGGTCAGGGTAAAACCACCGTCACCGCCGCCTTGGCGCGCCTGCACACGCGCCAAGGGCGACGGGTGCGAGTATTCAAATGCGGGCCGGATTTTCTCGATCCGATGATCCTCGCCCGCGCCAGCGGCAATCCGGTTTATCAGCTGGATCTGTGGATGGTCGGCGAGGCCGAGAGCCGTCGCCTACTCTGGGAAGCTGCCGGTGAGGCCGACCTGATTTTGATCGAAGGGGTGATGGGGCTGTTTGACGGCGCGCCGTCCGCCGCCGATCTGTCGCGGCACTTCGGCGTGCCGGTGCTCGGGGTGATCGACGCTGGCGCCATGGCCCAGACCTTCGGCGCGCTGGCCTTCGGTTTGGCCAATTTCCAGCCGGACTTACCCTTCGCCGGCGTCTTGGCCAACCGCACCGGCAGCCTGCGCCATGGCGATATCCTGCGTGACAGTCTGCCGGCGGACTTACGTTGGTTTGGTGCCTTGCCGCGCAGTGCAGCGGTGGAGTTGCCCCGCCGCCATCTGGGCTTGATTCAGGCTCAGGAATTGGCCGATCTGGATGCCCGGCTGGACGCCGCCGCCGATGCCATCGCCGCCAGCGCCAGTACCGAGTTACCCGCCCCGGTGACGTTCGCCGTGCCGGATGCCCAGGTCATCGAGCCGTTGCTGGCCGACGTACGGATCGGCGTGGCCCGCGATGCGGCCTTTGCTTTTACCTATCAGGCTAACCTCGATCTGCTCCGCCAGTTGGGCGCCGAGTTAGTGTTTTTCTCGCCGCTGACTGCGAGCGAATTGCCCAAGGTCGACAGCCTGTACCTGCCCGGTGGCTACCCTGAGCTGTACCTGGCGGAGCTGGCCGGCAATCTACCGATGCGTGCGGCCATTTGCGCTCACCATCAAGCCGGAAAACCGCTGCTGGCCGAATGCGGCGGCATGTTGTATTTGCTTGACAGCTTGACTGATGCGGTCGGCGCTCAGGGTGAAATGCTCGGCTTGCTGGCCGGCCATGCGACCCTGCAAAAGCGCCTGGCGGCGCTGGCCTTGCAGGATGTGCAGCTGCCTGAAGGCTTGTTGCGCGGTCACACCTATCACCATTCGCTGCTGGATTCGCCACTGGTGCCGCTGGCCCTTGGTCGTTGCCCGAACGGCAAGCCGACCGCCGAGGCGGTGTTTCGCGACGGCCGCCTGACCGCCTCCTATATTCACTTCTACCTGCCGTCCAATCCGCAGGCGGCTGCCGCGTTGTTTGCACCCGGAGTCAATGCATGAGCGAACACGCCTTCAGTAGCGATGAGCGGGCGGCGGTGTATCGGGCCATCGCCGAGCGCCGCGATATGCGCCACTTTGCTGGCGGCGAGGTAGCGCAAGAGCTGCTTACCAAGCTGCTGGCCGCCGCGCACCGGGCACCGAGTGTTGGCCTGATGCAGCCGTGGCGCTTTATCCGTATCCAACGGCCGGAGTTGCGTACGGCTATTCACGATCTGGTCGAGGCTGAACGGCTACGCACCGCCGAGGCCTTGGGCGAGCGCAGCGACGACTTTATGCGCCTGAAAGTGGAAGGCATTCACGACTGCGCCGAGTTGCTGGTGGCGGCGCTGATGGAAGGTCGCGAGGCGCATATTTTTGGCCGCCGGACCTTGCCGGAAATGGACTTGGCCTCGCTGTCTTGCGCCATTCAAAACCTCTGGCTGGCGGCCCGCGCCGAAGGTTTAGGCATGGGCTGGGTGTCGCTGTTCGAGCCGCAAGCGCTGGGCGATTTGCTCGGCTTGCCGGCCGGGGCCAAGGCGGTGGCGATTCTCTGCCTCGGCCCGGTCACCGAGTTTTACCCTAAACCCATGCTGGTGCAGGAAGGCTGGGCCACTGAGCGGCCTCTGCAGGAATTGCTCTACCAAGACAGCTGGGGTACGCCGGCATGTTGAGTCTGGTATTGGCCGTACTGGCCGCCGTCACTCTGGATGTGGCCTTTGGTGAGCCGCGTCGCTGGCATCCGCTGGTGGCCTTTGGCGCGCTGGTGCAGCGTATCGAACAGGCACTTAATCCGGTCGGTTGCGGCGACCGTGGGCAAGGTGTGCTGGCTTGGTGTCTAGCCGTGTTGCCGCTGACCCTGCTGGTCGGCCTGTTGGCCCAGCTGCCTTATATCGGCTGGTTGATTAGCGTGCTGGCGCTGTACCTGGCCATCGGCCTGCGCAGTTTGGCCGAGCATGCCGAGCCGATTGCCGATGCGCTAGAGGCCGGCGACTTGCCCCGCGCTCGCGAACAGGTCGGGCGCATCGTCAGCCGCGATACCCATGAATTGGATGAAGAAGGCGTGGCCCGCGCCGCCAGCGAATCGATGCTGGAGAACGGCAGCGATGCGGTGTTCGCTGCGTTGTTCTGGTTTGCCGTTGCCGGTCCCGCAGGGGTGGTGCTGTATCGCCTGAGTAATACCTTGGACGCCATGTGGGGCTACCGCACGCCACGTTTTTTAAAGTTCGGCTGGGCCGCAGCGCGCCTTGATGATGTGCTCAATTATTTACCGGCCCGGCTGGTGGCCCTGACCTACGCGCTTTGCGGGCAGACCACCTTAGCCCTGCGCTGCTGGCGCACACAGGCACCGACCTGGGACAGCCCAAACGCCGGCCCGGTAATGGCCGCCGGGGCTGGGGCGCTGGGTTTGGCCCTCGGCGGCGCGGCGGTTTATCACGGTGAACTGCATCAACGCCCGCCCTTGGGCGAAGGTGCCGCGCCGGTCGCCGCAGATATTCGTCGCGCCTTGCAATTGGTGCAAAACGGCGTGGCTCTGTGGCTGGTGCTGCTCTGTGTGATCGGGGCTTTTTATGCTTGAGCACGGTGGCCGGCTACGGGCGGCGGCGCAGCACTACGGCATTCCCTTGGCCGACTGGCTGGACCTGTCCACCGGGTTAGCCCCTTCGCCGTTCGAGTTTCCCGCTGTACCGGCCAGCGTCTGGCAACGTCTGCCGGAAGTCGAGGACGGTCTGGCCGCCGTGGCCGCTCAGCGTTACGGCGCGCAGTCGGTATTGCCGGTGGCCGGTGCCCAGGCGGCGATTCAACTGCTGCCGCAATTACGCAGCACTGCTAGCTGCGTCGGGATTATTTCGCCCTGTTACGCCGAGCACGCCCACGCTTGGCAGCGCGCCGGCCATCAGGTGCTGGAACTGAGTGACGAGGCCGTTGAGGCCGCGCTGGAGTCGCTCGATGTGCTGCTGCTGGTCAATCCGAATAACCCCACCGGCCGGGTATTTACCTCGGCGCAGTTGCTCGCTTGGCATGCGCGCTTGGCGGCCCGTGGCGGCTGGCTGGTGGTGGACGAGGCGTTTATCGATGCCACCCCCGAGCTAAGTTTGGCCGCTCATAGCCACTTGCCGGGGCTGATCGTGCTGCGCTCGTTCGGCAAGTTTTATGGGCTGGCTGGGCTGCGGCTGGGCTTTGTGCTGGCCGAGCCAAGCTTGCTGAACGAATTGAATGAACGCCTCGGTCCTTGGGCCGTCAGCGGCCCGGCGCGTTGGGTGGGTTTGGCTTGTTTGGCCGATGAGGCGGCGCATCGTCAACAAAGCCTGCGGTTGCAACAGGTCAGTCAACGTCTGGTCACTTTGTTGGCCGACTATGGCCTAGCGGTGCAAGGCGGTTGTGCTCTGTTTCAGTGGTTGCACACGCCCAAGGCCGCCGCGTTGCATGAGCATTTTGCTCGGCGCGGGATTTTGCTGCGGCACTTTAGCCAGCCGCACAGCCTGCGTTTTGGCCTGCCGGCGACTGAGGCCGACTGGCAGCGTTTGCGGCTGGCTTTAGATGATTTATCCGGGAGTTTGCCATGAAACGCGCTGCCACCTTAATGGTGCAAGGCACCACCTCCGATGCCGGCAAAAGTACCCTAGTGACCGCGCTGTGCCGCTGGCTGGCGCGTCAGGGCGTGGCCGTGGTGCCATTCAAACCGCAAAATATGGCGCTCAATTCGGCGGTCACGGCCGAAGGCGGCGAGATCGGCCGCGCCCAAGCGGTGCAGGCGCAAGCGGCGGGGCTGGCGCCGCACACCGACATGAACCCGGTGCTGCTCAAGCCCAACTCCGATACCGGCGCGCAGGTGATTATCCACGGCCGGGCGGTGGCCAATATGCAGGCGGGGATTTATCACGATTACAAAAAGGTCGCCATGGCGGCGGTGCTGGAATCGCATCAACGCCTGAGCGCCAGCTATTCGGTGGTGATGGTCGAGGGCGCGGGCTCGCCGGCTGAGATCAACTTGCGCGCCAACGACATCGCCAATATGGGCTTTGCCGAGGCGGTGGATTGCCCGGTGATTATCATCGCCGACATCGACAAGGGCGGGGTGTTTGCTCATTTGGTCGGCACTCTGGAGTTGCTCGCGCCGACTGAACAGGCGCGGGTCAAGGGTTTCGTGATCAACCGTTTCCGTGGCGATATCGCCCTGCTGCAATCGGGACTGGATTGGCTGGAGGCGCGCACCGGCAAACCGGTGCTCGGCGTGCTGCCGTATTTGCACAATCTGCATCTGGAGGCCGAAGACGGCATCGACCGCCGGCAGGTCGGCGCGGCGCAGCAGCAACTCAAGGTGCTGGTGCCGGTGCTGCCACGGATCAGCAATCACACCGACTTCGACCCGCTGCGGTTGCACCCGCAGGTCGATCTGCAATTTCTCGCCCCCGGTTCCGCCATCCCGCCGGCCGATTTGATCATCTTGCCGGGCTCCAAGAGCGTGCGCGCCGACTTGGCGTTTTTGCGTGCTAACGGTTGGGAAGCGGCGCTGCAGCGGCATCTACGTTACGGCGGCAAGCTGCTGGGTATTTGCGGTGGCTTGCAGATGCTTGGCGCTAGCATCGACGACCCGCTGGGGCTGGAAGGCGCGCCGGGCAGTAGCGCCGGGCTGGGCCTACTGGAATTCAGCACCGTGCTGGAAGCGGAAAAGCAACTGCGCACCGTTCAGGGCCGCCTGTGTCTGCAGGATGCGCCGGTCAGCGGTTATGAGATTCATGCCGGGGTCAGTAGCGGCCCGGCGCTGGAGCAAACAGCCGTGCGGCTGGACGATGGCCGCAGTGACGGGGCGATCAGCGCCGACGGACAAGTGCTCGGCACCTACTTGCACGGCCTGTTCGAAACCCCGCAAGCCTGTAGCGCCTTGCTGCGTTGGGCCGGCTTAGCCGAGGTGGCGGATTTTGATTACCACGCCTTGCGCGAGCGCGATATCGAGCGGCTGGCCGATCTGGTCGAGGCGCATCTGGATACTGATAAGTTGCGTGAGCTTTGTGGTTTGTAAGTGGGATGTCGCCTTGAGCACCTTGTCGCCTGCAATGGTGGATCGGTGCAGCGTGATCCACCCTACGTTTGGCCGCAGGAATTGGAGTAATTGATGCGTGAACTGATTCTCGGTGGTGCCCGTTCCGGCAAGAGCCGCTTGGCCGAAAAACTGGCGGCGGACAGCGGTTTGGCGGTGACCTATATCGCCACCAGTCAGGCCTTGGACGGCGAGATGAGTGCGCGTATTCGCCAGCACCGCGAACGGCGCCCGGCTGACTGGGCCTTGGTCGAAGAACCTCTAGAGTTGGCGCGGGTGCTGCAAGAACTGGCCAGCCCCGAGCGCTGTCTGCTGGTGGATTGCCTGACCCTGTGGCTGACTAACTTGTTGATGCTGGAGGATGACGCGCGGCTGATTGCCGAGCGCGAGGCGCTGCTGGCGTGTTTGGTTGCGCTACCGGGGCGGATCATCTTGGTCAGTAACGAAACCGGTCTGGGCGTGGTGCCCATGGGCGAGTTGACCCGCCGCTATGTCGATGAAGCGGGCTGGTTGCATCAGGCCATCGCCGAACGTTGCCAACGGGTGATTTTCACCGTCGCCGGCTTACCCATGTTGTTGAAAGGAACGCCGTTATGAGCACCGTTAATTGGTGGCAGGCCGCTTGCCGCCAGCCCGACAGCGCCGCCACGGCCGCGGCCACGGCGCGCCAGGCACAACTGACTAAACCGGCCGGCGCCTTGGGCCAACTGGAAGCCATCGCCATTCAACTGGCCGGCTTGCAGGGCTGCGAACAGCCGCAGATTCAGCGGCCCTGGCTGAGCCTGTTTGCCGGCGATCACGGCGTAGTGGTCGAGGGCGTGTCGGCCTTTCCGCAGGCGGTCACGGCGCAGATGCTGCACAACTTTGTCGCCGGCGGCGCGGCGGTCAGCGTGCTGGCGCGGGTGCAAAATATCCCGCTGGAAGTAGTCGACCTGGGCACCATCGACCTTAATCTAGAACTGCCCGGCGTGCGCCATCTGCGCCTCGGTGCCGGCACCGCCAATTTTGCCCAAGGCCCGGCCATGACGGTCGAGCAATGCCAGCTGGCCCTTGCCGCAGGCCGCGATGCGGTGTTGCGCGCGCAGGCCATCAATGCAGATTTGTTTCTCGCCGGCGAGATGGGCATCGGCAATACCACGTCGGCCACTGCCTTGGCCTGCGCCCTCAGTGCTGCCACCCCGGCGCAGTTGGTCGGCCCCGGTACCGGGCTGGATAAGGCCGGCGTGGCGCATAAACAAGCGGTGATCGAGCGCGCGTTGGCGCTGCATGCTGCTCATCTGAGTGAGCCTTTCGAGGCGCTGCGCCGGATCGGCGGTTTCGAGTTGGCAGCCCTGACCGGCGCTTATCTGGCCTGTGCGCAAGCCGGCATCCCGGCGTTGGTGGATGGTTTTATCTGCACGGCGGCGGCGCTCTGTGCGCAGCAACTGAACCCAGCGTGCGCGCCTTGGTTGCTGTTCGCCCATGCCGGCGCCGAACCTGGGCATCAGGCGTTGCTGACCACCCTAGAGGCGCAACCGCTACTGGACCTGGGCCTGCGTCTAGGCGAGGGCAGCGGTGCGGCCTTAGCATTACCCTTAATTCAATTGGCCTGCCAGCTGCATGCGGGCATGGCCACCTTTCAACAAGCAGCAGTGACGGAGCGGCAAGCATGAGCCTACAACTGGATTTATTGCGCCACGGTGAAACCACCGGCGGCAATGGTTTTCGTGGTAGCACGGACGATCAATTGACCGACCACGGCCACACGCAAATGCAGCAAGCCTTGGCCGGTTTCGGTGGCTGGGACCTGGTGATTAGTTCGCCCTTGCAACGCTGCCAAGTGTTCGCCGAACAATTCGCCGCTGCTCGCGGCCTGCCGCTGCGCATCGAAGCGGATCTGCGTGAATTGCATTTTGGCGACTGGGAAGGCCGCAACGCCGCCGAAATTCTGTTCGACGATGAACAAGCCTTAGGCCAGTTCTGGAACGACCCCTACGCTTTCACTCCGCCGGCGGCCGAGCCGGTGCGCGAGTTTGCCAACCGGGTGCTGACTACCATTGGGCGCCTGAGCATCGAACTGGCTGGCCAGCGCGTGCTGGTAATTACCCACGGCGGCGTCATGCGTCTGCTGCTGGCCCGCGCCCGTGGCTTGCCTGAGGCGCAGTTGCTGCAAGTGGAAGTGCCGCACGCCAGCCTTAAGGGCTTGAGCTGCGTGGACGGTGAGTTTAATGAAGTGGCGCCGTGCCAGCCTTCTTAATCGCCCTGCAGTTTCTCACCCGCTTGCCGATCAGCCTGCCGGGCATGCCGGCCGCACAGCAAGTGGGTCGCTCGCTGCTCAGCTATCCGCTGGTGGGTTTGCTGATCGGTGCTGTATTGCTGCTGGCGCAGTGGGCGCTGGCCGGCACTGCGCCCTTGCTGCAAGCGGCCGTCCTGTTACTGCTGTGGGTCGGTATCACCGGCGGCCTGCATCTGGATGGTTTAGCCGACAGCGCCGATGCCTGGGCCGGCGGCTATGGTGATCGCGAGCGAACGTTAACCATCATGCAGGACCCACGCAGCGGGCCGATTGCGGTGGTGGTGCTGGTGTTGCTGCTGCTGCTCAAGTTCGCCGCCTTGGCGACGCTGCTGGCGGCTAATCAGCCCTTGGCGCTGTTGCTGGCCCCGTGGCTGGCGCGCGGCTTAGTGCCGTTGCTGTTTATGACCACGCCATACGTACGCGCCGGTGGCTTAGGCGCGGCGCTGGCCGAACATTTACCGCGTCAGCAATTGCCTTACTGGCTGGCCGGGCACGCGCTGTTACTGGTGCTGCTCAGTGGCATCTCAGGGCTGTTGGCGCTGCTGGCGGCGCTACTGTTACTGGCCGGCCTGCGCCAACTGATGCTGCAACGCCTCGGGGGCTGCACCGGCGACACTGCGGGTGCCTTGGTCGAGTTAGTTGAAGCGGCAGTGTTGTTGGTGTTAGCGCTGCAGGTGGGTGTGTGACCGGCGACGCATCTACTGATGCTTACTTGGTTGCGCCTTAATCGAGCAGATCAGCTGGTGCAGAATTATTTTTATCGTCGTGGAGCTTTTATCGGCGGCGATGATCGTATCTGTTGGGAGAGCTGAGATCTCCTAGACGCCGGCATTCGCCGTCGTCGTCCTAGCGGTCGTAGGAGGCCGCCATGTTACGCAGCACAGTATCCGCAGCCCTGTTGTCGTTGAGCTTGTCGTTAACCGGTTGTGTTGCTTATGAGTTGGATGAACGTGGTTACAGCAATTCACGTTATCCGAGTTATGGCTATCAGCAATCGGGCTACCCTGACGCCCGTGAGCGTTATAACCCGCCGCCAAATAGCTATCCGATCATTCGTTATAGTCAGTATCCGCAGCAGCCCAATGATCGCTATCGCACGCAACGCCAGCCGGTTTATTACTATCGGCAAGTGCCTGCAGGTTATTGGCCTGCGCATGCTTGGCAGGGTGATCAGGGTGAGGACGCACATAGGCGCCATCGTCGTCATCGCCATGATGGTGAGCGTGACCACGACCGCTATGACAATAGATACCAAGGCCATGAGTACTATCAGCGTGGCCGTGAGCCACAGCGCGGTTGGACGTTGCGGATCAACTAAAGCTGAGCCGCGCGCTTTTTGGCCGATTTAGGCTCGCGCTAGCCGGTCATTTTCACGGCACAAAAAAAAGGCCCCGTAGCGATACGGGGCCTTTTTACTTGTGGTGCTAGGGCTAAACGTTAAAGCGGAAATGCATCACGTCGCCGTCTTTGACGATGTATTCCTTGCCTTCCAAGCGCCACTTACCGGCTTCCTTGGCGCCGGCTTCGCCTTTGTACTGGATGAAATCGTCGTAGGCGATCACTTCGGCGCGGATAAAGCCTTTCTCGAAGTCGGTGTGGATCACACCTGCAGCTTGTGGGCCGGTGGCGCCGACCCGGACTGTCCAAGCGCGTACTTCTTCGACGCCGGCAGTGAAGTAGGTTTGCAGATGGAGCATGTTGTAGCCGGCGCGAATCACCCGGTTTAGGCCGGGCTCTTCGAGGCCAAGGGCTTC
>JBILAR010000046.1:0-25002 GCA_044354115.1 Pseudomonas sp. | reverse complement strand
CGCAACGATTGCGCTCGGCCTGCTGAAAGGGGCGTTGTCCGGGCGCGAGTAAATTGGTTTGGCGCTGTGGCTTGTTGGCGTTTGATTTGGCGAAGACGGTAGGGCGGGTGCAACCCGCAGGGCTTAGATGCGCGGGTTTCACCCGCCCTACAAGTCTACAAAAGCGTTGACGTATTGGCGTTTGATTTAGCGATGCTTAAGGCATTCAAAAATCGACCTAACGGCTCGGTCCCCGAACCCCGTCAGGAGGCCGAGTGTAGGTGTTGCGTAGAGGGGCGTTTGGCAGGATGCCAAACGAGGCATGTTGGGCCATGGATGGCCCGTCTTGCCGACCCTCGGAGCAGCGTCGGAACGAGGGAAGTCTGGCGCAGCCAGACCCGGATGTCGGGCGCGCTTTCTCTTTGGTTACTTTCTCTTTTGCGCGAGCAAAGAGAAAGTAACTCGCCGAGGGGCGAAACCAATAAGCAGGGCCGATGAAAGTGCTGCGGTTAATCGTGGTCTTCCCTCAATTGTTCGCAAGGCTTCGCGGGTTTCACCCGGCCTACAAGGCTTATTTAATTTGATATTTATTTTTTCTTAAAGAGAAGGCTGGAACTGTGCCTTCTAGTACATTGATTATCACGTCGGTGATGATTTTATTTTCAATCCCTCCAGAGACAAAGTCGAATGTATTTCCGTTTTTTTTATCTATCGATACTCTGATTATTTGTTCTGAGTCAGAAACTACAGCTAGGTTTGGGTTGTGTGTTATTAATATTATTTGTCTTTTCTTTTTGGCTTCTCGGATAAATGGCACGAGGATTTTGGCCACGCTGTTGTTGTCTAGGTTGTCCTCGGGCTGATCAATGATTAATGGAATATCCTCTTTGTCTAAGACCAAATAAAATACTAATAAAAGAGCGCCTTTTTCACCGGGGGATAATTGTTCTAGGCTTTTTCCGCCCTGTTGGAGATCGTAAGAAGGTTCAATGTATTTTAATGAAAATAAATAATCATAGAGTTCGCTTCTGTTTTTTACAATGTCGCCGATATATGTTCGTTGTTCGCTAGTCGTGCTGGTGCGCTTATCGATTTCTAAATATTCAATTATTTGCGTGAGGAAATTCTCTATGCTTTTTAAGTCGTTCCAGTCGGTGGTAGATATTAAGTTTTCCTGCAGTAATGTGGCGCCATCCTCGGCTCCGTAAAATGAGCCTGTTCGGTTTTGTTTTATATGTCTAAGTATTGATCCTTTGAAGCTGTCCTCTGTGTGAAAAGTGCTTGCGATTTCTAGGTCGGTCACTTTGAAGATAGAAAGTTGTCCGTTGATTTCGGATTTTATTTCGTCGTAAAATTCTTTAATCTCTGATTTTTTTTCAAATATTGTAAGTGTTTTTGATAGTCTAATTTCCCTTGCTTCAGTAAGTACTGAAGTTAGCTGGTTGTCAATGTATTCAATGTGTTGTTCGAGATATGCAAGCGAGTCAACAATGTCGCTGTCTCCTTGGAGTTCTAATTTTGTTTTTTCCCACTCCCGCATTGTATCTATATATGCTTGGTAGGCGGCCTGTTCGCTTGAGAGCTCACTTGTAATTTGAGCGGACTCTGTGGCGCATCGTTTTAATTTTGAATGAAGATCAAGTGCGCTGTAAGGAGTGTCTGGTGAGTGTTCTTTTGTGATTAATTTATTGCTTTCTATTGTGCTTAATTTTTCTAGTTCGTGTATTTTTTCGTCAAACAATGAGAAGTTTGTTTCGACTTTTACGGCTGAGTTTAGGTCGACTCCTAGCTGTTGGGCTAGGTTGACTTTTTCTAAAATATATTTTGATAGCTCTGTGGTTTTGTTTTTCAGGCCTCTTTTGATGCTTGATAATTCTTCGGTTTTTATTGAATATTCAGTGATGGATTTCCTTGCTGCTGCAATTTCTTTTTCGATAAGCTCTTTGTTCTCATTCAGTTTAAGTAGAGAAGTTTTTTTGTTTGCGATTTCTTCCGACTCTGCTTGCGTAGCAGGGTCGATTTGTTCAGGCGGTCTTGAGGTGATATGTGTGCTGAGCTCTTCTTCTTTGATTTTTTTCTTGCTGATGATGTTTTTTCGATATTCTGGATCTGTCTTGTCTTCTAAAGTGATTATCTTATTATTTATTTGTGATATTTCTTCTGTGAGATGAGATATTTCTTTGTCTATGGACTCTTTTTTGAAATCGATTAGATCTTTAAAATCTGTTTTGTTTAGTCTTTTGTGTTGGGGTACATATTGGAAAACAACTTTTTCTATTTCTTTTCTTAGGGCTTCTACTTTTCCTATTTCGTTACATACTTTTTCAAAGTAACTTTGAGGTAAGTACCGGACTAGCTGTGCTTGTGATTCATCAATATTATGGTCGAGAGGTCTGTCTTCGGTGGTGATGTTGCTTTCAAAGGTAATTGATGCTGAAAAGCGATCTGCAAGGCCTTTTTTCTTGAATTTGTTTTTTTGTAAAAATAGGAAGTCAGCCGAGTGTTCAGTGTCGGCACATAATGCGATTATGTCAGAAATTGCGCTTTTCCCATTCCCCTTGTTGCCGATTATTGAAACCAGCTCATTGTTTAATGGGATATTTGTTTCTTCGAACCAGATGTCATTTTGGTCGTGTCGACCTGTTCTTTTTATTGAAAGTGATTTTATATATTTTGTTTTGTTCTCTCTTACTCGTTTTAAGATAGGAGGTTCTTCGCCGATATAAAATCTGCACTCTGGCTCGTTTAGAGCATATTTAAGGCCTTCGAAGTTGGAGGTTCCTTTAATCCATAGTTTTTGTTTTGTTATGTATTTTTTAATGTTGTGATTGTCGGAGCAAATAATCATTGGTATTGTTTTCCCGATAGATGGGAAAACATATTTTTTGTAACCTTCTTGGTCGCATTCTTTGCCTAACTCGTAAATGTCAATTTTTTTGGCGATTTCAGTTTTTTGAGCTTCGCCGTGAGGGAGTGCGTGCGTTATGTTTTCTATTGAGCCGCTTTTGCCTCCCGCATGAATTGTACTAATTCCATTGAGCTCGTTTATTAAGGTAATTGTTTCTTCTAGATCGCAATATACTTGGTTCTGGTGTTTTCCTTCACTGCGTACCTTCTTGATTGCAGTGGTATTTTTAATCTGATCCCATATGTATTCTATGTCAGATGTTTCTGGGAATATTCCGATAAAGTGAATCGGATCTTTGCCTCTTGCATCTGAAAGAAATTCTATTCCAGGTAGGACGGTTATCCCAACTTCTTGGCCTAATATTGAAAGTTCTTTGTATCTTTCGATGTCGATTTCGTGATGGTCTGTTACTGCAAAGGCTGAAATTTTATTTTTCAACATTTCGGCGATGATGTCTTGGTTTGTTACCGAATTATCACCATAGTCGTAAGAGGATGGTGTATGAAAATGTAGATCCCATCTGTGCCATTCTGATCCTTTACTTTTCAATTTATAATCCTCAAGAGATATTTTTTTTAGGGGAATGCTAAATAGATGACGACACGATTAAATCTGCACCCTCACCACATCGCCCCGCGATAAATAGGGTCAGGCACGATTAATTCCATTTCCCGCTTCAACTCACCAACCCCATAAGCCACCGCACTAACTGCCGTGCAGTCGCTAACTTCTAAGGTCGCGACCATCGCGCACGGCGGAATGCTGTAGTTGGTTAAGCGGAGCAGGGGTTCACAGTGCCAATCACGCATCAGTCGATATCCATCCTTGGTTAAGCCTGCGGCGGTTGTGCCGGGTGTGGGGCTTGTTTGTTGCGGTGTTCGGTTTGCACAACGAGGCTAGTTAGAGCAATCCCGCAGCATTGCAGCTCTATCCCGGAAACTACCGGATTAGAGCTGCCTCGTATAGGTTAAAGGCGCGCATTAATGAGGGTTTTTGGCCGTGTGTTCAAGTTTGTGTTGCGCGCGGCCAAGCCAGCGCCCTTTGGCTGCAAGTGGTTCTCGGCAAGCGCTGCAGGCGTCTGCGGCGACTCCGCTCTAAGCGTTCACCCGCCATGCGCGATGAAGCAGCGCAGTGCTGGGTGTGGCGCGCTGCTGGCTTGGCGTTTGTTTAGGTCAGGCGGCAGGGCCGGTGTGACCCGGCAGATCATGACTTGGCGGGTTGTCTTGGCCTTGCCGGGCTGTCCGTAGCAAGGTCAGGCTGAGTACTGGGCTTTGATTACGTTGATGCCTTTGTTCAGCACTTCTCGCCAGGCCAGGCGGGTGTTGCCGTCGCAGAGTGGGTCGTGTTCGCCAATGGCTTTGAGCAGCGCGTCGAGCCACAGGCTGTAGAGTTCGGGGCGAATATCCAAGCCGCCACGGGCGTGGCTGCAACCGAGGGCGCGCAGTTTGGTGTCGGGCATGCCGCGCGCATGCATGACCAGGTTCAGAATGCCGTGGCGCAGTAGTTGCTTTTGCGCGGTCATGTCGGTGTCGGCAAACTTGGCGCGTACCTCGGCCGAACAGGTGAGAAAATGCAGGTAAAAGGTGTCGAAAAAACCATTGCTGGCACAGCAGCGGCCATAGCTTTGCATAACGATATCGGCGGAATTCATGGGGCTCCAAGGGTTGGGCGTTCAGTGCGCCCATACGAATGTCTGTAAACCTACGCAAACTACCGGAATAGAGCGTCTGAGCACAAGTTAATCAATGCTTTAATAGCGTGTTAGTTGACCGCTTGCGGAGCTTTTTTCGGCGCTGTGCGGCCGCCGTCGAACGGCTATGCGCTTGCGGCAAGCGCTGCTTAAGTTGTTTAATTTGATATTGTTCAGGTTGTTATAAGTTGAGTGAGTCAATATGAATCGGCGTAAAAAAATAAAGCAACTATTAACCGCGCATGCGAAAAAGGCGAGTGCTAAGTTGGCGCCGTTAAAGAAGTCTGGTTATGTCAGTAAGGCTGATCGATTAAAGTTAGCGAATGAATCCAGTGAGGATGCGCTGACAATAACTGAGAGCTAATTTATATATTAATCGGTAAGCGGTTTATATATGCCGCTAGTTGTCGTGTGGTTGTTTTTTTCTTGTGCGACCGGCTTGCTGTTGTGCTGCCGGGGCGTATTCGTTAAGGCTTTCGGCGGTGTCTGCTGGCGGGGCTTACGGGGGTTGTGCGCTAGGGCGCTTGGCCCTGCTGGTGGGCATTGGCTGGCTGGGCTAATCTCGCCGCAATCGGGCTGCTCTGCGGTGCGGCTGCTTATTTTGAGAGGTAATTAGTCATGCCAAAGTTGGCGTTGGAGTATCGGCTGCCGGGCGTTGCTTGGTTGTTTAGTGTGCCGTCCAGTGACCCGTTGCAAAATTCGGGGCCGTTGGTGCCGCTGTTTGAGCAACTGCTCACGGAGTTACGCGCGCGCCCAGTGCCCAAGGCGTTGCGCTTAACGGTGCATTTGCCGGCATCCCCAGCTGAGTTGGTGGCGGTGCAGGCGGGTTGGCAGCGGGTGCTTGCCAGTCGTTTGCAACAGGAGCGCTTGAATTTGCTTGAGTTACGACTAACTCGGCGGCGGTTTTTGCTCAAGGGGCTGGCGGTGCTGGCCAGTTGTTTGGCGCTGGGTGCTTGGCTCGGTGATGCCTCCAGTGGCTTCGAGCGCACCCTGGCGGAAAGCCTGGTGATTGGCGGTTGGGTGGCGGTGTGGGTGCCGCTGGAACGAATTCTTTACAGCGGTTGGCCGATGGTTAAAGAGCAGGCAATTTTGCAGTGTTTGCAAGACTGCGAGTTGCTGCTTCGCACCGATAACCTCGCGCCATAAGTGCTTGTCTTGTTCTCGCGGCGCCGGCTTGGTGCGGCCTAGCCCGACGCTTCATTGCGCAGGCGTGGCTATGGGGCGTTGGACCCTTTGGGCGTGGTCTTGTCGGCGGCATTACCCGGCCTCGGTGGCTCTGCCGTGGGTTGCTTGATTAGCGTGCGTGCGGCGTGCCCATGCACCTATTCGCGGCACGATCCGCTGTTGTTGGGGGGCGACTGGCCGGCATGCGGGCCACTCGCCAGCGTGGCGTAGTTTTTGCGTTACGCAACAATCCAGCCTTAGGTAGAGCGCTTATGACCACGATACGGGTTTTCCCCAGCGCAGATTTTTTTCAGGTGTCGAGCGGTGAGCCGATCCGCAGTGTGGTTACCGAGTCGGCTGAGGTTGTGGTGGTGGCGTGGCATATCGCGCCGGGGCAGCGCATCGCCGCCCATGTGCATCCGCATGGGCAAGATACCTGGACCATTCTGGCCGGCCACGGGCGTTATCAACTGAATGCCAGCGGCGAGTCGCAGTTGGTCGCCAAGGGGGATGTGGTGGTTGCGCCGACGGGTGCCGTGCACGGGGTAACTAATCAGGGTAGCGAGCCACTGCTGATTATCTCGGTGGTCGCGCCCAGCGCTGCGGGATATCAGTTGTTGCCCAGCGCCGAGGACTAATAGGGTTATGCAGGTGTGAAAGCTGAATGGTTTTTAGATAAGCACGGCTAATCAATACCGCTAAAATTCGTCGCGTTGCATTGTTGCTCGATTCTTTAAACTTAGCGCTACCTTAATCGCTAAGTGGATTGACCTATGCAACGCGAAACCTCCTTCAATTGCGCCGCCGCTGGTTTTCGGATGCCTGCCGAGTGGGAGCCGATGGCCGCTTGTTGGCTCGGTTGGCCGGTGTTGGAAAACCGTGAAGAGCTCTGGGGTAAGCATTACCAGCAGGTTTGCCGGGAATTCGCGTTGCTCGCACAAACCATCGCCAAGTATCAGCGGTGCATCGTCACCGCCTATGAACCGCTGGCCGAACAGGCGCGCGAGCTGTGTGGGCCGACCGTTGAAGTGGTGGCCGCCGCCGCCGAAGACAACTGGTTGCGCGACTGCGGGCCGATATTTTTGAACGGCCCTGATAAGCAGCAGCTTGCAGTGGTGTATGAATTTAACGCCTGGGGCGAAAAATATAGCCCTTACGACGGCTGCAAGCGGATTGGCGCTGACATCGCCCGTTTGGCCAGCGTCGAGATCGTCCGTTCGCAGATGGTGCTGGAAGGCGGCTCCTTTTATGTCGACGGTGAAGGCACCTTGCTGACCACCGAAAGCTGCCTACTGAACAAAAATCGCAACCCGAATATGAGCAAAGAGCAGATCGAAGCTGAGCTGATCCGCACCTTGGGTGTTGAGAAAATTATCTGGCTGCCCGGTAACCCGGCAGAAACCGAAACCGACGGCCATATCGACGGCATCGCCTCGTTCACCGCGCCCGGCAAGATTCTGTTTAACTCCGCCGACCCCGACATGGGTGAGTATTACGACTGCATGATGGCCAACCGCCGGGTGCTGGAGCAGGCCACCGACGCCAAGGGCCGGCGCTTCGAGATTATCGACCTGCCAACCCCGCGCACCGACACCACGCTCAACCCCGAGCGCGGCAACGAGCGCGACTGCGATATCTACTCCAACTACATTTTGGTCAACGGCGCGGTGATCAGCACTGCGTTCGGCGTGCCGCAAGATGCGATCGCGCGTAAGGCGTTCGAGCAGTCCTTCCCTGGTCGGGTGGTGGAGTTGTTGCCAGTCACCACCATCGGCTTGGGCGGCGGCAGCTTGCACTGCTCGACTCAGCAGCAACCTGCCAAGGCTTAAAGCCCGAACGGCCGCAGCCCCAGAGCCACTTCATTGCGGCGCTGGGGCTTTTTTATGCGGGGTGGTTTTTGCTTTAGCCGGCTAGGCCGTTGTCGACCGTCGTTGCTTTGCCTTTGTGCGCATCGCGCATTAGCAGCAGGTCGAGCACCGAGGGCGGGGTGGCGAGTTGAAAGCCGACTTTGCCGGTAAAACGCTGCGGGTTGGCGAAGGTGCCGAAGAGCATGTCCCACAGCGGCAGGTCGCTGTAGTTGCGCCCGTGGATTTGGTATTCATGGTGCAGGCAATGCGACTCTGGCCGTTGCACGAGATAACCCAGCCAGCGTGGGGTGTTGATGTTGCTGTGCTGAAAGAGGCTGGTGATGGCCACGAACACGCCTACCAGCGCCGCGGCTAGCGGGGTTAGGCCAAGCACAAAGCTGGTGATCAGCGTGCTGCTGGTGACCTTAAGGACTATCTCCAGCGGATGGGCAAAATAAGCCCCCGCTAAATCGACCCGATCTGGGCTGTGGTGCAATTGGTGCGCGCCCAGCCATAGCCAATCGAAGCGATGCAGGGCGCGATGCAGCCAATAACCGGCGAAGGTCACGGCCAGCCAACCAGCCGGTATTGCCCATAAATCCATGCCGCTGAGGTTAAGCATGCGGTGTTGTTGCAACCATGGCAGCGGCATCAGGAGCGGCACCAGCGAGCCGACAATCAGCACCATGACGAAGAACAGTGCGCCGGTAATACGCCAATTGCGCACTGGGCGAAAGGCTCTGGCCGGAGCGCGGGCTTCGATGGCCAGCAGCAGGATAAACACTAGGGGGATGGCGATCCCGACTAAGTCTGTAAGTTGCATGCACGACTCCTTATTGATGGGTTATCAGTGAGCGTATAGGCACCGATATGCCTATATGTGGGCAAAAAATTACTCTGTACTGGCTCCGCAGCACAGCGGCGCTAAGGTTTGGATTAGGTCGCTAATACGGGCAAAACGGCTGGCTATGTTCGGTCCGTCAATCTCATAAAAGGTATGCCGGCCTTGGCTTTGTACCCGCAGCAAACCGGCGCGTTGCATCGTCTGTAGATGTCGAGCAATCACCGAACGATCCTGCGGCATCGTCTCGGCAATGCTGCCAATGTCGGAGCGACCTTGCAGCACCAGCACACGGAAAATCTCAATGCGTGCCGGTTCACAGAAAGCACGGAAAAACTCGGTATCGAGAATTTCAATACAGGCGTCGGCGGCGAGGGTACGGTTTTTTGGCTGGCTCATACTTGAAGCATATGTGCGCTCTTATGCACATGTCAACTGGGCGGAATAAGTGCGCAGGCTTGGTTCGCCCGCTTTGGCGGTTTAATCAGTTAGCCGGTAACAAAATGTGGTTGTAAAAGCACCGTTAAACATCTGCTGGCGCGTATCTTACTGGCTTCTGTAGGGGCTTTTCTTTATCCTCTGCGCCCGCGAAAAAGCCTGAGCAATCAATATGTTGGAAAAATCTTTAAGTCAGTTAGAAGCGCTTGTGAGTGAGTTGCTACAGGCTAATCAGGCGCTACTGAGCAGCAATGCGCAGTTAACCGCAGAGCTGGCCTTGGTTCGCGATGAGAACGACAACTTGCAACTCAGCGCCCTTGAGCAAGACGAACTGCAAAGTTCCACAGTGGCGCGCATTCAAGCCTTGGTTGAGCGTGCGAGCGCCAGCAACGTCGCAGCTAGCCCCGTTAGCGCATGAATGTGACGGTTGATCCGGTTACGCTGATTTCGATTTTAGGTAGCGATTACAGTGTCAAAGCCACGGCCGAGCAGCAGCCGGCCTTGCACGCTGCCGCGCAGAGGTTGCAATCGTTACTGGCCAGCAACAAAGCCCAGTCGCCGGGTTTGCTTGGCGACAAATTATTGGTCCTGACGGCATTGCAACTGTGCGCCGAGCTTGCCGAGTTGCAGCAGTCTCAGCGCGACAGTCAAGCGCTGCAGGTCGCGTTCGGTACGCGGATTGAGGCCTTGGTGAGCGTACTTAAGCCTGCCGTGGGTTAATCCTTGTTGTGTCGCTGCAGGATCATTTGGTAAGTGCCGTCTTCGCGCATGGCCCGCATGGCGGCGTTAAAGCCGTCGACGATCTGTTGATGTTGCGGATGGCTGCGGCGCACCAAAATATGCAAAGGCGACTCGGACAATGGCTTGGGGAGAAACTCCAACTGCTCGCGCACGTCGCTGAGCTCACCGTTAAAAACGTGTTGCGCCACCAATTCATCCTCCACTGTGAGTTGGCTGTGCGCTTGCGCAACCATGCGTGCGGCGCTGGCGAAATTATTGACTGGGTGTTTTTGCAGGGTGCTGTCCGTGTCAAAGGCGGGGGCATAGTTATAGCCACGCACTACGGAAATTAAGTAGGGGCGTAAATCGCTGAGTTGTTGGTAATCGATGGCGCTGCCTTTTTTACGGATAAAGCGCAGTGTGTTGGTCAGGTAAGATTCGGAGAATTGGCCATAAACTTCTCGATCTGGGGCATACCAAGCGGCCCCGATAATGTCGTAGCGATCATGTTGTAAACCTTGAATGGCGCGCGCCCAAGGGACTTGCTCATATTTATTGCTAAATCCGGCGCGACTGAGTGCGGTACTGACTAAATCTACCGCTAGGCCGTTATAGGGCAGCGTTTGATCGGTAAAAGGCGGCCAGCTATCCCCGGCAATTCGTAGTGTCTCGGCGTAGCTCTGAGGGCTAAACGCTAAAACCCATAAGCACAGACAAGTAAACTTAGATTTCATGCTGGCGGCCTCGAGTGGGTGCGTACTAGGAGCTTAGTCGCGGCCGTGCATTTGAACGATTTAACTTACCAACGGCGCTACTAGCGCTCAGTGTCTGGCTCAGTTGACGAGTAGCAGATTGGCAAGCTGATCAAAAAATAAGCAGTATAAAAATATCGGTAAAGGCAGGCCCAGCAGGCTACCGATTAGATAGTGGTGAAACTTCACCCCAGACAATGCGAGGGCGTAATTGAGCGGCGGCACGGTCTGAAACAGGACCCGTAGCAAGGTAACGCTGGTTATCGGGCGGGCATCGAGTTGGCTAAATAGTTTACGGGCGAAAGGATTGCTCAGTTCGCGCAAGGCGTCACCACCGAGCCAGCGAATGGTGAAAAAGGTAAAGCCGCAGGAAATGATGGCCGCGACATAAGAGGCGAGTCCGCCCCAAGTACGGCCGAGCGCCAACACTGCGGCGGCGAGGAAAATCCAGCCGGGTATTTGAATCAAATTGCCCACGGCAAACAGCAGGACAAAGATCGCCAGCCCGCTGAGTTTGTTTTCCAACAAGTGTTGGCGCAAAAACTCCAAGCTGAAATGCGCGCGCAGTCCGGATAGTTGAAACAGTGCTAAGAGCAGCGCCAGAAAGAGCAGAACCAGCAGTATTCGTTTGTACTTATGCACCGAGTTGCTCCGACGTGACGGGCTGACCAATGCCTTGCGGGTGCGCACCGATAATTGCGCTTGGCGAGGGCGTGAGGGCGTGAGGGCGGCTATTTAGCGCGATTAACGCAGATTTAGCCATCGGCTTAGTGGGTGTTTGCTGGCGGCGCGCGCAGGTCGGCAGGATGTTTTCGCCAAAATGCGCCGGCTAGCCGTTGCGGGGCGTGGTTTTAAATGATCAGCGCGGTGGGCACAGCTTAAGGCTGATACCACAGCTCTTTGCGCGCAAAGGGCGTGGCGGCGGGCAGATCAGGGTTTTGCAGTTCAATGATGCGTCGTTGGGCAAACTTTACTTTTTGCAACGTAGCGCCGTGGTGGCGCTGAAATAATGCCTCGAAACTGCCATCGGCGATGCTTGCTTCTAAGCCCAAACGAATCTCTTCGGCCAGCTCTGGGCGCTGTTTGGAGGTGAAAAAATAGAAAGCGCTGGGGTAGTGCAGCAGCACATGGTCATCGACCACCAAGGCTTGGCCATTCTGTGCGGCGCGCGCTTGCTCTTGCCAAGCCGTTACCACCTCGCGTGGGAAGGCCTCGAAGCGCCCGGCGGCGAGCATGCCGAATAACCCTTCATAACTGGGGCTGGTGATGACTTGCAGGCCGTTGGCGCGCAATAGGGCGGTGTCGGGCCAGTCGTGACGCTGACCGAAACGAATGCTTTTGAGGTCATTGAGTGTGCGGGCGTGGCTGAGTAAGTCTGGCTGGGAGGCTTGCAGGAGATTGAC
The DNA here is from genome assembly GCA_044354115.1 of Pseudomonas sp. Classification (GTDB taxonomy): domain Bacteria; phylum Pseudomonadota; class Gammaproteobacteria; order Pseudomonadales; family Pseudomonadaceae; genus Aquipseudomonas. The sequence goes on along the minus strand of JBILAR010000046.1, from coordinate 13,260 downwards.
GCGCCAGCCGATCAGGCCCTTGTAAATGGGGATGCGCACCGGTATCAAGCGCTCTTCACGCTCGCGGGTGGTCATCGCCCACATGACTTGGATTTCGGCTTGGTTGTGTTCGAGGCTGAGCTGGGCGCGCGCCTGATTCATCGGCTCGTTGGTTGCTTGCAGATGATAGTTGCGGGTGCTGTGATCGAGGGCTAGCTGCAGCAGTTCGATCACATAAGTTTCCGGCTCGGCGCCGCGTGAGTGGCGCGGGTAGCTCAGTGAATCCTCAGCCCATAGCGGTGTGCTGGATAGCAAGGCAAAGGCGAGTAGGGCGAACATGCGCTTCATGGCGGCAACCTTGTCGGTGTGTGGGCGTTGCCAAAAGCCGCGAGTCACGACAGTTTGGCTGCTGCCGGTGTTCAGCCCGCAGCGCCCTGAACGCTTAGTAGTTACCCATGTAGTCGCGCTTGCCGACTTCAATGCCGCTGTGGCGCAAGATCGCGTAGCTGGTGCTGACGTGAAAGAAGAACTGCGGAATGCCGTAGCTCAGCAGGTAGTCTTGGCCGTTGAATTTGCGCTCTTTCGGGGTGCCGGGCCGGGTGATGATTTCGCGCTCTTCTTGGCCGTTAATTTGCTCTGGGGTGAAGCTGTCGAGGTAGGCCAAGGTTCTGGCCAGCAAGGCTTGCAGGTCGGTAAAGGTTTGCTCGTTGTCCTCGTATTTAGGCACTTCGACACCGGCCAAACGCGAGCTAATACCGCGGGCAAAGTCGGCGGCGATTTGCACTTGTCGGGTCAGGGCGAACATATCCGGGAACAGCCGCGCTTGTAGCAGCGCATGGGCTTCGATGTTCTTCGCATCGGCATGCGCTTCAGCTTTGTGCAGCACGTTGCTGAGGCTATTAAGCATTTGTTTAAACACAGGTACTGATGCGGCATACAGAGAAATAGTCATGGTCGGCTCCGATTAAATGTGCGCTTGAGTATAGCGATAAGCCGGCGCAGCGCGGCGCTTGCTTGTGCTTGTTTAGCACCGTCAAAGGACTGGCCGTTGGTCGGAGTGGGCGCTGACAGGGCTCAAGTTTGGTCTCGGCGGGCCGTCAACCAGACACATACATCTTCTAGGTATACCGCCATGAACACTCTGGCTTCGCTTGCTCCTAGCGCTGCGCGTGCGCCCTCTCAGAGTAATACTGCGCAGGTGCGTAACGCTGTCGATGCGCAGCAAACCTTGGCTAATCGGCTGGCCGAACGACTGGGGCTGAAACCTGGCGACTTGGCCGGCAAGGCCGATGATTACAGCCCGGCCAAGGTGGCCGAGCGGATCCTGGGCTTTGTCGGTGGGCATATGGCGCGTCAAGCTGCAGACGGAGCGGACTCGGCGCAACTGCAAAAAAACTTGCAGCAGTTTCGTGATGGCGTGGAAAAAGGCTTTGCCGATGCGCGCAAAATTCTCGATGGCCTCGGGGTTCTGAATGGCCAAGTGGCGGCCAATATCGACGACACCTATGCGCGTATTCAAGACGGCTTGGGTGCGCTGGATCAGCAATATGCGCCACCCGTGGCAAGCGATGGTGGCGGTAGCGTGGCGGTGGCCGCCTATAGCGAGCGGTTTGCCGCCCAAGCGCAGACCTTCGACCTGCAAGTGACCACCAACGATGGCGACAAATTGCGCATCTCAGTGGCTCAGGCCTCGGCCAGTTACTCGCAGAGCAGCGTGGCTGCCGCCAGTAATGGCAGTAGCAGTGCTGCCCAGTTCAGCAGCCAGTCGAGCAGCCTACAAATTGCCGGTCTGCAAATCAGCGTCGAAGGCCAGTTGGACGATGAGGAGCGTGCCGCGCTGACTAAGCTGTTTGGTCAGGTGCAAGAACTCTCCGACAAGTTTTTTGCTGGCGACCTGCAAGGCGCCTTCGATCAGGCCTTAAAGCTCGAGCTGGATGGCGCGCAACTGGCATCCTTGTCGCTCAACCTCACCCAAACCAGCGTGCGCCAAGCCACTGATGCCTACAGTGCGGTGGCCGAGCAAGGCGGGCAGCCGGCCAGCGCGGTGAATAACTCGCTGATCGAATACGCCAAGGGGCTGTTGGAGGCCTTGCGCACCAGTAATGAGGCCAGCGCAGACGGGCGCGGTACGCTGGAGCAATTGCTCAGTGGCACCTTTGCCCTCGATGAGCGCTTTGATAAAGCGCGCTTGGACAAAGCCGACAGCTTCCATCAACGCCTGCTCGATGGCCTGCAACAACTGCTCGCGCCGAGCGTTGCCGCCGGAGCTGATGCCACCGACGAAGTGCCACTAACTCCGCCGTTAACCGAGCTTTAAAGGCGGTGCTAAACTGCGCTTCTGAGTGTGTTTGGAGGCGCTGCGATGATTCCTGAATGCCAATTGTTCGGCACCCTCGGCTGTCACCTGTGTGAGGTGGCCGAGGCCGAGTTGTTGCCCTTTGTTGAGCACGGTTTGCTGGTGGAGTTGCTCGATATTGTCGAGAGTGAGTCTTGGCTTGATCTCTATGCCTTACGCATCCCGGTGCTGCGTCGCAGCGACACCGGCGCCGAGCTGGACTGGCCATTTGAGGCCGAGCAAGTAGCGAGTTTTTTGCGCTAACGACTGGCCTTGCATCGCCGGTTAAAGCGCCTGGGTGACGGCGCTGGTCAGCAGTTCTGGGGTATTTAAGTTAGCCAATCGCGGGTCATCCACGGCGCAGTCCAGTGCCCGTGCGCCCAGTTGTCGCAATACCCGCTGCGGGCTGCGTTCGCCAGCCTGCCAAGCCGCTTCAAGGGCGGCGCTTAACTGGGTCGGCAGCAGACTAAACAACGGTTGCCAATGCTCGCCTTGGCGCAGCATCACCGGCGTCTCAGTGGCCATGCTGAACAAGTCTTCGAGCAGGGCAAGGTCTAGGCACGGGCTGTCGCAGGGCAGTACCAGTAAATACGGATGACGGGCCAGCGCCAAGCCTGCGCGAATGCCGGCCAAGGGGCCAGGGAAATCACTTTCGGCATCTTCCACCACCCGGTCACAGTAGCTGCGATAACGCTCGGCGTTGCGGTTGCAGGAGATGATTAAGTCATCGGTCAGCGGCCGGGTTAATGCGTGCAGATGAGCGATCAGCGGCTGTCCGCGCCATTCCAATAAACCTTTATCTTGGCCGCCCATGCGCTGCCCGCGCCCGCCGGCGAGCAGCAAAATCGAGACGTTCGGACGTGGCTTGGAAGTGCTCATATTTGTGCTCTGCTTGGGTGCTTTGGCGGTCTGGTTATAACGCTTGCGTGCGGGCCAGCAAGTGCTCGTGGCGGCGCTCTGGCTGGGTGCTTTGACCGTGTTGATATAACTCTTGGGTGTGGTCTTGCGAGTGCTCTAGTTTGGGCCTGTGGTATAACTTAGAGCTGTTTTCATCATAACCGGATTGCGCCATGAGCCATAAGGCTGATGCGGCTTTTGTGCCGCTTAATATTGCTGTTTTGACTGTCAGTGACACCCGCACCGAGGCCACCGACACCTCGGGGCAGATGCTGATTGATCGCTTGACCGTGGCCGGCCACACCTTGGCCGCGCGGGTGTTGCTGAAAGATGACCTGTACAAAATTCGCGCGCAGGTCGCCACCTGGATTGCCGAAGATCAGGTGCAGGTGGTGTTGATTACCGGCGGCACCGGCTTTACCGGCCGCGACAGCACCCCCGAAGCGGTCGCCTGTTTGTTGGATAAACAAGTCGATGGTTTCGGCGAGTTGTTCCGGCAAATCTCCCAAGTTGATATTGGCACCTCGACCATCCAGTCGCGGGCCTTGGCAGGCCTAGCCAATGGCACTCTGGTGTGCTGCTTGCCGGGCTCGACCAATGCCTGTCGCACCGGCTGGGACGGCATTCTCGCCGAGCAGTTGGACGCCAGCCACCGCCCCTGCAACTTCGTTCCGCACCTCAAGGCGGCAGTGGCCTGCCCGAGCCGAGGCTGAGCATGAGCGATTGCTGCTCGGAATCTGCCTTGCTGCCGGTTGAAGTGGCCATTAACAAGTTGCTGGAGTTGGCCGCCGCCGCCGCGCCTATCCTTGAGGTTGAGTCGGTGGCTTTGGCCGAGGCCGACGGCCGGGTGCTGGCCGAAGCCTTAGTCGCCGGTCTCGATCTGCCGCCTTGGGACAACAGCGCCATGGACGGTTACGCGCTGCGCCTGGCCGACTGGCAGGGCGAGCCGTTAGTGGTCAGCCAGCGGATTCTTGCCGGCTCAGTGCCCGAGGCCTTACTGCCGGGCACCTGCGCGCGAATCTTCACTGGCGCGCCCTTGCCGGCCGGTGCCGATTGCGTCGAGATGCAAGAGAATGCCGAAGTGCTGGCCGATGCTCGGGTGCGTTTCACTCAAGCTATCAAACTGCGTCAGAACGTCCGCCCGCAAGGTCAGGAAACCCGCGTGGGTGAGTTAGTGCTGGACGTTGGCACGCGTCTGGGGCCGATCGAACAAGGGCTGATTGCCTCGCTCGGCATCGCCCAACTGAGCGTGCGCCGTCGCCCGCGAGTGGCGGTGTTGTCCACCGGTGATGAGCTGATCGAACCGGGTCAGCCACTGGGCGCCGGGCAAATCTACAACAGCAATCGCCAGTTGCTGATCGGCTGGTTGCAGCGCCTCGGTTGCGCGGTGGTAGATGCCGGCATTTTGCCCGATGACCTAGATAAAACTCGCGCCGCCTTGGCCGCCCTGCGTGAGGTCGATTTGATTCTGTCCACCGGCGGCGTGTCGGTGGGTGAGGCAGATTTTCTCGGCGCGGTGCTGCGCGAGGAGGGCGAGTTGACCCTCTGGAAGCTGGCGATCAAACCCGGCAAACCGCTGACCTGCGGGCATTTTCGCGGCGTGCCGGTGCTCGGCTTACCGGGCAATCCGGCCTCGACCCTAGTGACCTTCGGCCTGCTGGCCCGGCCTTATCTGCTGCGCCGCTTGGGCGTGGTGCAGGTCGAGCCACTGGGCTTTGCCGTGCCCGCAGGTTTCACTTGGTCAAAACCGGGCAACCGCCGCGAGTACCTGCGCGCCCGTATGCTCAATGGCCGGGCAGTGCTCTATCCCAACCAAAGCTCCGGCGTGCTACGCAGCGCCGCCTGGGCCGATGGCCTAGTGGAAGTGCTGGAGAACAGCACCTTGAACGAAGGCGACGCGGTGCGCTTTATTGCCTTTAGTGAGTTGCTGGGCTGAGGCGCTAAGTAAGGGTCAGCGCCATGGCTTTAGCCACAACGCCAAACCTCCCAGACTGGCTGCACCGGCGGCAGTGGCCAGCCCCAACTGCAGCCATGGGTTGCTGATCGGGTGCAACCACAAGGCGCTGGCGCCCAGCAGCAGCAAGCTCACCAGCCATTGCCGTGGCCAAGTCAATTGACGCAGCAGGCCTTGGCGTTGCATCAGCAGTAGGCTAGTGAGCAACGTGCCCCCGAGCGCCGCGAAGGCAATGCCGGGTAAGCCGAAGACACTCGGTAGTGCGACCAGCAGTGCGGTATTTAGCAGGCTGCCGAGCAGCTCGCAATACAGCGGTAGACGCGTATCGCCGGCGGCATAGGCGAAGCGCGCCAGCATGGCGTTCCACGCACCGAACACCAGCGGCACGGCGAACCAGGCCAGCAGTGTCGGCAATGGACCGCCGGCGGCCTGCTGTGGCAACAGCAGGGTGACCAACGCCGGACTGGCAGCAATCAAGCCGAGGGCGGCCGGCAGGCTGAGCAAGGTGGCGGCGGCCAAGCCTTGGTGCAGTAGCTTGAGGCGTTCGCCGGCTTGGCGCGCGCTCATCATTCCCAGTAGCACTTGGTTAAGTGCCATCAGGGCGATCAGCGGCAGGTTGATCAGCTTGCGTGCCAGGTTGACCCAGGTTACCGCGCCTTCGCCTAGCAGGCTGGCGACCAACCGTTCCATCAGGGCCAAACCCTGGCTGGCGAGGTTGCTGGTTAGCAACGGCGCGATCTGGCCGAGCAGCTCACGCCTAGCGGCGTTGGCGCCCTGCCAGCGCCAAGGTCGCCAACCCAGCGTGAGCATCGAGGGCAGCAGCACCAGTGGCATCAGCAGGCTGCCCATTAGACAACTTTGCGCCAGCTGCTGCGGTTGCGCCGCTGTGCCGAGGCTGGCCAGCAGTAGCACCGGTGGCAGATTGAACAGTAAGGAACCGAGCCCCGCCAACACGAAACGTTCACGAGCCTGCAAGGGCACGCTGAATAGCCCATGCAGAAGCAAGCCTGGGGCGCAAAACGCTAGCAACTGCAAACTACTGCTGGCTTCGGCGCTGGCGACAGGCTCTAGCCCTGGGCCGATCAGTCCGACCCAGAGCGGCGCGGCGCCGGCAAACAGCGCCGCCAGCAGTAGACCCGCGAGCAGTAGCCAGGGCGTCAGGCCATTCAACCAACGCTGCCGGCTGACCTCGTTACGCCGCTGATAGAGCGGCAGCGCTGCGGCGGCCAGCAGGCCGGTGGCCAGACTCATGCGCAGGGCCTCCGGTAGAAATAGAGCGACTAGAAAAGCATCGCTGCGCCCGCCGGCGCCCCAGGCGGCAACCAATAACCATTCACGGGCGAAACCGGCGGTGAGGCCGGCGAGGGTGGCCAGGGTCAGCCAGAGCGTGCTGTTGAACATGGCTGGCCGTCAGTGCAAGAGGGTAAATAGGCCTTTACCACCGACCTTGTAGTTGAGATTGTGCGGGCGCTCGCCCATGGGTTTGGCTCCGCTGCCACCGACTATTTTGTAGGGGGCGATTTCCTTGGCTACCAGGGTGTTGGCGGTGACCACTGCGCCACGGCCGATCCGCGCGCCATGGCCGATCAGCGCACGGCTGGCGATCCAGGCGTAGTCCTCGATATAGATGGGCGCCGACACCGACCAGAACTCCGGCGCAGTGAGGTCGTGACTGCCGGCGATGATCAATACGTGAGAGGCGATCGCCACATGGTCGCCAATGATCAGCCCTGCGCGGGCGTCCACCTGGCAATGCCAGGCGATCACGCTGTCGTCGCCGATAACCAAGTTTTCGATGCCCAGCACCTCGGTGGTGCGCCAGATCGATGAGCCCTTGCCAATCTTCGCGCCGCCCAAACGCAGCCAAGCCAGGCGCACATGGTGGCTGGGGATTTTATTGATCAAGATGTTGTAGGCCTGCTCCCAGGCTCGCAGCCAGCGGTCTTTTAGAGTTATCCAGTTCTTGCCATAGAGCGGCACCAAGGTGGTCGGGATCTCATCCCGTAGCAGGGCATAGAAACGCCTGGCCAGCGGTGGTTCGATCTGGGTTTCGATGTTTACTGAACAGATGCTAAAGCGTTCACCCTCGGCAAACAGGATGTCGTTGGCCAGCATGTAATCGACAGTGCCGTGCAAGTCCGCAAGGCTCACACCTAAGCGTTCGGCGTAGGCTGGCAGTTGTTCGTTGAGCGAGTTGGAGTGGAAAATACGGTGTTTCATTCGGCGGATTCCTTGGCGGCGCTGTCGCCCCGAGTCTGCTCTGGGTTCAGCCGCACTTGCTGCAGGCTGATGCCCATCAGCAGCCAGAACAGGGCGATGAGGACGAAGGTAAAGCTGTAGTAGTGGTCGAAGATGCCGGTCAATAGGGCTCCCATCACCCCGGCTAAACTGCCGAGCCAGACGGCATTTTGCGGGGTAATGCGCCGTATCAGGGTTACCGGCCTGACTTCGCGCCACCAGAGTAGGGTGACGGTAATAAACAGCAGCATGCCGGGGATGCCGATCTTGTAGATGAAGTTTAGCCAGAGGTTGGAGATGCCCACCAGGCCGCTACCGGGCACCGGCGGGTCGATCTTAAAGCCTATACCGAGGGGGTACTTGGCCATGGCGGCAGGGAACAGGGCGTATTCCTCGAAGCGCACTTCGGTACTGGCGTTGCTCGCGGAGAACATGCTCAGCATGCGCTCTTGCAGGGGTGGATAGAACATCACCAAGGCCACGGCGAAGGCGGCGCCCAAGCCGATGATCCTGCCGCTGTAGGGCACCCGCTGGTAACTCAGCCAGAACAGCACCAGCACTAACGCCAAGATGGCTCCACGGGAGATGCTAAACAGCAGGCCGGCGCAGCCGAGGATGGCCACCGACAGCCCGAGGGCGCGTCGCCAACCGCTGCGGGTCCAGCCATACAGCAGCGCCAGCGGGATAAACAACGCGAGCACGCCGCCTGTGAGGTTGGGGTGTACCCAAGGCGATGCCATGCGCTGGTAGTTGGCCGAGAAGATGTCCAGCACCGCTTCTGGGTGGGCGTATTTGAGGGCGGTCAGGATCGGCACCATGCTCATGGCATTGCGGTCTTTCAAAAACATCAACATCGACAGGCACAGCATGGCCAGGTTACCCAGCAGCAGGGCGACTATCAGTTGGTCGCGGTCGCGCTCGGTGCGCAGCAACAGCGGCACCAGAAACAGCAAGGACAGGTTCATCAGCCAGCGCACCCAGTTCACCGGGCCGTTGCCTTCGGCATGGATAATAAGCATGCCGACCACGAAGGGCAGCGCGCTGTATAACATCAGCCAGGCCAGGCTGCGTTCGGTGGGATACCACTTGAACTGGCCACGGATGCGGCCGAGAAAGGCTTGCCAGAATACCGCGAGCCAGGTCAGCGCCAGTACTGCCTCGCTGATGGTGGTACGCACGCCGAGTTCAAGCGTGGTGTAGGGAATGCTGGTGGCCAGCACGGCAAAGATCAGCAGGCCCCACAGCGGCTTGCGCAACAGGGTCAGGGTCACAGCCAGGCCGATCAGCAGGATCAGCAGTTTGCTGATCGGCAGCACCCAGAGTAGCGCGCCGAACAGCAGGCCGAGCAGCACGGCTATGGGGATTCCAATCGGCATCAGTGCGCAAGCTCCAGCAACAGTTGCTGCAAACGCGCGGCATAGGCCGGGTAGGCGAAGCGTGCGGCCCAGTCGCGCAGAGCGGGTTGGTCGCGCTCTGGCGGTTGGGCGGCCAGGCGTAGCAGGCAGGCACTCAGGTCGGTGCGGTTGTGGGCGGCAAAGCGCGGGCTATCTGGTGGTGCCACCTCATCCAGCGCCGAGCCGCGAGCCAGCGCCACCGGCGTGCCTAGGCTCAGCGCCTCGACCACCGGCAGGCCGAAGCCTTCGGCGTAGGAGGGCTGCCACAGGCATTCGGCGGCGGCGTACAGGGCCTGCAGTTCGACATCCCCGAGGTTGCTCAGCCAATGCAGGCCGGGCAGGTCGCGCAGTTCGGCCGGCAGATCTTTGGGGTGGCCGACCAAGGCCAAGTCCGGTACCGCCGGCGACTGCTGACGTGCCTGGCGCCAGCAGTCGACAAACAGCGGCATATTCTTGCGTGGCTCGCGGGTGCCGACCGCTAACCAGAAGCGTGCGGGCAGCTGCGCGGGTGGCGGGTCGGTGATTGTGGTGCAGCCGGGCACCAGATTGGGCAGCACCCGCAGCTTGGTGCGGGCGAAGGGGAACAGGCGTGCCGCTTCGTTGGCGGAAAATTGCGAGGGGCACCAGACCCGATCGGCGATCCACACCGACCAGGCGATCGACAGGGTGTCTATGGCCCGATAAATCAGCGCCTTGACCCGCGAGTTGTGGTGGTTGTGTTCGGTGAGCTGGAACAAGTCGTGCAGCAGCAGCGCATAGTGCCGGCCGGCCGGTTTACGACCCAACGGCAGACCCATGTTGGCGGTGGCGATATACAGCTCGATGCGCTGCTCTTTCAGCGCGCACGGTAGGAAGCGCGCCTCGAAGCGCAGCCGTACGTGCGGGCGTTGCAGCCCGTCCAGCGGCCCAGCCCAGGGCGGACAGCAGGCGCTATCGCGTTGTCCATGACCTAACGGCGCCTCGCTGAAACGCAGCAGTTCAGTCTGCGGCAACGCCAGCAGCGCTTGTTCGAGGGCCAGTACCTGACGGCCGATGCCGGACTGTGGGGCGACGGTGGCGGGGCGGTAATCCAGACCTACACGCATGCGGCGTGCTCCTTGGTCGGCAATTGTTGATAAACCGCTTCCAGTTGAGCAGCGACGGTCTGCCAATCATGGTGTTGGCGCGCGTAGTGGCGGCCGTTGCTGGCCAGTTGCGCGGCAAACGCTGGTGCATTGAGCAGTTCGGCCAAGGCCTCGGCCAGCGCGGCTGCGCTTTCGCCGCGCAGGTAGTCATGCCGATCTTGCAGTTGCAGGCCGGAAGCGCCTTGGGCCGTGCTGACCAGCGGCAGGCCGGCGGCCAGGGCTTCCAATACCTTGAGCTTGGAGCCACCGCCATGGCGTAGCGGCGCGAGAAACAGCGCGCAGCGCCCTTGCAGTTCGCTCAGCTCGGGGACGAAGCCGAGCCATTCGATGCGTGGATCGGGCCAGCGTTGCGCCCAGTCCGCCGGCAGGGCATAGCCAGCCACCGCGAAGCGCGCCTGCGGGCACAGTTGCCAGAGGCGCGGGAAAATCTCGTCCAGCGCCCAGTGCACGGCATCGATATTCGGCGCGTATTCGTAGTTGCCGACGAACAATACCCGCTGGCTGGCACTGTCGGCCTGCACGCGGGCAAAGCTGCCGGTATCGACGCCATTCACCGCCACCTCTACCGGAGTCTGGGTCAGGGCGCGTATGGCAATGGCGTCGTCCTCGGTCACCGCCAGCACGCGGGCGGCTTGGTCGAAGACCCGCTGTTCCCAGCGCCGGGCCCGCCATTGGTCGTAGCGCACGAATAGCCCGAGCCAGGCCGGGAAACGGTCGTAGGTGGCTGCACCGAGGCTTGACTCGAGGTTGTGTTCGGTGAGCAAAAAAGGCTGCTGGCGCTGCTTGAGTAACCGGGCATAGGGCTGAAAGCCATAGCTGTGTTCGATCTGGATAACATCCCAGGGTTCATCGAGCAGCTGGCTAAACTGTTGCTGCAGTGGGCGGCTGAGGCCGTTAATGCTGGTCAGCAGCGGCCAGGGCGCAAACAGCGCCGCGAGCAAGGTCAGCGGATGCTTGAGCGGCCGGCGCGGCAGCACTATCAGCCGCTCCAATAGCGGTTTAAGTACCGCGCGACTGGCCTCGTCCAGCGCGGTTTTTGACTGCACCAGCAAGGTGATGCGGTGTCCGCGTGCCGCCAAACTGCGCAGCAGTTGGTATTGACGGGTCTTGCCGCCGCTGGTGGTGGGCCAGGGCAGGTAGGGCAGAATCCATAATATGCGCATAAAGTCGCCTTACCAGACCAGCATTTGCAGGCTGGCCAACGCCTGGGGACGAATCCCGTCGGCGGCTTGTAGTTGGCGGCTAGCGCCGCTTAATGGGTCATGCAACTCGGCTTGCTGAACCTGCGGCAGGTGTAGGCTGGCGCCGCTGGCGCTCCAGAAGAACCACAGGTGTTTGCCGTCCTCGCGGGTCCAGCTGACGCTGTAGAGGTCGTCTGGCAACTCGCTCAGTTGCGGTGGCTCGGCCGGCTCTAAACGCGGGCCGCTGATCTTGAGAAAACGTTGGAGCGCTAGATAAACCGGCTTTGGTTGGCCTTGCAGGTCGAGCAGGCCGTAATGCTGATCACGGGCGCCGGCGCGGCTGTCTAGGTCCGAGAGGGCGAACAGGAAGATTTTGTCGTAATCCAGCGCGCTCATTAATGCCAGCCTGCGCAAGACGTAATCAGCCTGGCCCTGTGGGCCGATGATAGGTTGCTCTTCCTTGGGGCCGGCATAGCTCGACCAGCCCCACTCGGTGGCCCAGATCGCCGGTGCTTGGGCGCCACGCAGCATCTGGTTGAGCTGTTGGCTACGCAGAATAAAGTCGCGCTTGCCGGCCTCGTCGCTTTCTGGGGTCTGTGAGTAGGGGTGATAGGCGACGATGCTGCCCAATTGTTGCACGCCGAGCTGGCCGAGGCTTTCCAGCATCAGCCCGCCCTTAACCGGCATCTGGCTGTAATAGGCCATGCCGGCCATCACCACCGGCTTGTCAGGGGCCACCGCCCGCAGGGCTTGAACGCTGGCTTGCAGCAGCAGGGCATAGCCTTGGGCGTCTTCCTTGGGGCGCCAGAATGCCGGCAGGTTTGGCTCGTTCCAGACTTGCCAGGCGTTTACGCTCGGGTAGCGCTTTGCCAGCAACGCCATGCGTGAGGCAAATAGCTGTGGATCGCGCGGTGGATACTGATCCGGCGTAGCTGAGCCCACTGGTGCAGTGCTGGCGTGAGGGGCCGAGCCGACTAAGTAAAAAACCGATTTCAACTGGCGTGCTTGCAGTGCATCGACCACGCCATCCAGCTCGCCGAAGCGGTACTGCTGCTCGGCGGGCTCGTGGCGATCCCAGTGGAGATCAACGCGCACCCACTGTAGATCGAGCGCCTGCAAACGCTGCATCTGCTGCTGGTACTGCGCCGGAGTGAACCAGAGAAAGTGCGCATTGACCCCCAGAAAGTCCTTCCAAACTACCGGTCGCGGAGCCTTCAGCTGGGTGGTTTCAGCCTCGGCCGGTTGGCCCAGATTGACTATTAGTAACAGTAGACTCAGCCCCAGCACAGGTAAGCAATAGAGGCTCTTGCGTAAACGCATCAGAATTCTCCGCAGACGCTGGAAAACAATTGGCGAAAGCGCATGGCGGTGGCCGGCCATTGGCGTTCGGTGCCGATCAGGCTGGCACGCTCGGCCCATTGCTGGGCTAACTGCGGATTGAGGGCTAAGCGCGTGAGGCAGTCAGCCAGGGCCAGAACATTACCTTGCGGGTAGGTGGCGCCATTGCCGCTGGCGACTTCCTCGGCAAAGGCCCGGGCATCCGAGGTGATGGCGCCACGGCCGCAGGCGTTGGCCCAAGAGAGCGCGCCGCTGGTGCCACGCATCTCACCGAGCAAGCCGATTTTTTTCGATTCACGGTACGGCAGCACCATCACATGGTGCGCCTGGATGGTGGCGGCAATGGCGGCGGCGGGTAGGTCTAGCTGCCAGTCGAGGTGGTCTTGCAGCTGCAATTGCTGTGCGCGCGCACGCAATTGGTCGAGGTAGTTGCCGGCTGGGCCGAAGGCCATGTCCGGTGCGGTGCCGCCGGCCAATGTCAGGCGCAGGCTGGCGCGCAGCTGCGGATGCCGCTCAAACGTCAAAGCTAGGGCGTCGAGTAGATCCTCAATGCCTTTGCCTCGGTAAATAAAGCCGAAATACAGCAGCTTGAGCGGTTGTAAAGGAGGCAGTGGCGACGCGGGTATGACTAGGTTGCCATGTGCGATGACGGCCCGCTGCTCGTCGCGTAACGCCATGCGCTTGGCCAGGCACTGCCCGCCCAGTTCGGTGAGGGTAATCAAACGGGTCATTTGTCGGGCCAAACTGCGCTCTTCATGCAGGGTCAGAGGGTCAGCCAATAACGCGGCGACTTGCGGCAGCGGCCTTGGAAGGCGTTCTG
>JBILAR010000044.1:0-25028 GCA_044354115.1 Pseudomonas sp. | reverse complement strand
TACGGACAGGCAGTACCAAGCCTAGAACACTTGGCCCTTGGCGGCCTTCTCCAGCAACAAGGCTGGTGGCTCAAAGCGCTCACCGTATTGTTCGGCTAGGTAGTGAGCGCGGGCGATGAAGTCCTGCAGACCATATTGATTAATGAACTGCAGGGCACCACCACTCCAAGCCGCAAAGCCGATACCGAAAATAGAACCGATGTTGGCATCCGCAGTTGATAGCAGTACGCCCTCCTCCACACAGCGCACCGTTTCGATGGCCTGAATAAACAGAATGCGGTCGCGCACATCGATTTGCGGGATTTGCGCCTCGGCGTTCTCGAAGCGAGCCTTTAGTTCAGGCCACAAGTGTTTCTTGCCGCCGACTGGATAGTCGTAAAACCCCGCATTGGCGGCCTTACCTGGGCGCCTGTACTCGCTGAGCATCAACTCAATAACCGCGTAGCCCGGATGCGTCGGTAACTGCTTACACTCAGCCTGCAGATCCTTAATGGTTTGCTGACGAATATGGCTCATCAGACTCAGCGACACCTCATCAGAAATCGCCAAAGGACCAACCGGCATCCCGGCCTTGCGCGCCTCATTCTCGATCATCGCCGCATTAACACCTTCACCGAGCATGGCAATGCCTTCATTAGTGAAGGTGCCGAACACCCGGGAGGTGAAGAAACCACGACTGTCGTTGACCACTATCGGGGTCTTCTTGATCTGCATGACGTAGTCAAAGCCACGCGCCAAGGTTTCATCGCTGGTCAACTCACCTTTGATGATTTCCACCAGCGGCATTTTGTCGACCGGGCTGAAGAAGTGCAGCCCAATGAACTTGTCTTGCCTCTGTACTGCGCTCGCCAAGCCGGTGATCGGTAGTGTCGAGGTATTGGAGGCAATCACTGCATCACTTAGCGCGCAACGCTCTGCCGCCGCTGTGACGTTGGCTTTTAGGTCGCGGTCTTCAAATACCGCCTCAATGATCAGATCGCAGCCGGCAAAGCTGGCGTCTTTGTCGGTCGGCTGAATGCGCGCAAGGATGCTGTCGCGTTTCTCCACACTCATATGGCCGCGGCTGACTTTCTTATCGAGCAACTTAGCCGAGTAGGCCTTGCCTTTCTCGGCGCCTTCCAGCGTCAGGTCTTTTAGCACCACCTCGATCCCTGCCACGGCAGATACATAGGCAATCCCCGCGCCCATCATGCCGGCACCGAGTACGCCGACCTTTTGGGTCACATAAGGGGCGAAGCCTTTAGGCCGAGAACCGCCGGCATTGATTTCATTGAGTTGGAACCAGAAGGTGCCAATCATGTTCTTCGCCACCTGGCCGGTGGTCAGCTCGGTGAAATAACGCGCCTCGATCAATTGCGCCGTATCAAAATCAACCTGGGCGCCTTCCACCGCTGCACAGAGGATTTTCTCCGGTGCGGGGAAACAGCCCTTGGTCTTGTCGCGCAGCACTGAGGGCGCAATCGCCAGCATCTGCCCAACGGCTGGAGTGGATGGTGTACCACCGGGGATCTTGTAGCCCTTAACATCCCAAGGCTGCTGCGCCGCTGGATTAGCGACAATCCAGGCACGCGCCTTGGCTAACAAATCATCCCGATCGGAGGCGAGGTTGTCGATCAAGCCCGCCTTTAGCGCTTCTTGCGGACGGATTTTCTTGCCTTCGAGCAGATACGGCAGGGATTTCTCCAGGCCTAGGAGGCGTACCATCCGCACTACCCCGCCGCCACCTGGCAACAGCCCCAGAGTTACTTCCGGCAAACCGAGCTGCACGCTGCTGCTATCCAGCGCGATGCGGTGGTGACAAGCCAGGGCAATTTCCCAGCCGCCGCCCAGCGCTGCGCCGTTAATAGCGGCGACCACCGGTTTACCCAAGCACTCCAAGCGCCGTAGCTGGCCCTTGATATTCAAAATCATGGCGTAGAACTGCGCAGCGTCGGCCTTGGTGACCTTGATCAGCTCATTGAGATCGCCGCCGGCGAAGAAGGTCTTCTTTGCTGAGGTCAAAATAACCCCGGCAATCGAATCTTTTTCGGCTTCCAAACGATCTACTGTTTGCCCCATCGCAACGCGGTACTCGACGTTCATGGTGTTGGCACTTTGGCCGGGCATGTCCATGGTCAGAACGACGATATTGTCCTGGCCTTTTTCGTAACGGATGGCGTCAGTCATTTTTTTGTTCCCATGAATTCTTGTGCCGTTGGACCTGCGGGAGCGAGCGTGCTCGCACTCCGGGTCGAAACTATTCGCCAGCAAGCTGGCTGCTACACACGCTCGATAATGGTTGCAATGCCCATACCGCCACCCACACAGAGGGTCGCGAGGCCATAACGCAAGTTACGTTTTTCCAGTTCATCCAGCAGCGTGCCGAGAATCGCGCAGCCAGTGGCGCCCAGCGGATGGCCCATGGCGATTGAACCGCCGTTGACGTTGACCTTATCCTCGCTGACGCCCATGTCCTTCATGAACTTCATCACCACCGAGGCGAAGGCCTCGTTGACTTCAAACAGATCGATGTCATTTACATTCAGCCCGGCTTTAGCCAGCGCCTTACGGCTGGCCGGTGCGGGGCCGGTGAGCATGATGGTTGGGTCGGTACTGGTCACGGCGGTGGCGACGATGCGGCCACGGGCTTTCAGGCCGAGTTCGCGGCCCTTGGCTTCGGAGCCGATCAACATCAGCGCGGCGCCATCGACTATCCCTGAGCTATTGCCCGGGGTGTGCACATGATTGATCTGCTCGACGTGCGAATACTTGCGCAGCGCACTGGCGTCAAAGCCCATCTGCCCCATCATGGCAAAGCTAGGCTTGAGCGAACCGAGGCCGGCTAAGGTCGACTCTGGGCGAATGAACTCGTCGTGATCAAGAATCAGAATGCCGTTCTGGTCGGTGACCGACACCAGCGACTTATTAAAGGAGCCATCGGCGCGGGCGCGGGCGGCTTTTTGCTGTGAGCGCAGGGCGAAGGAATCGACATCTTCACGACTAAAACCTTCCAGCGTGGCTATCAAATCCGCGCCTATGCCTTGCGGCACAAAGTGCGTATGCATATTAGTCGCTGGGTCCAGCGCCCAAGCGCCGCCATCCGAGCCCATGGGAATACGCGACATCGACTCGACACCACCGGCGACGACCAAATCTTCAAAACCTGAGCGCACCTTCATGGCCGCCAAGTTGACCGCCTCCAACCCCGAAGCGCAAAAACGGTTGAGTTGCACACCGGACACCTGCTCATCCCAATCGGCCACTAGGGCGGCGGTCTTGGCAATATCGGCGCCCTGATCGCCCACCGGGGTCACGCAACCGAGCACGATATCGTCAACCTGACTGGTGTCCAGCCCATTGCGCGCCTGCAGCGCCTTTAACAGCCCAGCAACCAAATCAACCGGTTTGACGCTGTACAGCGCGCCGTCCTTTTTGCCTTTGCCGCGGGGCGTGCGCACCGCATCGAAAATAAATGCTTCGGTCATGGCGTCCTCTGATCTGCGCGAATGGTTGTGGCGACAGTGTTGTAGCGACTGCTCTGTGGCAAACCGTGAATCACCGGCCAGCACAATGCGTGTGCGCCCTACCATAACCGCCCCAGAGCAAGGCTCAATGACCTAAGTGCTCAGGCCCATTGACCACTGAGCTCAGACCAACGGTAACAATCGTGGGCATCCCGACTGAAACTGCAGCAAGACGTCTAGCCCGCGTACCCGCGCAAAATTACCGGGCCGATGCATAGCCACTTGCTGCTAAAGCTAAGATATTTGTGCCAAACGCATCTAAGGCCTCGCCGTGAGCCACCTAGAGTTTGCAAGGTAAGGCGCCATCACAGGCCGACACTTGGATGGTTTTAGTGACAATGCCAGCAGCTGAGCGGCAGCAATACCCGCCCAGACTGACAAAATAAAAGGCAGCAACCTATGCACAATTTAGCCAAAGTGCGTCAAGCCAGCTTGATCGTGTTTACCACAGCAGTGGTATTGATCTTGCCCAACCTCAGCCGTTTTATTGGCTAAGGCTCTGAGGTTGATTTAGCGGCGTAGTGCCGACCGCTAAATCAACCGCAGCAAAACAGCCTAAGCAAAAGCCACGTTCAGCCAATGACGATAAAAGCCCGCCGCCACCTGATTAAGGCTGGCAATACGCGTGGCTAAATCTGCACGGATAAAGGCGATGCTTTGCTGACTCGCTTGACGAGAATCCAGCACATGCCCGGCCTCGGTCAGCCAGAGGTCCACCAACTGTGTGGTCATCTCTGGATGTGCCTGTACGGCTAACAGCTTGTCGCCCCAAGCGAAGGCTTGATTCTCACACCAGTTATTGCGCCATAAATGCTGCGCCCCCTCGGGCAACTCAAAGGTGTCACCGTGCCATTCAAACAGTTCAAATTCAGCGGGTAAGTGCGCTAGCCATGGGCTGCCCTGCGCCTGCTGAGTTTGCTGCTGGCGCTGCCAGCCAACCTCCTGATACGCCATGCTCTGCACCTGCGCGCCAAGGGCCTTAGCCAGTAACTGGCCGCCCAAACAGTGGCCAATTAACGCAATATCGCGCTGGATAAAATGCTTCAAGGCGGCAATTTCAGGCGTGAGCCAAGGCAATGGATCATTCACGCTCATCGCCCCGCCCATAATTGCCACCGCCTTGGGCCGGTCTAGATCGACGCCTTCGAGTTCACCGCGATCAACCCGCAACACCCGATAGTCGAGCGCGCGCGCATCCAGCACCTCTAGCAAGTGGCCGGGTGAGCAGTGGTCGGTGTGGGTCAAAATTAAAATATCAGTCATGGTTTCCTCCGACCCGCAGTGTGCAATAAAAATTACAGGCGGGTCGAGCCAGGAAACTAAATTAATCCAACTGGCATCGAGTAAAACTGTCGTTATGCGCTCTGCGATCCGTCTAGAAGCGTCCGGGCAAGTCAGGTGAGGACGCTCCAGGCTCCTGTGTCACACCCCAACCATCGGCGATGCCACCCAAAGGCCGCACCAAGGCCTCTAAGCTGTGTTCAAAATCTTCAATGGCGGCATGGCTGGCATGCATGACCTTGCTCACTTGCAAATACCAGCTGCCGTTGGCGCGCCTATACACCTGGGTATTGAGCGACTCGCCGCGAAACAATTGGGCGGCCCGCTGCGCCGGTGCCTGCGCGGGAAACAGCAGATAAAAATCGATGGCATGGATGCGGGAAAAGTCGAAACCGCCCTCTTTCATCCGCAGCAACAGCTTGTGGCTGCTGCTTTCTGCTGCGCTTACCGTCATCGTCATGGGCTGGTCCGCCGGTTAGTCGCGCGCAATAAACACGCGCCCTTAAAGCCTAGCCCCTTTAGCCTGCGCGTGATCATTAGCAGACCAACGCGCACTGTTTCACACCAGTAACGCTGTCGTTATGGACGGCTCAGCCAGCCCATGATCCAGCGCGTCAACCACGCGGGAGAAAGCTGCGCCGAGCCGTACATCAGCTTGAATTGAACACTGATGGGCCGATGCACCTTAGTGCTCTGCGCCTGCCGCCAGACCGCCATGGCGATTTGCTCGGCACTCAGGTTCACCCCCAGCCGGCGCAAGGCAGGCGGCAGAAAACTCTGGCTGCTGACCATCGGCGTGCGCACGAACGGCGGCATCAGGTCGCCAACCCGAATGCCATGCTGACGCCACTCCAAATCCAGCGCCTCGGTCAGCCCGCGCACGGCGAATTTGGAGGCCGAATAACTGGCCATATGCGGCGTGCCATAGAGCCCCGAGGCCGAGCCCATATTGATCACCTGAGCATCCGGGGTGACTTTTAAATAGGCAAAAGCCGCGTGAGTCATCTGCAACAAACCCAGCACGTTGATCTGCAGAATGCGCGCGTGCTCAGCCAGCTCGATGCTCTCGAAATGGCCAAAACGTAAAATTCCGGCGCAGTTAAACAGCAAGCGCAACTGGCCATTGTGCAGGGCGGTAAAACCCTGGAGCGCCGCGTGCACTGCACCCGCATCGGCAACATCGATTGGCGCATGCCAAACCCCGCCCAGTTCCGCCGACAAACTGGCCAAGGCGGTGGGATTAATATCCAGCAAACCTACCTGCCAACCACGCGCATGAAACAAGCGTGCGGTCGCTGCACCAATGCCGGAAGCCGCGCCGGTGATCAGAATATTATTCATCGCAAACACCCTGAGCCTGTAAAAAGCTAATCACCCGCGCAATGGCAAAGTCCGCCGCGTGCAGCAGCCCAACATGGGCTTGAAACACATGCCAAAGACCCGGATACACCTCCAACTGCAGCTTGACCCCAGCAGCCTTAGCCCGCTCGGCAAAACGCAGGCTGTCATTGAGCAGCAATTCATCGCTACCGACTTGGATCAGGGTCGGCGGCAGAACACTGAGATCGGCATACACCGGCGACAGTCGCGGATCTTGCGGCTGCATGTCCGCCGGGCAATAGAGCTTGACGGCCTGCTCCAACCAAGCCGGATTGAGCAGCGGATCGCCGGCCGGCGGCTTATGCAGTTGCGTCACGCTGAAATCCGTCACCGGCGAGAAACACACCAATGCCCTAGGCGCGGGCAACCCCAACTCCTGCAGGCGCAGCGCGGTGATCAAGGCCAGATTGCCACCGGCCGAATCACCGCCGATGGCAATTTGCTCAGCGAGGTAACCCGCAGCCAGCAACGCCTGATAGGCCGCCACGCTATCTTCCAGCGCCGCCGGATAACGATGCTCGGGCGCCAGCCGGTAATCCAGGGCACACACCGCCAACTTGCCGCGTTTGGCCAGCGCAGCAGTAATGGCCCTATGGGTGGCGGGCGAGCCAATCAGATAGGCCCCGCCATGCAGGTACAAAAACACCCCAGCCGTATCGCCTTGCGGGCGTTGCCATTCGCACGGCCGCCCGCCGATGGTCGAACGGCTGCGCGTGACCTCGTGCGGTGCAATGCTCAGTGTGAGCAGGCGCAAAATCCTGCGCTGCAGCGCGATCGGAATTGGCGGGCGCACCAAGCTGCGAAACAACCCGCGCAACGCCGTGCGGATAACGCCGCGCAGCAGCGGCTGGGTCAAGGCTGGCGGGGTAAACTCAACGGCTGCAGGCATAGTCGGCAAGCTCCAGATGACGGGTCTGCTGGCGATAGCTAAAGGTGAAACCCGGCCAATTGTTGGTGTTTTTACCGGCAGCATTTTTGTACCAACTGTTACAGCCCTGCTCCCAGATCGAGTGACGAATCACCTGCTGCAAATGCTGATTAAAGCGCTGCTGCACCTGCGGTTTCACATCCATATAGCGCAAGCCCGGTTGTTCAAGAACCTCTAGGCACTTGAGCACATACCCAAACTGGCTCTCGAGCATGTACAGAATTGAGTTGTGGCCCAGATTGGTATTGGGCCCATACAGCATAAACAAATTGGGAAAGCCGCTGACGCTGATGCCCTTATACGCCTCGGCGCCATCGCGCCACGCTTGATTCAGATCGAGGCCATTAAGGCCCTTGATTTGCATCGGTGCGAGAAAGTCAGTGGCCGCAAAACCGGTGCCGTAAATCAGCACATCAACCTCGCGCTCACAGCCATCTTCAGTCACCACACCCCGCTCGGTGACCGCGCGAATGCCGCTATTGATGACCTCCACATGCGCCTGGGCCAAGGCCGGAAAGTAGTTATTCGAGATCAGAATACGTTTGCAACCCAGCGGGTAATCCGGCATTAACCGACGCTGCAACTCAGGGTCGGTAATGGCGCTGTTCAGGTGACGGTTGAAGCTCAGCTTGAACAGTTTCATCAGCGCCGGAAAATGAATAAAGGCCAAGGCGCGGACTTCATGCTGCACATACTTGAGGCCACGGTCGAGTTGTTGCAACCACGGCAGCCGCGTCAGCAGCGCTAACTCCCAGGCCCGATAAGCCCGGTCCGGTTTAGGGATCACATAGGCGGCGCTGCGTTGAAACAGATACAGCTGCGCGACCTTGGGGACTATTTCCGGCACGAACTGAATGGCACTGGCACCGGTGCCGATCACCGCCACGCGCTTGCCGGCTAGCTCAACCTCATGCTGCCAACGGGCCGAGTGAAAGCGCGCGCCGGTAAAACTTTCCAGCCCCGGAATGCGCGGATAGGCCGGCCGATTCAACTGCCCGCAGGCACTCACCAAGGCCCGCGCGCGGTAGTTTCGACCATCGCTGCAGTGCACCTGCCAAACCCCGGCCACTGCATCGAACTCAGCACTGGCCACCTCAGTGTTAAAGCTGATCTGCGCCGCCAACCCGTGCTTGCTCACGCACTGCTGGATATAGGCAAAGATCTCCGCCTGCGGGGCGAACTTACGACTCCAGTTGCTCTTGGGCTCGAACGAAAACGAATACAGGTGGGATGGCACATCGCAGGCCGCGCCGGGGTAACTGTTATCACGCCACGTACCACCCACGGCGACGGCCTTCTCGACAATTAAAAAATCCTCGATACCGCGCTGTTTTAACTGAATGGCCAGGCCGACGCCGGCAAACCCGGCACCGATAATCAGCACGCGTAACGGTATGTCTGTTGGAGAATTTGCAGGGGAATTATTAGTCATTGTTTGCTCCCAATAGCGCCAAGTCGATAGCCCATACTACCTAGCCTGTGCATTCGAGGTTATGGCATAGTCGGCCATAAATTGTGAATTTAGGACAAAATGTCTAACAAAACCCCCAGCCATTGGCCTACACGTCGCAGCAGCATCAGCGTGCAGCTGCTGACCCAGTTCGGCCTCGATCAGGGCCTGTCGGTTGAGCGCTGCCTAGCGGGCACTGGCTTGAGCCTGCAGCAGCTGGCCGACCCCGGCGGTGAAATCGACGCCAGCCAAGAACTGGCGCTAATCGGCAATCTGGTTAGCGCACTCGGCCCGCAGCCCGGCATCGGTCTCAAAGCCGGCCAGCGCTATCATCTGAGCACCTATGGCATTTGGGGGTTTGCCCTGCTCAGCAGCCCGACTTTTCGCAGCGCCGCCAGCTTAGGTTTACGTTACCTCGACCTGACCTACGCCTTCTTCGGCATGCGCTTGGAGGAGCACGGCGATGAGGTGCATCTGCTGTTTGACGACCGTGGCATACCGGCCGAATTACGCGGCTTTATTCTGGAGCGCGACAGCGCCGGCATGCTCGGAATTCAGCGCGACTTGCTCGGCCAACACCTGCCGTTGCTTCGTGTCGACTTAAGCCTAGCGCGCCCGTCGGACTGCTCTCTGTATATCGACAGCTACGGCATCGAGCCACGCTTTGCCCAAGCCGAGAATCGCTTCGTCCTCAATAGCCACTTACTCGACCAGCCGCTGCCGGGAGCCAACCCGCAAGTCGCCCAGCAATGCGAGGAACACTGCCATGCACTGCTGAGCAAACGCCGCGAACGCTCAGGGCTGGCCGGGCAGATTCGCGCGCGCCTGCTGAGCACACCGGGGCGCTTGCCTGACATGGACGAAGTGGCGAGAAAACTCAACCTCAGCTCGCGCACCTTGCGCCGCCGCTTGCTGGATGAAGGCACAAGTTTTCGCCTGCTGCTGGAAGAAGTTCGCCAAGCGCTGGCCGAAGAATTACTCGCCACCGACGGCCTAACCCTGGAGGAAATTGCCGAGCGTTTAGGCTATGCCGAGGTGTCGAATTTCATTCACGCCTTCAAGCGCTGGAAGGGTCTGCCGCCGCACCAATATCGTCAAAACCGACGTGCGGCATTTTGAGCATTCAGCTCAGCGCAGGTATGTGATAGGGTCTGTCCCGACCACGAGATAGCGTTTTCCCACCCAAGGAGCAACACCATGGCCATCAGCAAAGACCAACTGATCAGCGACCTCGCCGAAGCGATCGACAGCCCGAAAACCAAGGTCCGCGCACTGCTTGAGCAGTTGAGCGAAATCGTCACTGACGCCCTAGAGAACAACGACGAAATCACCCTGCCCGGCATTGGCAAGCTGAAGATTACCCAGCGCCCAGCGCGCACCGGGCGCAATCCGCAAACCGGTAACGCGATCGAAATCGCCGCCAAAAACGTGGTGAAGTTCGTCCCGGCCAAAGCCCTGACCGACGCGATCAACTAAGTCGCCAGCGCTCTGATCGCAACGGTCAGAGCGCCGCTTCAAGCAGCAGCATCTGCGCTAAAAAGCCCGCCTCATCCAACACCTTAATGCCCAACTCAGAAGCCTTGCCGAGCTTCGAGCCAGCACCCGGCCCCGCCACCACGCAGTGGGTTTTCGCCGACACCGAACCCGACACCTTCGCGCCCAAAGACTCAAGTTTGGCCTTAGCCTGATCGCGACTCATCACCTCTAGGGTGCCGGTCAACACCCAGGTCTGGCCGGCCAGCGGCAGACCTTCGACCACTCTCTTTGGGCTTTCCCAATGCATGCCGAACTCACGCAACTGCGCTTCGATGTTCAGCGCACGCTGGCAGTGCTCGGGCACACTGAAAAATTCACGCACGGCATTCGCGGGTTTCTCACTCAAGGCTTGGCGCAGGTCCAGCCAATCGGCCTCCAGCACTTTTTGCAGCGACTCGGCAAACTTGGCGGCCAAGGTTTTAGCGCCAGTAGGGCCAACCGAAGCGATATGCAGTTTGTCGAGCAAGCCGGCCAAGGTGGTGCTGGCAGCAAACTCTGCGCCCAACTCGCCCTGCCCCTGAATATCCAGGATTTGCTCAAGCGCCTCGATCACGCTGCTATTGTGCGCATCGCTAAAAAACTCGTGAATTTCATGGGCCACTTCCAGGCCCACATCCGGCAAGTAGGTCAGCACTTCGGGCAAGGCTTGTTTGATGCGCGCCAACGAGGCCAGCGAGCGGGCCAATACCTTGGCCGTCTCCTCGCCGACATCGGGAATACCCAGGGCATAAATGAAGCGCGCTAGTTCGGGCTTCTTACTGTTTTCGATAGCGGCCAGCAGGTTCTTGCTCGACAGCTCGGCAAAACCTTCTAGCTCGACCACTTGCTCGAAGGTCAATTTGTACAGGTCGGCTGGCGAGCGAACCAAACCTTCGTCCACCAACTGTTCGACGCTCTTCTCGCCCAAGCCTTCGATATCCAAGGCCCGGCGCGACACGTAATGGATGATCGCCTGTTTCAGTTGCGCGCCGCAGGCCAGCCGCCCAACGCAGCGATAGGCCGCGCCTTCACTGAAAGTCTCGCGGCCCTTGCTGCGTTTAACCAGTTGCGTGCGCTCGACCGCCGAGCCGCACACCGGGCACTCACTCGGCACCTTGACGGTTCGCGCCTCACGCTCCTGCACAGACCAGTCCGGGCGGCGCTCCAGCACCACTTGCACCACCTGCGGAATCACATCGCCAGCGCGGCGGATAATCACAGTGTCGCCGATCATCAGACCCAAACGCGCGACTTCGTCCATGTTGTGCAGCGTGGCGTTGGCCACCATCACCCCGGCGACTTTCACCGGTTGCAAGCGTGCCACCGGCGTCACCGCGCCAGTGCGACCAACTTGAAACTCCACGTCCAGCAATTCGGTCAGTTCTTCCAGCGCCGGGAATTTATGCGCAATGGCCCAGCGTGGTTCGCGCGCGCGAAAACCCAGTTCACGCTGGTAGGCTAGGTCGTTGAGTTTGAACACCACACCATCAATCTCATAGGCCAGACTGGCCCGCCGCTCGCCGATATCGCGGTAGTAAGCCAGGCATTCGTTAGCCCCCTTGGCCAGCTGCAACTCGCGACTGATCGGCAGGCCCCAGCGTTGCAGTTGCTGGAGGATGCCCACCTGAGTCGCCGGCAATTCACCTTCGACCCGGCCAATGCCATAGCAACAAAACTCCAAGGGACGACTGGCGGTAATCTTCGGGTCGAGCTGGCGCAGGCTGCCAGCCGCCGCGTTACGCGGGTTGGCGAAGGGCTTGCTGGCGTTCTGCAGTTGCCGCGCGTTGAGCGCATCGAAACCGCTCTTGGCCATAAACACTTCGCCGCGCACTTCCAGAACGCTCGGCCAGCCCTCGCCGTGCAGCTTGAGCGGCACGTTGCGAATGGTCCGCACATTGGTGCTGATGTCCTCCCCCGTACTGCCATCGCCACGGGTGGCGCCACGCACCAGCAGGCCGTGCTCGTACAGCAAGCTAACGGCCAGACCGTCGAGTTTGGGCTCACAGCAGTACTCAACCTCGGCGCCGCCGCCAAATAAATCGCCAGCCGGCAGATCCAGGCCCTCATGCACACGGCGGTCAAAATCCAGCAGATCGCTTTCTTCAAAAGCATTACCCAGGCTGAGCATCGGCACTTCATGCTTGACCTCACCAAAGGCACTGAGCGCCGTACCACCGACCCGTTGCGTCGGCGAGTCTGCAGTAATTAATTCTGGCGCGGCGGCTTCTAAACGTTGCAACTCAGCAAACAGCCGATCGTATTCGGCGTCGGGAATGCTCGGCTCGTCCAATACGTAGTAACTGTGGTTGTGCCTATTCAACTCGGCGCGCAGTTCGAGAATGCGTTGGGCGGCGTTTGCGGTGGTGTCGGTCATAACGATTTCTCTTAAAAAGCAAAAGAGCAGCCGAGGCTGCTCTTTTAACGACTTACTTAACACTTGGCAGCCAGTAAAGCGGCCTCAGCGTTTGGGCATAATGTGCTTGCGCTCAAACTCAACAATGCGCTGACGATAATGCTCAATGGTTTGTGCGGTCATGGTGTTGCGCTGATCATCTTTGAGCTCGCCATTGTGCTCATTGGCCAACTTACGCGCGGCGGCGATCATCACATCGAAGGCTTGGCGTGGATGACGCGGCCCCGGCATACCGAGAAAGAAGCTCACGGCGCGAGTGGTGAAGTGATCGATGTCGTCCAAATCGAAGGTGCCGGGTTTTACCCCGTTGGCCATCGAGAACAACACCTCACCATTACCGGCCATGCTTTCGTGCCGATGGAAAATATCCATCTCGCCAAAACGCAGGCCACTTTCGAGAATATTTTGCAGCAGCGCCGGGCCATTAAAGCCCTCGCCTTCGCGGGCAACCACGCTAATCACCAGCACTTCTTCCACTGGCGGCAGCTCTGGAGCGCTGGCAGCCACTGGTGTTGGGTGTTTTGCCGGGTTCGACTCAACCGGGGTTAACAGGGTTGGCACTGGCGCGTTGAGATTTAAATCACCCTGACTCGGCTCGCCCGCACGGCGGCGATTTAACTCAGTGGCGTTCATCACCGGTAAATCTTCTTCATCAAATTGCGGCTCGCGCTGGCGGTCGACCACTCGCGCAGGGCTGAGCAACGCAGGGTCGCCGTCTTCATCGGGCAGGTCGCCAAAGCGACCGTCCAATTTGAATTTTAATTTGCCCTTGCCGCCGCGCATACGCCGCCAGCCATCCACTAGGATGCCGCCGATCACCACAATGCCGATGACGATCAGCCACTCACGCAGACCGATTTCCATGTAATCCACTAACCCCGACTAAAAAAATTGATTGAAGGGCTTCCGAGCCCGTAACTATTAACTCGCGTGGTGCCAACTCTATGTTCTAGCAGGCGTTTTCCACGCGTCACACAGACCTTTGGCTAAACTAGCACGACAAAAGTCAATTTTACACCGTCTGTCGCATCAAGTTTCAACCATTGCCAAGGCTTCTTCGACATCCACCGCCACCAACCGCGAACAACCCGGCTCGTGCATGGTCACGCCCATCAACTGATCGGCCATTTCCATGGCGATCTTGTTGTGGGTGATGTAAATAAACTGCACGGTGGCCGACATCTCTTTAACCAAGCGCGCATAGCGGCCGACGTTGGCGTCATCCAGCGGCGCATCCACCTCATCGAGCATGCAAAACGGTGCCGGATTGAGCTGGAAAATGGCAAACACCAGCGCCAACGCGGTCAGCGCCTTCTCGCCACCCGACAACAGGTGAATGGTGCTGTTTTTCTTGCCGGGCGGCCGCGCCATGATACTTACGCCAGTGTCGAGTAGGTCTTCGCCAGTCAACTCTAAATACGCCGTGCCGCCGCCAAAGACCTTGGGAAACAACGCCTGCAGACCAGCATTAATTTGATCAAAGGTGGCTTTGAAACGGTTGCGGGTTTCTTTGTCGATTTTGCGAATGACGTTTTCCAGGGTATCCAGCGCCTCGACCAAATCGGCGTTTTGCGCATCCAGATAACGCTTGCGCTCGGACTGCTGTTGATACTCCTCGATCGCCGCCAGGTTGATCGCGCCCAAGCGCTGAATCCGCCCCGCCAACTGCTCAAGCTCATCGTTCCAAGCGCTTTCGCTGGCCTCAACCGGCAAGTTGGCTAGCACTGTATGCAGGTCGTAATTCTCGGCTGCCAGCAGTTCAACCACTGCTGCGCGGCGTACGCTCAGGCTTTGCCAGTCGAGGCGTTGTTGCTCGAGTTGGCCGCGTAATAATTGCGCTTGCTGCTCGGCCTGATTGCGGCGTTTCTCACTGTCGCGCAATTGCCGATCGGCATCTTCTAGGCCCAAACGCGCCAGCTTGAGTTCGTCCTCGATGGCCATGCGCTTATCGAGTAACTCTTCCAGCTTCATGCGCAACTCTTCCAGCGGCGCTTCGCCCTCACCCAGATTCAGGTCGAGCTGCTCACGCTTTTCATGCAGGCGTTCGGCTTGTAATTGCAGGCGCTGCAACGCTTGGGCGGTAGAGCTGTGCTGGCTATTAAGAGCACCGAGGCGCACCGCCAGCTGATGAGCATGGTCTTTGTGCTGGCGCGCCTCTTGGCGCATGCGGTCGAGTCGTTCGCGCAAACCGTCACGGGTCGCCAGCAGTTGCTCGCGCTGCTGGCTGTCTTGCGCCATGGCGTCCAAGGCGTCTTGCAGAATCAGCCGCGCCTCACCCAATTGCTCTTGTTCTTGGGCCAGCTGCTCGGCGGACTCCGCGACCTCGGCATCCAGGCGACGCTGGCGCAATTGCAGTTGTTCGACCTTGGCCTGCACCGCCGAGAGCTGAGCTTTTAATTCGCCGGCGCTGCGGGTTTCGTCATGCAAGCGGCGGCGCTGCTGCTCGCGGTTTTGCTCTTGGTCGCGCTGCTGAGCCTGCAGTTGCTGCAGCTGCAAATCGAGCTCAGCCAAACGGGCTTCGTATTGCTCGCGCTCATTGTGTAACTGCAACAACTCTTGGGCGCGCGCCAGCACGCCGCTTTCGCTGGCGTCGGCGTGGCGCACACGCAAAAAATGCGGCCCCAGCCAATAACCATCACGGCTGATCAGGCTGCTACCGGGGGCCAACTGGCTGCGCAACGCGAGGGCATCTTGCAGGGTTTCCACCGGCAGAATTTGTCCCAGCCAAGGGGCTAAATCGACACTCGACTCGACCTTATCGAGCAAGCTACCCGGTAAACGCGGCGCGCCATGACTGGCCTGCAGTAAACGTAAATCGCCTTGGTTGAAGCTGGTGAAATCCAACTGCGGCAAGCTGCTGGCTTGCCCGTCATCGAGCAACACCGCCTGCAAATCCGCGCCCAACACCGTCTCTACCGCCAACTCCCAACCGGGGGCAACCCGCAGGCCAGCGGCCAACTGTGGGCACTCACTCAGGCCTTGCTCACGCAGCCATTGCGCCGTGCCTTTGGGCGGATTGAGCGCCGCCTGCTGCAAGGCTTCGAGCGCGGCAATCCGCCCATTTAAGCGCTGCAACTGACCCTGCGCCTGCTGCTGGGCCTGATTGGCTAGCTGTAATTGCCCACGCAACTGTTCCAGCTGTTCGGCCAAGGTGTGTTCGGCCGCGTGCAACTCCTCGACGGTTAATTCGCTAATCGCCAACTGCTCGCCCAGTTCAAGAATGGCGGCGTCTTGCGGGTCGGCAGCCAATTGCTGACGCTCATCGGCCAACCGCCGTTGCCGTTCGCTTAAGCGCTCAAGACTGTGCTCAAGCTGCTGGATGCGCGACTGCTGCACCTGGGCCAAACGCTGTGGCTCGGCGCTGCGTTGGGTGAAGCCGTCCCACTGCTCTTGCCAGCCGTGCATGGCGGTTTCCGACTCATCCAAACCGGCTGCGGCTTCTTCGGCCGCAGCCGCAGTCATGGCTTGTTCGGGTTCGAGCATGGCCAGTTCTTCAGTCAAGCTGGCGAGCAGGTTTTGGTCATGGCTCAGGTGCGCGGCGGTTTCTTGCCTAGCCCGCTCGGCCTCGCGTAAATCATCCTGTAATTGACGCAAACGCTGCTGGCCGTGCTGGATACTTTGCTCAATGCGAGCGATGTCGCCACCGACCGAATAGAAGCGCCCCTGCACGGTATTAAACTGCTCGGACAGCTCGTGATGGCCGTCGCGCAAGCGCTCGATGCTGGCATCGGCGCTGCGCTGCTCGGCAATCAGCGCCTCGAAGGAGATTTCTTGCTGGGCGATCACCGCCTCGCGTTGACCGACCTGCTCGTTCAGGCTCTGCCAACGTAAGGCCGACAACTGCGCCTTGAGTTCGCGTTCCTGAGCCTTGTATTGCTGGTATTTCTCCGCCGATTGCGCTTGGCGCTGCAAGCGTTCGAGCTGGCGCTCCAGTTCATCACGCAGGTCGGTTAAGCGCGCCAAGTTTTCGTGGGTGCGGCGGATGCGGTTTTCGGTTTCGCGGCGGCGCTCTTTGTACTTGGAGATGCCGGCGGCTTCTTCAATAAAGTTACGCAGGTCTTCGGGGCGCGCCTCGATCAGCTTGGAGATCATCCCCTGTTCGATGATCGAGTAACTGCGCGGGCCTAAACCGGTGCCCAAGAAAATATCGGTAATGTCGCGGCGGCGGCACTTCACGCCGTTGAGGAAATAAGTGTTCTGGCTGTCGCGGGTGACTCGCCGGCGAATCGAGATTTCCGCATAACTGGCGTATTCACCGAGCAGGGTGCCGTCGCTATTATCGAACACCAACTCGATCGAGGCCTGGCTGACCGGCTTACGACTGGTGGAGCCGTTGAAGATCACGTCGGTCATCGACTCCCCGCGCAGGTTCTTCGCCGAGCTCTCGCCCATCACCCAGCGCACCGCGTCGATGATATTGGATTTACCGCAGCCATTAGGCCCAACCACCGCCGCCATATTGCTCGGAAAGTTGACCGTGGTGGGATCGACGAACGACTTAAAGCCCGCCAGCTTGATGCACTTTAGCCGCATAACACCCGCTTCCTTTCGGCGCCTTAGCGCTCCGCCAACGCAGCCAACACCAGCGCACAATTGTGCTGCCCATAACCCAGCAAGACCGTGCGAATTTGCACCGGGTCACGCGCCAATACCGCCTGCAACATCGCCGCAAAGGTGTTCACAAAGGTGCTCATTTCCGACTTGCGCCGGCCCAAGGCCAGGTGATAAGTGCGGCTAATGGCCGGCAGCAGATTCTCAAGGGTTTCTTGCAAATAAGGGTTGCTGGCAAACGGAAAAGCCGCGCGCATCACATCAAAACTGCTCTCAACGAAAGCGTCGATATCTTCACTGGCCGCGTTTGCCTGCAATTGCAGTTGTACCGCCAGCAACGGCGCGAGGTCGGCTTCGGTGCGCCAAGTGGCGGCCACCGCATTGCCCAACACGATGTACAGCTCCATCACCAGCGCATACAGGCTCTTGACGTTATGCGCAGTTAACTCGGCAACATGCGCGCCACGGCGCGGCAAGATCACAATTAAATGCCGGCGCTCAAGAATCAGCAGCGCCTCGCGCACCGAACCTCGGCTGACATTAAGTGCTTGGGTAACTTTTTGCTCTTGAATGCGTTCGCGCTCTTTTAACTCGCCGCGAATGATGCGTTCGGCAAGGTGCTGGGCGATTTGCTCAGCGAGGCTGTCCGGGGCCTTGAACGTCATGCTGTTCCTTTATATGAGGTGCCGCGCAGGGCCGCGAGTGTAACACAGGGCGCACCCCCAACGACCCCGCCAGAGGTTGCTCAGACCATGCCAAAGATAGGCTAGGCAGGGCTTAACCCAACACAAACATTGTCCTACAATCCAACAACACATCCACCCCTCATAACAATAAAGGCCCAGCCATCATGCTCTCGACTCGTTCATCCGACTGGATGCTTAACTTTAAAAAGATTGGTTATTGGTTATGGCTACTGCCCGTGGCCTTGGTGCCCCTGAGCTATTACCTCGGACAAAACAGCGCGCATGCCGATGCGTGGGCGTTTTTAGTGCCGGCACTGATTTTTGGCCTGATGCCGCTACTCGATGCCCTACTCGGGCGCGACCCGGCCAACCCCGAAGAAAGCCTGCAAGTGCCGGCCATGGAAAATGAAATCTACTATCGCCTGCTGACCCTAGCTTGCGTGCCGGTATTACTCGGCATGCTCGGTTGGGGCGGCTGGGTGCTGGCGCATAACCAAACGTGGAGTTGGATCGGTCAGCTGGGTTGGACCCTGTCGATTGGCATAGTGATGGGCGTAGTCGGCATTACCGTAGCCCACGAACTGGTGCACAAAGACCCGGCCATCGAACAAAACGCCGGCGGCTTATTACTCGCCGCCGTGTGCTACGCCGGTTTTAAAGTTGAGCATGTGCGTGGCCATCATGTGCATGTGTCCACCCCGGAGTGCGCCTCCTCTTCGCGCTTTGGGCAAAGCTTGTACGGCTTTTTGCCGCACGCTTATCTGCACAACTTTCTCAATGCCTGGCGGCTGGAAGCCGAGCGGCTGAAACGCAAAGGGCTGCCGGCGCTGTGCCGACAGAATGAATTGATCTGGTGGTACGCCCTCAGCGGTTTGTTTGCTTTGGGTTTTAGCCTGGCCTTTGGCTGGTTGGGGCTGGCCTTCTTCTTAGGCCAAAGTTTTGCCGCTTTAACCCTGCTGGAGATAGTTAACTACATCGAGCACTACGGCCTGCACAGACGCAAACAAGCCAATGGTCGCTACGAGCGCACCAATCCCAGCCATTCGTGGAACAGCAACTTTCTCATCACCAATTTGATTTTGTTCCACTTGCAGCGTCACTCCGACCACCACGCCTACGCCAAGCGCCGCTACCAAGTACTACGCCACCACGAGAGCAGCCCGCAACTGCCCAACGGCTACGCCGGCATGGTGGTGTTAGCGCTGTTCCCACCGCTCTGGCGGGCCGTCATGGACCCACGGGTAAAGGCTTACTACGCCGGCGAAGAGCACCAGCTTAGCGCTGAGCAACTGGCACCTTAAATTGCACGGCAGGCGCGGCAACCCAAGCGCTTATCTGCCAGCGCAGTGAACCCGTGCAGCCACTGCCCGCGTTCGATGCACTGCACAGTGCAGTTACGCGCTAAATCGCGGCGGTGCCACGCTGAACCGCCACGGCGACTGAACTAAAACAGTGCTAACCCCGGTAAATCTGCGGTTAAGCTGCGCCCTGTTGGTGCTGAGCCTTTGCGCACTCCGCCTAACTTATTGATATAAAACACTTTAGCGCTCTGGCACGGGCTTTGCGATAGCACTCTCACCAGTGGATGAGGGTTGCAGTATGGCTCGGCAGTACTATGACGAAATGTACGATGCGCGCGGTAAGTGTCGCCCGCACTATCAAGAGTTCGCCCGCTGGCTAGCGGCCACCCCACCGGAGCAATTGGCCCAGCGTCGGCGTGAAGCCGACCTGCTGTTTCACCGCGCCGGCATCACCTTCACCCTGTATGGCGACGAACAGGGCACCGAGCGGCTGATCCCCTTCGACACCATCCCGCGCAGCATTACTGGGCGCGAATGGCAGGGCATCGAGCGCGGCTGTATTCAGCGGGTGCAGGCGCTGAATATGTTTCTCGCCGACCTCTATCACGGCCAACGCATCATCAAGGCCGGGATCATTCCGGCCGAGCAGGTGCTGGCTAACGAGTGCTACCAGATCGCCATGCAGGGCCTCGACCTGCACCGCGACACCTACGCGCACATTGCCGGGGTCGATCTGGTGCGCGATGGCGACGGCACCTATTACGTGCTCGAAGACAACCTGCGCACCCCCAGCGGCGTCAGCTACATGCTCGAAGACCGCAAGATGATGATGCGCTTGTTCCCGGAGCTATTTGCCAGCCAGCGCATCGCGCCCATCGACCACTACCCGAGCTTGCTGCTCTCGACCTTAAAGGACTCAAGCCCAGTCGATGATCCTTGCGTGGTGGTGCTGACCCCGGGCTCGTTTAACAGCGCCTATTTTGAGCATGCCTTCCTAGCCCGCGAGATGGGCGTGGAGTTGGTCGAAGGTGCGGACTTGTTCGTGCGTGACGACCGGGTGTTTATGCGCACCACCGCAGGTCCCCGGCGGGTCGATGTGATCTACCGCCGGCTGGACGACATTTACCTCGACCCGTTGGCCTTTAACCCCGGCTCCATGCTCGGCGTGCCGGGCCTGTTGGCGGCCTATCGCAGCGGCAATGTGGTGCTGGCCAATGCCATCGGCACCGGGGTGGCGGACGACAAATCGGTCTACCCCTATGTGCCGGACATGATCCGTTTCTACCTCGATGAAGAGCCGATTCTGGCCAATGTGCCGACTTGGCAGTGCCGCAAACCGGATGAGTTATCCCATGTGCTGGCGCACCTGCCGGAGTTAGTGGTCAAGGAAACCCAAGGCTCAGGTGGCTACGGCATGTTGGTCGGCCCGGCCGCCAGCAAGGCCGAACTGGAAGATTTTCGCCAGCGCTTAAAGGCCAATCCGGCGGCCTATATCGCCCAGCCAACCTTGAGTTTGTCGACCTGCCCAACCTTCGTGGAAAACGGCATTGCGCCCCGGCATATCGACCTGCGGCCGTTTGTGTTGTCCGGCAAGGAAACCCGTTTGGTGCCCGGCGGCTTAACCCGGGTGGCGCTGCGCGAAGGCTCGCTGGTGGTCAATTCGTCCCAAGGTGGCGGCACCAAAGACACTTGGGTCGTGGCGGAATAAGGAGCGCAGAACATGCTAAGTAGAACCGCAAGTGAGTTGTATTGGATGGCCCGCCACCTCGAGCGCGCCGAGAACCTAGCGCGCATGTTGGATGTCAGTTACTCGCTGTCATTGATGCCGCAAGACGGTCATGGCGATGGCCTCAATGAGCTGGCCATGCCGCTGCTAATTACCGGCACGCTGGAGTCGTACGTCGGCTGGCATGGCGAGCTGCATGCCGAGCGTCTGCTGCATTTTTTTGCCTTAGACGCCAACAATCCGGCGAGCATTTACAGCTGCCTGCGCGCCGCCCGCGGCAATGCCCACGCGGTGCGCGGACGCATTACTGCCGACATGTGGGAGAACGTCAACGCCACCTGGCTGGAGATGCACAGCATCGCCGCCGAAGGGTTGGGCCGCTACGGCATCAGCCAGTTTTGCGACTGGGTTAAGCAGCGCTCGCACCTGTTTCGCGGCGCGACTTTCGGCACACTGATGCGCCATGACGCGTACAAATTTATTCGCCTGGGCACCTATATCGAACGTGCCGACAACACCCTGCGGCTGGTGGATGCGCGCTATGAAATGTTCGGCGACAAGGTCGCCAGCATCAGCGACGACTCCGCCCACGGTTACTACCAGTGGAGCGCCTTGCTACGGGCGCTGTCGGCGTTCGAGGCGTTTACCGAACTGTACCGCGAGGCTCCCGGCGCACGTTGCGTGGCGGAGTTGCTGATTCTGCGGGACGACGTGCCGCGTTCCTTGCGCAGCTGTTTAGACGAGATCAACCAGATTCTCGCCAGCCTGCCCGGCGACAACGGCCGACCGGCCCAGCGTTTGGTCGCCGAACTGGACGCCCGGCTGCGCTACACCGGGATCGATGAAGTGCTCGCCGAAGGCCTGCATGGCTGGCTCTCGGAATTTATTTTGCTAGTACGGCAATTGGCTAACGCCATTCAAAGCGCCTACATGGAGGCCGCATGAGACTCTCAATCCGTCACGACACGACCTACAACTACGCCGATGAAGTGCGCGGCAGCATCCAGTATTTGCGCCTCACACCGTTGGAAAACGCCCACCAACATGTGCTCGACTGGCAGCTGGATTTGCCCCATCCAGTGCGCGCGCAAATCGACCCGTACGGCAATATTTTGCATGTACTGACCCTCGATCAACCCCATGACTCGATCGTCATCGGCGCCCGTGGCGTGGTCGAGATCGACGAGCACCGCGACGGTGAACGCGACAGCGCCTCGCCGCTGCCATTCTTGCGCGGCACCCGCCTGACTCAGGCCGACCCTGCCCTGCTGGGCTTTGCCCTCAGCCATTGCGGCGCGCACCGCGAGCGCAAAGTGCTGGTCGAGCTGATGCACGCGCTGGCCTCTGCCATGCCCTACACCCCCGGCGCCACCACGGTGGAAACCACCGCGGCCGAGGCTTTTGCCCTCGGTGCCGGCGTGTGCCAAGACCACACCCACGCCTTTTTGGCCTGCGTGCGCAGCATCGGCGTACCGGCGCGCTATGTGTCCGGCTACCTGTGCAGCGAAGACAGCGCGCATTTGGCCAGCCACGCCTGGGCCGAGGCCTGGCTGGATGGCGTGTGGTACAGCTTCGACGTGACCAACGGCATGTCGCGCCCGCAACGGCATATCAAACTGGCAGTCGGCTTGGACTACCTCGACGCCTGCCCAGTGCGCGGCATGCGCCGTGGCGGTGGCAGCGAGCAAATGCATGCGCGGGTGCATGTAAGCCCGCAGGCGCTGCAAACCCAGCACGGTCAGTAAACCTGAGTCGTGGCTCGGCAGCCGCCGTGCTGGCAGTTAAACTGTCGGGCTGCCGCTGAGCCATTGATGAGAGCTTTATGACTTACTGTGTTGCCATGAACCTGGCCGAGGGGCTGGTGTTAGTTGCCGACTCGCGCACCAACGCCGGCGTCGACCACATCGCCACCTATCGCAAACTGCACGTATTTGGCCTGCCCGGCGAGCGTCTGTTGGTGCTGCAAACCGCTGGCAACCTGGCCACCTCGCAATCGGTGATTAGCCTGCTGCGTCAGCGCCTCAATAGCAGCCAGCCGAACCTGCATTCGGTCAGCAGTCTGTTTGACGCCGCCGGCTTGGTCGGCGCGACCCTGCGCGAAGTGATCGCCCGCGACGCCAGCGCCACCCTCGGCCAAGGCGTCGATTTAGGCAGCTCGTTCGTGCTCGGCGGGCAAATCGGCCAAGAGCCGGTGCGTTTGTTTAACGTTTATCCGCAAGGCAATTTCATCGAGTCGACCGCCGACACGCCGTACTTTCAAATCGGCGAAAGCAAATACGGTAAACCGATTCTCGACCGTGCCCTGAGCTACAGCACCCCACTGCAACAAGCGCTGCGCTGCGCGCTAATCAGCTTCGACTCGACCATCCGCAGCAACCTCTCGGTGGGTATGCCGCTGGATCTGCTGATCTACCGCGCCGGCAGCTTGCAAGTGCCGACGGGTTATCGCGTACAGGAAGATGATCCTTACTATCAGGACATCTGCGGCCACTGGGGCGCGGGATTACGGCAACTGCTCGGTGAGTTACCGGCACCGCCGGATGGGTATTGGCAGTAGACGGATTTGCGGCTGGCTGTTCGACAGCACATTGGTGATGCTGTGATGGGCAATGTATCCTGCGGCAGGATTAACCAAGGAAGAAACATGGACGCTAAAGCTCAAAATCCGCGCTACGCGCTTCGCCTCGAACCTGAAGAAGCGCAAAAGCACCTAGCGGTCTTAATCGACGCTGACAATGCTCAAGCTTCGATAATTGAAGGCCTTTTCGAAGAGATCGCCAAATTTGGAATCGCCAGCGTTAAACGTATTTATGGTGATTGGACTCAGCCAAACCTAGGTAGTTGGAAGAAAGTGCTGTTGGATTACTCGATCCAACCAGTGCAGCAGTTCGCTTACACCAAGGGTAAGAATGCCACGGACAGTTCGCTGATCATCGACGCGATGGACTTGCTCTACACACGGCGCTTTGATGGTTTTTGCTTGGTTTCCAGTGACAGCGATTTCACCCGTCTCGCAGCTCGTTTGCGTGAAGAAGGTTTGACCGTATATGGCTTCGGAGAAAAGAAAACACCTTCGCCATTTGTCTCGGCCTGCGACAAGTTTATCTATACCGAGATTCTTCGACCGCCAGCACTACCGCTTATGGAACACACGGCCACTCTGGAAAAACCTACCGTTACCAGTAATGGTTCTCTGCAAACAAACGCCGTAAAACTCGAAGAAAAAGCTCCAGCCGCACCAAAAATAAAAGTGCCGTTAGACGTGATTGCCAAGGTTATCGACGACGTTTCCGACGAAAGTGGCTGGACCAATCTCGGTCCGGTCGGCACAAACATTAGCAAGCTACGACCCGATTTTGATCCGCGCTTATACGGATTTAAAAAGCTAAGCGAGTTGATTAAGGCGCACGCTCATAAATTTGAAGTAGAAGAGCGGGGAACCAGTGCCACTGGTGGGAAAGCACTTTATGTGCGGAATAACAAGGCTGCAAAATAGCTCTGTGGGCTGGATTAAACTCGAGTGTCACACCGGTTAATACGCCCGACTAACACTGTTAACCCGTCGCACTTTAATTGGCCTTGCTTACTGGTTTCGCCCCTCGGCGAGTTACTTTCTCTTTGCTCGCGCAAAAGAGAAAGTAACCAAAGAGAAAGCGCGCCCGACATCCGGGTTTCGCTACGCTCAACTCCCCTCGTTCCGGCGCTGCTCCGAGGGTCGGCAAGACGGGCCATCCATGGCCCAACATGCCTCGTTTGGCATCCTGCCAAACGACCCTCTACACAACACCTGCACTCGGCCTCCTGACGGGGTTACTTGGACCGAGTCGTTTGGTCGATTTTTGAATGCCTTGAGCTTTGACAAATCACATGCCAACACGCAACAGCTTTGTAGGGCGGGTGAAACCCGCGAAGCAATAAGTCGGCGGGTTGCACCCGCCCTACGAAAATCAAAAGCCAACACATTTTTGATCCAAGCCCATCCATCTGAGCCCGGACAACACCCCTTTCAGGAGGCCGAACGCAATCGTTGTGCAGTGGGTTGAGCGGCAGGATGCCGCGAGAGCTGTGTTGGGCCATGGATGGCCCGTCGCAGCGGGCCCACGGAGCAATGATGGAGTGAGGGAACCCGCCGCAGGCGGGCCGGATGTATGGGGCAAGACCTTTTGCTTACTTTTGGGGCGACTGCCAAATCGGCATAGGAGGCGGCCATCTGGCCGCGCCCCTGCCACACCACCCGGCATGCGGGTCCGCACCGGGCGGTTCGAGAAGTTGAGGTCAGCAGAGTCGAGGTAGA